>NZ_JAFLXH010000031.1:0-82618 GCF_019891515.1 Pseudomonas sp. Wu6 | reverse complement strand
GGCAAGAGCGTTTTGCTTACTTTTGCGCTTTTCAAAAGTGAGCCGCTGTAAAAGCGGAACCATTAGCAGCCGTTACCGCAGAAACGGATATGTACTCGGTCCAATCCAACACCCTGGTCGGCCCAGAGGCCGCCATCGAGAGCAAGTCGAATCGTCGCACCGCCCCTCCCACATCAGGTCGGTGTATAACCATGGACGGTCATACTCAGGCCCTATGCTCGAAACCCGGCGCAGCAAATTCCGCCCACTAACCTTTCGATCTGTTCCAAGTGCGGGCACAATGCGTGTCCTTTTTTGGCAGGCACCGCCGCAGGCTCTCAAAAATGATCAAAACGCCGTACTACCTCATCGATAAACAGAAGCTTCTGGTCAACATGCAGAAGATTGCCTACGTGCGCGAGCAGTCCGGCGCCAAGGCTCTGCTGGCACTCAAGTGCTTTGCCACCTGGTCGGTGTTCGACCTGATGCAGCAATACATGGACGGCACCACCTCGTCGTCGCTGTATGAGTTGAAGCTCGGCCGCCAGAAGTTCGAAGGTGAGGCGCACGCCTACAGCGTGGCCTGGGCCGATGATGAAATCGAAGAGATGCTGGACAACTGCGACAAGATCATCTTCAACTCCATCAGCCAGCTGCAGCGCTTTGCCGAGCGCTCCGAAGGCAAGACCCGCGGCCTGCGGGTCAACCCGCAAGTGAGCAGCTCCGATTACCTGCTGGCCGACCCGGCGCGTCCGTTCAGCCGCCTGGGCGAATGGGACCCGGTGAAGATCGAAGGCGTGATCGAGCAGATCTCCGGTTTCATGTTCCACAACAACTGCGAGAACGGCGATTTCAGTCTGTTCGACAAAATGCTCGGCACCATCGAAGAACGCTTCGGCGCGCTGCTGCACAAGGTCCAGTGGGTCAGCCTCGGCGGCGGCATCCATTTCACCGGTGAAGGCTATGCGCTGGACGCGTTTTGCGCGCGCTTGAAAGCATTCTCCGAGAAGTACGGCGTGCAGGTGTACCTGGAACCGGGGGAAGCGGCAATCACCAACAGCGCGTCGCTCGAAGTCACCGTGCTCGACACGCTCTACAACGGCAAGAACCTGGCCGTGGTCGACAGCTCCATCGAAGCCCACTTGCTGGACCTGCTGATCTATCGCCTCAACGCCAAGCTGGCGCCAAGCGAAGGCGAACACACCGTCATGGTGTGCGGCAAATCCTGCCTGGCCGGGGACATTTTCGGCGAGTATCAATTTGATCGTCCGCTGGCCATCGGCGATCGGCTGTCGTTCATCGACACCGCAGGCTACACCATGGTCAAGAAAAACTGGTTCAACGGCCTGAAAATGCCGTCCATCGTAGTGAAACAACTCGACGGTACAGTCGAAGTGGTTCGTGAATTTGGTTACGACGACTACCTGTCCAGCCTTTCGTAAGCTGGCGGATAAAGGAGAGATAAAGCAATTGAAAAAGAACGTTCTTATCATTGGTGCAGGAGGTGTCGCCAAGGTGGTGGCCCACAAGTGCGCGCAGCACAACGACGAACTCGGTCGTATTGCTATCGCGTCGCGCAACATCTCCAAATGCCAGGCCATCATCGACAGCGTCAAGGCCAAGGGTAGCCTCAAGGTTCCCGCCGACATCCAGGCCTTCGCGCTGAACGCCCTGGACGTGGAAGCGACCAAGGCCCTGATCCGCGAGACCGAGTCGCAGATCGTCATCAACGTGGGTTCCGCGTTCCTTAACATGTCGGTGCTGCGTGCCTGCATCGATACGGGCGTTGCGTACCTCGATACCGCCATTCACGAAGAGCCGGGCAAGGTCTGCGAGACCCCGCCGTGGTACGGCAACTACGAATGGAACCACCTGGAAGAATGCAAACAGAAGAACATCACCGCCATCCTGGGCGTGGGCTTCGACCCGGGTGTCGTCAACGCGTACGCCGCGCTGGCGCAGCAACAGCATTTCGACCGCATTGATTCGATCGACATCCTCGACGTCAATGCCGGCTCCCATGGCAAATACTTCGCCACCAATTTCGACCCGGAAATCAACTTCCGCGAGTTCACCGGACAGGTGTGGAGCTGGCAGAACAGCCAGTGGACCAGCAACACCATGTTCGAAGTCAAACGCACCGACGACCTGCCGGTCGTCGGCTCGCAGAACCTCTACCTCACCGGCCACGATGAAGTGCACTCGCTGTCGAAAAACCTCGACGTGCCCAACGTGCGCTTCTGGATGAGCTTCGGCGAACACTACATCAATGTGTTCACCGTGCTGAAAAACCTCGGCCTGCTCTCCGAGAAACCGGTCACCACCGCCGAAGGCCTGGAAGTGGTGCCGTTGAAAGTGGTCAAGGCCGTCCTGCCCGACCCGTCTTCGCTCGCCCCCGGCTACACCGGCAAGACCTGCATCGGTGACCTGGTCAAAGGCACCAAGGATGGCCAGCCGCGCGAGATGTTCATCTACAACGTGGCCGACCACGAGGAAGCCTTCGCCGAGACCGACAGCCAGGGCATCTCCTACACCGCCGGCGTGCCACCGGTCGCCGCCGCGCTGCTGGTAGCGCGTGGTGAGTGGGATGTGAAACACATGGCCAACGTCGAGGAACTGCCGGCCGAGCCGTTCCTGAAAGCGCTGGACGTGATGGGCTTGCCGACTCGCATCAAGGACGAGCACGGTGATCGTGCCTGGAATGCGCCTGCCTGACAGGCGATCGCTGACCGAACAAAGAAATGCGCCCTCAGGGGCGCATTTTTTGTTGGGGCACGGATACCCAATAAAACAACGCGATCCCCTGTGGGAGGAGGCAAGCCCCCTCTCACACAGGATCCGGGGCTACCCGCAGGCACCCCGTGTGCTTTTACAGGTAAACTTCCCTCCTTTTCCTCTTCTGCACGGAGTTCGCCTTGCGTCTGTTCCACACCTCCGACTGGCACCTTGGGCAAAACCTGCACGGCCAGGAACGCGACTTCGAACACGCCTGTTTCCTCGAATGGCTGCTGGACCAGTTAAAGGCCCACCGCCCGGAGGCGCTGTTGATCGCCGGCGATATTTTCGACACGGTCAACCCGCCGCTCAAGGCACAGGAGCGCCTGTATGACTTCATCATCAGCGCCCACGAACAAAACCCGACACTGACGATCGTGATGATTGCCGGCAATCATGACTCCGGGTCGCGCATCGAATTGCCCGCACCGTTGATGCGCCGCCTGCGCACCCACGCCCTGGGCCGGGTGTTGTGGCTCGATGATGGCCAGTTGGATGCCGAACGCCTGTTGATCCCGTTGCCGGATGCCAAAGGCAAGATCGCCGCCTGGTGCCTGGCGCTGCCGTTCCTGCGCCCGGCGGAAGTCACGGGCGCACAGTTGGGCGATGATTACCTGCAGGGCATCGGCCAGGTGCATGAATGGCTGATCGCCGCCGCCAACGCCAAACGCAAAAAGGGCCAGGCGCTGATTGCCATCAGCCATGCACACATGGCCGGGGGATCGGTGTCGGAAGACTCCGAGCGCAGCCTGATCATCGGCAATGCCGAGGCGCTGCCGGCCAAACTCTTCGATAGAAGTGTCGGCTACGTCGCCCTCGGCCATTTGCACAAGCCGCAGAAGGTGAATGGCGAAGAGCGCATTCGCTACAGCGGCTCGCCGATTCCGCTGTCTTTTTCCGAAATCGGCTACAAGCACCAGGTGCTCGACGTGACGTTCCAGGGCGAAAGGCTGGTCAGCGTCGAACCGCTGCCGATCCCGCGCTCGGTCAATCTGCAACGCCTGGAGGCCGCGCCTCTGGCAGATATCCTCAAACAGCTGGCCGACTTGCCCGATGTGGATTTGCTGGCCGAAACCCAACGTCACCCATGGCTGGAAGTCCGGGTACGCCTTGACGAACCGCAGCCGGACCTGCGCCAGCAGATCGAAAATGCCCTGCAAGGCAAGGCCGTGCGCCTGGTGCGCATCGCCGCCGAATACGCAGGCAATGGCCCGCGCGAAGGCAATGATGAGGAGCGCCTGGTCGAACTCGACCAACTCACCCCCCAGGAATTGTTCAGCCGCGCCTGGCAGGACAGCTATGGCAGCGAAGTGGATGAACAGACCTTGAAGGACTTCGCCGTGCTGCTCCAGGAAGTGCAACAGGAGGGCGAACAGCCATGAAGATCCTCGCCATCCGCCTGAAAAACCTCGCGTCCCTGGCCGGACCGTTCGAGATCGACTTCACCGCCGAGCCGCTGGCCAGTGCCGGTCTGTTCGCCATCACCGGGCCGACCGGCGCCGGCAAGAGCACCCTGCTCGATGCGCTGTGCCTGGCGCTGTTTGGCGCGGTGCCGCGCCTGGGCGATACCGGCCAGGCCAAGATGCCGGATGCCGACAGCGACATTTCCATCGGCGACCCGCGCACCCTGCTCAGACGGGGCACCGGCGGTGGTTATGCCGAGGTGGATTTCGTCGGCGTCAGTGGCCGCCGCTACCGTGCGCGCTGGGAAGCCAATCGCGCGCGCGACAAGGCCAGCGGCAAGTTGCAGAACAGCCGCCAGAGCCTGATCGACCTGGACAGCGAGCAACTGCTGGCCAGTCAGAAAACCGAATACAAGACCCAGCTGGAACTGGCCCTGGGCCTGAACTTCGAACAATTCACCCGCGCAGTGCTGCTGGCGCAAAGCGAGTTCAGCGCCTTTCTCAAGGCCAACGACAACGAGCGCAGCGAACTGCTGGAAAAGCTCACCGACACCGCGCTGTATACCCAACTGGGCCGCCGTGCGTTCGACAAGGCCAAGGATGCCAGGGACGTGCACAAACAATTGCAGGACCAGGCCAGCGGCGTGGTGCCTCTGGCTGCCGAAGCCCGCGCCGAGCTGGATCAACAACTGAGTCAGGCACAACAGCAACTCAAAACCCACCAGGCCCAACTCAAGCAGTTGGAGTTGCAGCACACCTGGCTCAAGGAGTTGCGCGAATGGCAGGAGCGCCGGCAAAGCGCCGCCGAGCAGCTGCAACAAGCCCAACAACTGTGGGACAGCCAAGGCCAGCAGCGCCAGGACCTGACGCGCCTGGACCAGCTCGCGCCGCAACGCCATCACTTCGTGCGTCGCGCTGAACTCGACGCATTGCTGGCCCCGCTCGCCGCGCAGATTCAACAGCACCTTGAGCAACAAACCGCGCTGCACAGCCGTCAGGAACAGGCGCAACAACAGCAGGCCGCCGCCCAATCGGCCCTGGCCCAAGCCCAGCAAAACCAGGCAAGCGCCGCGCCTTTGCTGCGCCAGGCCTTCGAAGAACAGACCACCCTCACCCACTTGACCAAAGAGCTGGCCAAGCGCACCGAGGAAAAGCAGCAGCACGAAAGCGCCTGCCACGAAGGCCACGTCTTGCTCACAGGCTTGCAGGACAAACAGGCCCAGGTCGCCGAGCGCCTGCAAAGCCTGGCCACCGAACTTGAGCGCAGCGCCACCCTCGCGCCACTGAGCGACGCCTGGACGGCCTACCGCGACCGCCTGCAACAACTGATGATGATCGGCAATCGCCTGAACCAGGGCGAGGCTGAACTGCCGCAGCTTGAACAGCGCGTCAACGCCGCCGTCGAGCAATTTACCCTGCAACGCGAGGCCCTGGACCTGCTGTACCAGGAGGCCGGCGCCGAACCCCACGCGGTGGCCGAGCAAATTCAATTGCTCGCCAGCCTCCTGCAGGACAATCGCAAGCAACAACGCGCTTTCGAAGACCTCGCGCGCTTGTGGGGCAGTCAACAGCAGCTCGACACCCAGGCCGGCACCCTGGCGCAGAAACTCGCCGACGCGGCGCAGCAGCGCGAGCAACTGAACCAGACCGGCCTGCAAACCAAAGCCGAACTGACGGTGGCCGAGCAAACCCTGACGGTGACCAAGCAACTGCTGGAGCGCCAGCGCCTGGCCCGCAGTGCCAGCGTCGAGGAACTGCGCGAACAGTTGCAGGATGGCCAGCCCTGCCCGGTCTGCGGCAGCCACGAACATCCCTATCACCAGCCCGAAGCGCTGTTGCAGAGCCTGGGTCGCCACGATGAAAGCGAAGAGGCCACAGCGCAGCAAGCCGTCGACCGCCTCAAGGAAACACTCACCGAGCTACGCGGCGAAGTGGGTGGGCTGATCGCCCAGCAAAAGGAATTTTTAGCCCAACAGGAACAGCTGGCGCTGCAGCAGCAGGCGTTGGCGCCAAACCTTGAAGCGCACCCACTGTACGCGACGCTGTTGAATCAGGACGCGGTCAAGCGCACCGACTGGCTGGCCCAGCAACTGGCGCAACTGACGCAAAGCATCGCCCAGGACGAACAGCGCCAGGGCGCCCTGCTCAACCTGCAACAAAACGCCGGGCGTTTGCAGCAGCAATTGCAGGCCGCCCAGGACGCGAGCCAGCAGGCCCGACAATTGTTGCTCGACCAGCAGCGCGCCCTGGCCAGTGACCGCGAGCGCCTCGATACGGAGCTTGCCAGCTTCGCCAGCCTGTTGCCCGCCGCCACCCTGGAAGGTTTGCGCAGTGAGCCGGCGGCGACCTTCCTGCAACTCGACCAGCAGGTCAGCCAGCGTCTCGAGCAACTGGGCCATCAGCGCGATGAACTGGCCGAGCAGCAAGAGCGCCAGCAGGCCATCGAAAAACAACAGACCCATCAGCAGCATCGCCAGCAGCAGTCAGAAGCCCTGAATCTGCAGGTCGCGCAGCTCTGCACCCAGCAACACGACGCCCAGGCCAAACTCAGCGACTTGCTCGGCACTCACGAGAGCGCCGAACAGTGGCAACAGCAGTTGGACCAGGCCGTCAGCCAGGCGCGCCAAAGCGAAGCCGACGCCAGCCAGGAACTGCACGCGGTACACACGGCGCTGGTGCAACTGGTCGCCGATCTCAAGGCCCTGCTTGAACGTCAGCAAGCGCTCGAGACGGAGCAACAAGCCCTGGACACGCGCATCACTGCGTGGCGCGCCGCGCATCCCGAGCTGGATGACCAAGGCCTGACCCGCCTGCTGGCCTTCGACGAGGCCCAGGTCACGGACCTGCGCCAGCAGTTGCACACCCGCGAAAAAGCCGTTGAACAAGCCGGTGTCTTGCTGCAGGAGCGCGAACAGCGCCTGGCCGAACATCAGGCCTTGCACAACGGCAACCTGGACGCCGAGCAGCTGGACAACAGCCTTGCCGCGCTCAATCAGCAACTGGCCGAGGGCGAGAAACACTGCGCCGAACTGCGCGCCCGCCAGGCCGAAGACCAGCGGCGCCAGGACGCCAATCACGCCCTGGCCGAACAGATCGCCAAGGCCTATGACCAATGGCAGCGTTGGGCCCGCCTGAATGCGCTGATCGGTTCGGCCACTGGCGACACGTTCCGCAAAATCGCCCAGGCCTACAACCTCGACCTGCTGGTGCACCACGCCAACGTGCAATTGCGCCAGCTGGTGCGCCGCTACCGCCTTAAACGCGGCGGCAGCATGCTTGGCCTGCTGGTGATGGACACCGAGATGGGCGACGAACTGCGCTCGGTGCACTCGCTGTCGGGCGGTGAAACCTTCCTCGTCTCCCTGGCGCTCGCCCTGGGTCTGGCGTCGATGGCGTCCAGTACCTTGAAGATCGAGTCGCTGTTTATCGACGAAGGTTTCGGCAGCCTCGACCCCGAATCCCTGCAACTGGCCATGGACGCGCTGGATGGTTTGCAGGCCCAGGGGCGCAAAGTGGCGGTGATCTCCCACGTGCAGGAAATGCACGAACGCATCCCGGTGCAGATCCAGGTCAAGCGCCAGGGCAATGGCTTGAGCACCCTGGAGGTCAAGTGAGCGCGGCGCTGCTGTACTCGTTCCGGCGCTGCCCCTATGCCATACGCGCGCGGTTGGCGTTGCGCTATTCAGGCGTACCGGTGGAGATCATCGAGGTGAGCCTCAAGGCCAAACCGGCCGACATGCTGGCGTTGTCGCCCAAGGGCACGGTGCCGGTGTTGAGCCTTGACGGCCGGGTGATCGAGGAAAGCCTGGAGATCATGCAATGGGCCCTGGCGCAGCACGATCCCGAGGATTGGCTGCTGCAAGGCGATCCTGCGGTGCTGGCGTTGATCGCCGAGAATGACCAGGTGTTCAGACATCACTTGAATCGATACAAGTACGCCGAGCGCTACCCTGAGCACGCAATGGAACATTATCGGGCCGAGGGTGAGGTGTTCCTGCAAAGGCTGGAGGACTTGCTGGCGGACCATGAATACCTGCTCGCCGGGCACATGAGCCTGGCGGACGCGGCCGTTGTGCCGTTCGTACGGCAGTTCGCTCATGTGGATCGCGAATGGTTTGCGGGGGCGCCGTATCCACGGCTTCAGGCGTGGCTGCAGCGGATTCTGGAGTCGCAGCTGTTTATCGCAGTGATGGCAAAACCCTGAAACCAACATCAATCAACCTGTGGGAGGGGGCTTGCCCCCGATGGCAATGTGTCAGTCTGCTTATCTGTAGCTGACCCACCGCAATCGGGGGCAAGCCCCCTCCCACAGGTTGATCTTTGTTAGCCCTGGGTCTTGTGATCCAGCGCGGCATAGAAGTTGGCGCTTTGTTGCAGGTACTTCTGGGTATAGGCAGTGGTGCCGGATTTTTTGCCGGAGACGTCCACGCTGGCTGCCGCAGGCAGAGCAACGGTCGCGGAAACGGCGGAAGCGGCGATGATCGAGAAGAGATTGAAGTTCATGACGGTAACCCTCGTGTGCGTTGGTTTTGGTGGCCGGGAGGCCTTGGAAGCCAACTTACGCCCGAGGGTTGAAGCTTAGAAATGCTTTGAAACAGTAGCCGTCATCAATAAAATTAATAGTGAAGGTCAGGCCCCGGCTTTCGGGGCCTGTGGCTTATTGACGCACCAGGAACTTGAGGTCGCTGGGCGCGTCAATCGGCAATTTCTGCACGGTTTTACCCAGCAGGCCGGTCTTGGGGTCGCGTTCAACCACCACGATCTCATTGCTTTTCTGGTTGGCGATCAGCAGGAACTTGCCGCTCGGGTCCAGGCTGAACTCGCGCGGGTGGTCGCCTTCTACCGAGCGGCGCTGGATTTCCTTGAGGTGCGCGGTGGCCGGGTCGATGCTGAACACCACAAGCTGATTGGCCGTCCCACGGTTGCTGACGTAGAGGAACTTGCCGTCGCTGGAGGCATGCAGCGCAGCGCCGGCTTTATCGGACACCGGCTGGCCGGCGGCGAAATCCACCAACTGGGTTTGCGCAAGCTTGCCATCGTTGTAGTCGAAGACCGCCACCTGGGCGCTCATCTCGGTAGTCAGCCAGGCATGCTTGCCATCGGCGCTGAACAGCAAGTGGCGCGGGCCGCTGCCCGGTGGCAGTTGCACGGCGGCCGGCTCGGCCGGGGTCAGCGGCAGTTCGTGGTTGGCCTTGGGGTCGTAGCGGTAGGCAAACACTTTGTCCGCACCCAGGTCCTGCACGAATACATACTTGCCGTCCGGCGACGACACCACCGAATGCACGTGGTTGGAAGCCTGGCGTTCAGGGTTCACACCGCTGGCCGGGTGCCCGCTCAACTGCACCGGGGCCGACAGCTTGCCGTCGGTGTCCAGCGGCAAAATCGCCAGGCTGCCGCCCGGGTCTTCCACCACCGAATAGTTGGCGACAAACAGATAACGCCCGTCGGCGGCCACGCTGGAATGAGTCGGCTCATTGCCCAGGCTCTGCACCTGATTGATCAGGGTGAGCTGATAATTCTGCGGATCGATACGGTAGCTGCTGACGCGACCGACCACATCGTCCTGGCCCGGACCGTTTTCGTTGACCACAAACAGCTGCTTCTGGTCTTTGGAAAGCGTCAGCCAGGACGGGTTGGCGGTTTTCGCCGCCAGCACCGGCTTGCCGCTGAACTGCCCGGTACGGCTGTCGAATTGCAGGCGGTAGATCCCCTCGCTGCTGCCGGCGGTATAGCTGCCGACCAGCAGTTCATAGGTGTCGGCCGGTGCAGCCTGCACCGACATCGCGCCGACACTGCCGGCCATCAACAGGGGCCAGAATTTACGCATCATCTGCTTCGTCCTCATCGTTATTGTTGTCGCCCTGGATGGCGCTCAGGCAGACCAGACGGTGTTCACCGTCGTCATTACACAGCACCCAGCTTTGCAGGCTGTCATCAAAGGTCGCCGCCTCCAGTTGTTCTGGACTGAAGGTCCACCGCTTGAGTTCCCGACCGTCCATGCTTTCGATCAGCAACTGCCGGTCCAGCGTGAAGTCGAAGGCGTGCAGCCCGTTGATGATCAGCATGTCGCTGGTGGCAAGGGCGGTGGTCAGAGTGTCGGCAGTCATGGCAGTCAATCATTTACGAGGAAGGTCGCAATGATAGCCCAAAGCAATAATGTAGGAGCGAGCTTGCTCGCGAAGAACTCACAGACAGCGCATTTATCCAGAATGCACGCGTTATCGTTGACGTTTTTCGCGAGCAAGAACTAGGCGTCCCCCTCGCTCCTACAGTTCAGTGCGCAAACAACGAGTTGCCCTTCTGCCCTGCCAGCTTCTCGGGCTTGATCAGGAACCGCGCCAGGGCCGGCAGCAGCCACAACGCGCCGAACATGTTCCACAGCAGCATGAAGGTCAGCATCAGGCCCATGTCGGCCTGGAACTTGATCGCCGAGAAGATCCAGGTGCACACGCCGATGGCCAGGCACAGACCGGTGAACAGCACGGCTTTACCGGTGGACTTGAGCGTCTGGTAATACGCCTCTTGCAGCGGCAGGCCGGCGCGCAGGAAGCTTTCCAGGCGGCTGTAGATGTAGATGCCGTAATCCACGCCGATGCCGACGCCCAGGGCCACCACCGGCAAGGTCGCGACCTTGACGCCGATGCCCATGAACGCCATCAGCGCGTTGCCCAGCACCGAGGTCAGTACCAGCGGCAGCACGATGCACAGGGTCGCCGCCCAGGAGCGGAAGGTGATCATGCACATGGTCGCCACGCACAGGTACACCAGGATCAGGATGATCAGCTCCGACTCCTTGATCACCTCGTTGGTGGCCGCCTCGATCCCGGCATTACCGGCGGCGAGGATGAATTCCAGGCCGTCCTTGTTGTTCTCCCTGGCGAAGTCCTGCACCGCGTGCACCGCACGGTCCAGGGTCTCGGCCTTGTGGTCATTGAGGAACACCAGCACCGGCGCCAGCGAGCAATTGTTGTTGTACAGGCCATCGGCGCGGGCGATGGAGTTGTTCAGCACGTCCGGGTTGCGCGACAGGGTTTCCCATTTCAGGTTGCCCTCGTTCATGCCCTTGATCATCTGCTTGGACACGGTCACCAGCGAGATCGCCGACTGCACGCCCTCGGTGTTCTGCATCTTCCACATCAACTGGTCGATGGGCGCCATGGCTTCATAGCGTGAGCAGCCTTCAGCCTTGGTCTTGACCATCACCACCAGCACGTCGGAGCTGGTGGAGTAGTTGCTGATGATGAAGTTGTTGTCTTTGTTGTAGCGCGAATCCGGGCGCAGTTCCGGCGCGCCCTGGTCGAGGTCGCCGATCTTCAGGTTCTGGCTGTACCAGAGGCCGCCGCCAAAGGCGACCAGGGCCAGCAGGATCGAGACGGGGGCGACTTTGGCGCTGGCGAATTTCGACAGCAGGCGCCAGAACGGATGATCGCGGTGTGCGTCCTTTTTACTGCGTTCGATGGCACGGTTGCTGATGCCCGCATAGGAAATCGCCACCGGCAGCAGAATCAGGTTGGTGAACACGATCACCGCCACGCCGATGGACGCGCCGATGGCCAGTTCGCGGATCACGCCGATGTCGATGATCAGCAGCGTGATAAAGCCAACGGCGTCAGCCAGGATCGCGATCATCCCCGGCAGGAACAGTTGCCGGAAGGTGCGCCGTGCGGCAGTCAAGGCGTTGTCCGCCTCGCTGGATTGCAGGGCAATGCCGTTGATCTTCTGCACGCCATGGGAGATGCCGATGGCGAAGATCAGGAACGGCACCAGCATCGAATACGGGTCCAGCCCGAAACCGAAGAAGTGCATCAGCCCGAGTTGCCAGACCACCGCCACCAGTGTCGTGCTCAACACCGCAATGGTGCTGCGCAGGCAATTGGTGAACCACAGCAGCAGAATCAGGGTGATGACGAACGCAACGCCGAAGAACAGCACCACCATCACCAGGCCATCGATCAGGTCGCCGACCTTTTTCGCAAAGCCGACAATGTGGATCTTGACGTTGGGGTTCTGGGCTTCGAACTTGTCGCGGATCTTGTCTTCGAGTTCATGGGAGAACTTGCGATAGTCCAGGGCCAGCAACTTGCCCTGGTCCTGCGGGTCCGGGTAGGACTCCAGCAGCGGGATATCGACGATGCTCGACTTGAAATCGTTAGCGACCAGGCGCCCGACCTGGCCGGACTTGAGCACGTTGTTGCGCAGTTGATCGAGGCTTTGCGGCGAGCCGTTGTAGCTCTGCGGGATTACTTCACCGCCGGCGAAGCCTTCCTCGGTCACTTCGGTCCAGCGTACGCTGGGGCTCCACAGCGACTTGAGGCCCGAGCGGTCGACGCCGGAGATGTAGAACACCTCGTCGTTGATCTGCCTTAGGGTCTCCATGTATGACTGGGTGAAGATGTCGCCATCCTTGGCCTCGACCGAAATGCGCACGGTATTGCCCAGGTTGGCCAGGTCATTGCGGTGCTCCATCATCTTTTCGATGAAGGGGTGCTTGAGGGGGATCATTTTTTCAAAGCTGGTGGAGGGGCGAATCAACGTCGCCTGCCAGAACAGGAAGACACTCACCAGCAGGCAAATGAGGATCACTGCCGGGCGATTGTTGAAAATCAGGCGCTCAAGAAAGGTCGCTTTATCGTTGTGATGACTGCTCATGCTTCCCGCCTTTTTCTTATTGTTTCGTCGGTTCGGCGCCAGCAGCTGTCGCGACGCGAACGCCGCCCTGCCCGACCAGAATCAAGTTGCCATTGCCTGCCGCCGTCACCGCTGAAAGCGAAATCCGGTCCGGGCGGTTGAATACGCTGAAGGTCTGGCCATCGTCGTGGCTGACCACCACGCTGCCGCCATTGCCCACCACGACGATGGAACCGTCATCGAGCAAGGTCGCCCCCGACAGCCCGAATTCGAGGGCGCCACGGGCGGCATTCAACTCGACCGGCTCCCAGGTGCCGCCAAAGTCGGTGGAACGGTAAAGGTTGCCGCGCAGGCCGTAGGCCAGCAGGGTGCGCGGCTGAGCGGTGGCGATCACGCCAAACAACGAGCCCTCGTAGGGGCCTTCGAGTTTTTCCCAGGTCTGGCCGTCATCGCTGGAGCGGAACATGCTGCCCTGCTCCCCCACGATAAACAGGCCGGCGTCCTTGATCGAGGCAATGGCGTTGAGGTGGAACTGGTCTTCGTTGTCGAGACGGTCGCTGACGTCTTCCCAGGTCTTGCCGCCATCGGTCGTCTCGATCAGCGCGCCGTAGGCGCCTACGGCCAGGCCGTGATTGGCATCGTTGAACCACACGTCGAGCAGCGGTGCTTCGCGCTTGAGGTCCTGGTATTGCTGGGTCCAGTTGGCGCCACCGTCGCTGCTGGCCAGGATCTGCGCATCATGGCCAACCGCCCAGCCGTGCTTGGCATCGACGAAAAACACCGCCGTGAGCAGTTGCCGGGTGGGGACTTTGGCCTGGGCCCAGGTGCTGCCCTGGTCATCGGAATAGAGGATGTGCCCGCGATCACCCACTGCCACCAGGCGCTGGCCGGCATGCACAACATCGATCATCAGGCCTTTGGCGGCCTTGGGGGATTCAATCGCAAAAGTGGTATCGCTGGCGGCCTGGACGACAGTCGGCAATGCGACGGCCCCAAACAGCGAGAGCGCTGTGGCCAGCAACGCAAGCTTGCGTGCGGCGCGTGGGCGGCAAACAACCCAACCCATGACAGGCTCACTCATAGACCTTTCTCCCATTTATTATTGTTAGGTCGTGTCGCCTGGCGCAGGGCTCTGAAACCTGCAATCTAGAGCGCCTGGGGCAAGCACGGGCCATCCTATCGGGCTTTCGAATCGTCTGACAATCGGCGCTACGTTATCTTTTGTTAACTGACGGCATTTGGCCACAAGCTGAATATCCCTGCATCAGCTGAAATGATGATTCGCACATCAAATGAATTTTTATTCCATCTATTGAATTTTGAGAATATTTATTCCATTAATACCCTTCCTGAAAACAATAATCCAAAGGACCACGGCGATGCGTGAACTCGGAATCGGCTTGATCGGCACAGGCTTCATGGGGCGCGCCCACGCGCTGGCGTTCAACAACGCCCGGGCGGTTTTCGAACTGCCGGTCACGCTGACACTGGCGGCGCTGGCCGATGCCGACGCCGAGCGCGCGCAACGCTGCGCCAGTGCCTGGGGGTTTGCCCAGGCCCATGCCGACTGGCAGGCGCTGATCGACGACCCCAGGGTCGATGTGGTGGCCATCACCACGCCCAACCACCTGCATTACCCCATGGCCATGGCCGCGATTGCGGCGGGCAAGGCGGTGTATTGCGAGAAGCCGCTGGCGGTCAGCCTGGAACAGGCCGATGCGATGCGTCGCGCGGCCAGCGCGGCCGGGGTGGTGACGCGCGTCGGCTACAACTACCGGCACAACCCGATGATCGTACTGGCGCGACAGATGATTGCCAGCGGCGAGCTGGGCGAAATCATCAGTTTCCAGGGCGAGTTCAGCGAAGACTTCATGGCCGATCCGGCCTCGCCCTGGTCATGGCGCTGTGAGGTGGAACACGCAGGCGGCGCGCTGGCGGACCTCGGCAGCCATTTGCTGTCGATGGCCCATTATCTGGTGGGCGAAGTGGTCAGCGTGTGCGCCGATACCCAGACCGTCCACGCGCAACGGCCGGCCTTCAAAGGCAGCCTCGAGCTGAAATCCATCGCCGTGGATGACCAGGTGCACGCCCTGCTGCGCTTCGCCAACGGCGCGCGCGGCACGGTCAGCAGCAGTTGGCTCAAGCACGGCTACAAAAACCACCTGAGTTTTGAAATCAGCGGCACCCTGGGCACGCTCGCGTTCGACCAGGAACGCTTGAACGAATTGCGCCTGTGCCGCGTCGGCCAGGACGGTTTCCAGCGTCTGCTCGCCGGCCCCGCCCTGCCGGGTTATGCCGCGTTCAGCCCGGCGGCGGGGCATCAGTTGGGTTACAACGAGCTTAAGACGTTGGAGGTACAGGAGCTGATCATGGCGCTGGCGGGGCAAGGCGGCGATGGCACTGATTTTGAAGCGGCGTGGGCGGTGGAGCGGTTGGCGACGGCGATTCGAATTGCGTCCAAAGAAGAACGCTGGGTCCAAGTGAACTCGATCTAAATGTGGGAGGGGGCTTGCCCTAGTACGGTAGGAGCGAGCTTGCTCGCGAAAAACTCACAGGCACCGCGTTCATTCAGAAAGCACGCGTTATCGTTGACGTTTTTCGCGAGCAAGCTCGCTCCTACAGACATCAGGGCAAGCCCCCTCCCACATTTGGTCTGCGTCACCTTCAGTATCAGCGCAGGGCTCGGCGTAGCACCTTGCCGACGGTGGTTTTGGGTAACTCCGTGGTGCGAAACTCCACATAGCGCGGCACTTTGTACCCGGTCAGGTATTCCCGGCAGTGGGCGAGGATCTGCTCCTGGGTCAGCTTGGGGTCCTTGCGTACCACGATGATCTTGACCCGCTCGCCGGTCACGCCATCTTCCACGCCAATCGCCGCTACTTCCGCCACCCCTGGGTGCATCGCCACCACATCTTCGATTTCATTGGGGTACACGTTGAAGCCCGAGACCAGGATCATGTCTTTCTTGCGGTCCACCAGGCGAATGTAACCGCGTTCATCCATCACCCCGATATCACCGGTGGACAACCAGCCGTCGGCGTCCAGCACTTCGGCGGTTTCCTTCGGGCGCTTCCAGTAGCCCTGCATCACTTGAGGCCCGCGCACCTGCAATTCGCCCGGCTCGCCGATTTCGGCCAGTTCACCGTCTTCACGCATGAAGCGCACCCAGGTCGACGGCAACGGCACGCCGATGCTGCCGGTAAACGCCATTTCGCGCATACGATGAATGTCGATGGGGCTGATGCTCACCACCGGTGAACACTCGGTCAGCCCATAGCCTTCAACGATCGGCAGCCCGGTGACTTCTTTCCAACGCTTGGCCACCGCCGTGTGGGTGGCCATGCCTCCGGCGATCACCAGGCGCAGGTCGGAAAAGTCCCGCGCACAGAATTCCTTGTTCTCCAGCAAACCGTTAAACAGCGTGTTGACCCCGGCAATCCCGTTGAAGCGCTCCTTGCGCAGGATCATCTGCACCCGTTTCACGTCCCGGGGATTGGCGATGAGGATATTGCGCCCACCCAGGCACATGAACATCAGGCAGTTCACCGTCAGGGAAAAGATGTGGTACAGCGGCAGCAGGGTCACGTTGGTTTCCTGCTTGTCCTGGTCCAGTTGGTCGCCGACCCAGGCCTTGGCTTGCAACAGGTTGGCGATGATATTGCGATGGCTGAGCATCACGCCCTTGGCATCGCCGGTGGTGCCGCCGGTGTATTGCAGGAAGGCCAGCTCATCGCGGTCCAGACTGACCGGCAGGTACGTCAGCGCCCGCCCCTGCTTGAGCACTTGGTTGAAACGCACAGAACCTTGCAACCTGAAAGCAGGCACCTGCTTTTGCACGCTGCGCAGGATGAAGTTCATCGCCGCGCCCTTGAAGGTACCGAGCAGGTCGCCGATGGCCGCCACCACCACGCGCTTGACGCTGCTGCCGGACACGACTTTTTCCAGGGTGTGGGCGAAGTTTTCGAAGATCACCACGGTCTCGGCGCCGCTGTCCTTGAGCAGGTGCTTGAGTTCATGGGCGGTGTACAACGGATTGACGTTGACCACCACCGCGCCGGCCAGGATCGTGCCCAGCAGGCAGATCGGGTACTGCAAGCAATTGGGCATCATCAGCGCGACACGGTCGCCCTTCTTCACCCCCTGACCCTGCAGCCAGGCGGCGAAGGCGTGGCCTTGGGTGTTCCAATCGGCATAGGTCATTGGCGTGCCGATGCTGACATAGGCCACGCGCTCGCGGAATTTTTCCAGGTGCTCCAGGAACACTTCGCGCAATGAGGGGTAATCCTCGATGGCCGCATCGATGTCCGCCGGCACGCCGGGCAGGTAGGCGTTCAACCAGATGCGTTCGGTCTGTTCCAGGCTGATGGCGTTCATGGCAGTGTCCTTATTGTTGTTGTGGATGAGGCTACTTTTCGACGATGGCGGTGATACCCAACCCGCCCGCCGCACAGATCGAGATCAACCCGCGACCGCCACCGCGCTCATGGATGGCCTTGGCCAGCGCCGCCAGTTGCCGGCCGCCGGTGGCGGCAAACGGATGGCCGCAACCCAGCGAGCCGCCGTTGACGTTCATTTTGCTGCGGTCGATAGCGCCCAGCGGCATGTCCAAGCCCAGACGCTCGCGGCAGTAGTCCGGGTCTTCCCAGGCCTTGAGCGTGCACAGCACCTGGGCGGCGAAGGCTTCGTGGATCTCGAAGAAATCAAAGTCGGCAAAGCCCAGGCCTTCGCGTTTGAGCATGCGCGGTACGGCGTAGGCCGGGGCCATCAACAGGCCTTCGGTGCCGTCGACGAAATTCACCGCCGCCGTTTCGCCGGTGCGCAGGTAGGCCAGCACCGGCCAGCCATTGGCCGCGGCCCAGTCTTCACTGGCGAGCAGCACCACCGAGGCACCGTCGGTCAGGGGCGTCGAGTTGCCGGCGGTGAGCGTGCCGTTGTGGCGGTCGAAGGCCGGTGCCAGGCCGGCGAGTTTTTCCAGGCTGATGTCGGCACGCAGGTTGTTGTCCCGTGCGAGGCCCCGATGGGGGCTGATCAGGTCGTCGAAGAAACCGCGCTGATAGGCCGCGTCGAGGCGTTGATGACTGGCAAGGGTCAACTCATCCTGGGCCAGGCGCTTGATCTGCCAACGCTTGGCCATTTCTTCGCAGTGCTCGCCCATGGACAGGCCGGTGCGTGGCTCGCCATTGCGCGGCAGCAACGGCTTGAACAACATCGACGGACGCACCTTCAACAGGGTCTTGAGTTTATCGCCCAGGCCCTTGGCCCGATTGGCCTGGAGCAAGGTGTGGCGCAGGGATTCATTGATGCCGATGGGCGCGTCGGAGGTGGTATCGGCGCCCCCGGCGATGCCCACTTCGATCTGGCCGAGGGCGATTTTATTGGCCACCAGCAACGCGGCCTCCAGGCCCGTGCCGCAGGCTTGCTGCACATCGTAAGCGGGCGTCTGCGCGGACAATGTGGTCGACAGCAGTGACTCACGGGCCAGGTTGAAATCGCGCGAATGCTTGATCACCGCACCGGCGGCGAACTCACCCAGGCACTGGCCGTGCAGGTTGTAGCGGTCGACCAGGCCCTGCAGTGCGGCCACCAGCAAGTCCTGATTGGTCTCATGGGCATAGACGGTGTTGGAACGGGCGAACGGCAGGCGATTACCGCCAATGATCGCCACGCGTCGGCTCGGGGGCGGATTGAAGCTGTATTCACTCATGCAAGGCTCTCATTCCAGGCGATTGATCCCACATAAACAACCCGCGCATATGCGGTTTGTCGCCGGCGACACTGCGCACTTCGAATTCGCGCAGCGGGCCGGTCACAGGGTGACTCCACAGGGCGACCTGGCCGGGCAGGAAGATCGGCAACTTGAAATCGCAATGGGCTTCGGCGCGGTCCAGGCCACCCGGTGGCTGCTGGGCCGCCAGTGCCCGGCCCAGGGTCCACATGCCGTGGGCGATGGCGCGGCGAAAGCCGAAAATCTTCGCGCCCATGACCGATGTATGGATCGGATTGAAGTCTCCCGAGACCTTGGCAAAGCGGCGCCCCAGGTCGGCGGGCAAGACCCAGCGCTGGGTGCGCAGCAACCCCTCTTCCTGCAACGGCAGTGCATCCGCCCACAGCTCCCCGACGGGATTTTTCACCTCGCGACGCAGGTACAGGCTGTCGCTTTCCCACACCAGGGCTTCTTCAGCGTAGGCACGGGTGGCGATGCTCAACGCCTGCCCCTTGGGATGAGCGACCCAACGCTCGCAAAACACTTCCAGGCGCAGCGCCTGACCTTCATGCAAGCGTTGATGCTGGCGAATGCGATTGGCCAGGTGCACCATGCCGCTGGCCGGGTACGGAAAGCTGGGGCGGGTCAGCAGCATCAAGTGCAGCGGGAACGCCAGCACATGGGGATAGGACAGCGGCACGCCCTGCTCGCGGCGAAAGCCACAGGCGCGGCCATAGGCGGTGATAGCGGCGCCCGACAGTTCCACCGCCGGCCGCACCAGGCGCTCCCTGGGCAATGGCGGCGCGGCGTCGGACTTGGGCTTGCGCAAGCCGCGCACGCCGTCGAGCAACAGTTGGGTGCGCGAGGGCGGCGGGTCGATAATCTGCGTTACATAGTCCATGACTCAGGCTCCCAGCAGGCTTTGGCCGCACACCCGCACTACCTGGCCAGTGATTCCACCCGAGCCGGGATGGGCCAGCCAGGCGATGGTCTCGGCCACGTCGATTGGTTGCCCGCCCTGGGACAGGGAATTCATGCGCCGCCCGGCTTCGCGGATCATCAGCGGGATTTTTGCGGTCATCTGCGTTTCGATAAAGCCTGGCGCCACCGCATTCACCGTTACCTGGCGCGCCGCCGCCTGCGGGGCCAGGCCCTGCACCAGGCCGATCACGCCGGCCTTGGAGGTGGCGTAGTTGCTCTGCCCGAGGTTGCCGGCAATCCCGGAAATCGACGACACGCACACGATACGCCCGCCGGGGTTCAGGCCCTGGTTATCCAGCAGCGCCTGGCTGAGCTGCAACGGCGCTTCAAGGTTGACCGCCAGCACACTGCGCCAGGCAACTTCGGTCATTTTGGCGATGGTCTTGTCGCGGGTAATCCCGGCGTTGTGCACCACCACATCGAAGGCGCCGTACTGGCCGACATGCGCCTGCAATAACGCAGCGGCATCCGCAGCGGTAATGTCCAGGGGAAGCGCCGAGCCGTTCACGCTGTCGGCGGCCTGTTGCAGCGCCAGCTGGGCCTGGGGCACGTCGACACACACTACATGGGCACCGTCGCGCGCCAACACCTGGGCAATGGCCAGGCCGATGCCCCGCGAGGCACCCGTGACCAGGGCGCGCCGGCCGGCGAACGGCTTGTCCCAATTAACACTCAGCGCGTCGTCCAGCGGTTTTTCCAGGCGTACCACTTGCCCCGACACATAGGCCGAACGACGCGACAGAAAGAAGCGCAGGCTGCTGTCCAGCGCGTCTTCGGCGCCGGGCGCCACGTAGATCAATTGCACGGTAATTGCCCGGCGCAGCTCCTTGGCCAGCGAGCGCGCCAACCCTTCGAGCGCGCGCTGGGCGACGGCCTGGGGCAAGTCCTGGCAGTGTTCCGGCGCAGTGCCGAGTACCACCACGCGCGCGTGTTGGCCCAGGCGCTTGGCATTGGCGTGAAAGAACCGGTAGAGCTCGTCCAGGTGCTGCGGGTCGGTCACGCCGGTGGCATCGAAAACCGCGCCCTGCACCTTCACCGTGGACGGCGCCCTGAGAGTGGCCGGGCCGGCGGCGACGGTATCGGTGCTGATGAAGATGCGTTGCACCTGCTCCGCCAGGCGCCCTGCCCCGGCGAGGATCACCGGGTTGGCCAGCCCCTGCTGGCCACTGCGGTGGCGTTGCAGGGGCAGAGGTTGCGGCAAGCCGACGGCCTGGGCCAGACGACGGCCCCAGGGGGAATTGACGAAAGAAAGGTAGCTGTCACTCATAGATAGATCCATTCACAACACAATCCTGCCGTGGAAACCCGGTCACCTGTGGGAGGGGGCTTGCCCCCGATAGCGGTGTGTCTGCCCACACAGATGCACCTGTCAGACCGCCATCGGGGGCAAGCCCCCTCCCACATTGGGACCGCATTTGGATTAATTGACCGACGCATTTTCGCTTTGGCTGGCGCGACGCTTGGCGGCGGGCTCCAATGCTTGCTTGCGCTGTTGCAGGGCCTCCAGCAAACCGAAGTCCTGCGGGAAGTCGTCGACCTGGATAGCGTGGTCGGCGTATTCCACATAGCGTGCGAGCAAGGCCTCTTCGTCGTCGCTGATCAAATCCAGCGCCCGCGCCTTGACGCGCCAGTCGGTAAAGGCCACGGCGGAAATCGGCATCGGCTCAAGCAGGCCTTGCTTGATGGCGGGCTTGAGCCGTGCCTCGATCAGCTCAACCTGGGGCAACAGGCGCAGTCCCAGCTCGCCATAGGCCAGCTTGTCGATTTCCGGCCGGGGGATGTAGGAATTGGCCAGCAGCCGGTCGCGGGTCTCGCCGGGGACCTGCACCACATCGGCGACCTGGGCCAACAGGCGATCCGACGGCTTATGCAAGGGAATGCCGAACGGAAAGCTCAAACCGCGCAGCACCCCGGCAGCGACTTTCGAGGGGTAATTGTCGAGCACTTCAGCCAGGGCTTCATGGGCGCGCAGCAAGGCATCCTGGGCCGCCCAATGCACCAGCGGCAGGTCCGCCTGGGGCCGACCGTCATCCTCGAAGCGCTTGAGCACGCAGGACAGGATGTAGAGCTGCGAAAGAATATCGCCCAGGCGCCCGGTGATGCTTTCCTTGCGCTTGAGGGCACCGCCCAGCACGCCCATGGAAATGTCCGAGACCAGCGCCAGCACCACCGACAGGCGATTGGCCTGACGATAGTAGGACGCCAGCGCCGGGTCGGTCTTGGCCGGGGCAGACAGCAACCGGCCACCGGTCAATGCATGCACCGCCGCACGCACGGTGTTGGCCAATACAAAGCTCACATGGCCGAACATCGCACTGTCGAACGCCTCCAGTGCCTTGCGCCGATCCGGCTGGCGCGCCGCTTCCATCTCGCGGAACACATAGGGATGGCAGCGGATCAGGCCCTGGCCGTAGATGATCAGGCAGCGGGTCATGATGTTCGCGCCTTCCACCGTGATGGCGATGGGGCTTTGCTGATAGGCACGGGCCAGGAAATTGTTGGGCCCCATGCATATGCCCTTGCCGGCGACGATGTCCATGCCATCGTTGACGATCATGCGGGCGCGCTCGGTGACGTGGTATTTGGCAATGGCCGAGATCACCGAAGGTTTCTCACCGGCATCCAGGGACGCCACCGACACCTTGCGCACCGCGTCACAGGCATACAGGTGCCCGGCCATGCGCGCCAGGGGCGCCTGCACCCCTTCGAACTTGCCGATGGGCAGGCCGAACTGCTTGCGCATCGCCGCGTAGGCAGTGGTGCCACGTACCGCGACTTTGCCCAGGCCGACGTTGGCCGACGGCAGCGAAATCGCCCTGCCCGCCGCCAGGCATTCCATCAGCATGCGCCAGCCGTTGCCGACTTGTTCACGGCCGCCGATCACCCACTCCAACGGAATGAACACATCCTTGCCGGTGGTCGGGCCGTTCTGGAACACCGCGTTCAACGGCCAATGGCGCCGACCGCTGTTCACGCCCGGATGGGAGGTGGGAATCAACGCGCAGGTAATCCCCAGGGAACCGGCGGCACCGAGCAGCCCGTCCGGGTCTTCGGCACGGAACGCCAGGCCCAGCACCGTGGCAATCGGGCCGAGGGTGATGTAGCGCTTGTCCCAGGTCACCTTGAACCCCAGCACCTGCTCACCTTCGTGCAGGCCTTTGCACACGATGCCCACGTCGGGAATTGCGCCGGCGTCGGAGCCGGCATACGGGCTGGTCAGCGCAAAGCACGGGATGTCCTCGCCCCGCGCCAGACGCGGCAGGTAGTAGTTGCGCTGGGCGTCGGTGCCGTAATGCAGCAATAGTTCGGCGGGGCCCAGGGAGTTGGGCACCATCACCGAAATGGCCGCCGCCGAGCAGCGGGTCGACAACTTCATCACCACCTGGGAGTGCGCATAGTGGGAGAAGCCCTTGCCGCCGTACTGCTTGGGAATGATCATGCCAAGAAAGCCCGCGTCCTTGGTGTACTGCCAGCCCTCGGGGGACATGTCCTGCCACACTTGCGTGGTTTCCCAGTCATTGGCGATGTCGCACAGGGTTTCCACTTCGTTGTCGAGGAACGCCTGCTCTTCGGCACTCAGGCTGGCCGGTGCGGCTTGCAACAGGCGCTGCCAGTCAGGCTTGCCGCTGAACAGCTCGGCGTCCCACCACACAGTGCCTGATTCAATCGCCGCACGTTCGGTATCGGACATCGCCGGCATGATCGTACGAAACAGCCCCAGGGCCTTGTTGGTCAACAGCACACGGCGCAGGGGTTTGATCGCCAGCACCAAGGCCGGGAGCAGCACCAGCACCGCCGCGACGGTGATACCGAATGCGGCTACTGCGTTAAACAGATAACCGGCCGCCAGCCATACCAGGCCAGCGCCCAGCCACAGGGTGGCGGCGGCTTGTCGATACGCCAGGGCAATCGCTGCGGCGAAACCCACCAATAACCAGATAACCATGGGATACCTCTACTTGATCCAGGGCGTGACACCTGCGGCCGCTCGGATTGAGCGACGGCTCAGGTCCACACTACAAACTTGGAAAGACAAATTCAAATTTTGTTTTGAAATTTTTATTTAATGCTTTGGCGAAGAAATAACGGGCTGAGCGGGTCAGCCTGTCAGGTCATTAACGGCTTGTATCAGCACTGCCTGCGCGACCTGTCCAGCACAGGTCGCGCGCCATCAACCGATCAAAACGCGTAGGTCGCTGAAAGGCTGACCACCTCACCCTTGGCGTCGGCCTTACCGTCAAGGGTTGCACCGCCCAGGCGATCCTGGTTGTGCGTCCTGAGCTTGGCCTTTTCGACGAATTGCCGTGAGTAGGCGCCGTCGATGCTCAAACCGGGAATCGCGCGGATGTTGTAGCCAAAGCCCAGGGAGGCGAATATCCGGTCTCCGTCGGGGATACGCGGGTCACGCGTAGAGTTGCGGGTGGGCGTCTGGTCGGTGGCGACACCGGCGCGGAAGGTGAAGTCGTCGGTGAATTTGTAATCGCCACCCAGCGACACCATCCAGGCATCCTTGTAGTTATAGGGAATCGACACGAGCTGCGTGCCCTCGGACTTCAATGTCAGCGCCTTGAACGACGACCATTGGGTCCACGTGACGCTGGCGCCCAGGGTGAGGCGATCATTGAACTGGTGCACCCAGTCGATGGAGGCGTTGGCGGGCACGTCCAGTTGTGTCGAAGCCTTGGCGCCGTTGACGTTGAGGTCGAGCCCCGGATAAGCCAGCGCCGGCAGGCCGCCTTCGATCAGTGACTTGTTCGCCTCGTCGGCATACAGGCTGTACTTGCCTTCGAGTTTATTCTTGATTTTCGCGTGGTAATTCAGACCCAGGGTATCGAATTGGGTAGGCTTCCAGACCACACCGGCAAACCAGCCGACCGAGGTGTTGTCCACCTTGACCCGCATCAGCGAGGAGCCGACTCCGGAAGGGAACGGGAGACCGATCGCCGGCGACAGGGCTGCTGCGGAATACAGGTCCAGATTCTGGCTTACAAAACCTTTGGTGTGCTGGACGATGGCACCGCCACCCACCGAGAACTGGTCATTGACCTTGAACGACAGGGAGCCTGTGACACCCACCGTTTCAATACGCGTATCGACGGCAAAGTCGCGACCGATCCAGTCTTGATCCCACGTGGTGCGCGCACCCATCGGCACCACCTGACTGAGCCCGAACGCAAAACGGTCGTTGATCGGTATCACCATGAAGCCGGTCGGCAACCAGGCGGTAAACCCGCCTTGCCCACCATCGCCGGTGCGCGGCGTGGAACTCAAATCCGTAGGGTCGACCGCCGCAGGTGCGTTGCCGGCGTAGTCCGTGGCCGTGCCCTTGTATTTAACGTTGATGCGCGCGTAATCAACGGTAAATTGAGAAATCGTATGGTCGATGAACGCCATGCCGGCCGGGTTGTTGTAGGCCGCGGAAGGATCGTTCTGGAACAGTGAGCCACCCCCGAAGGCGCGCCCCCACCCGGGAGCACCGAAGGTCGGCGTGGTGAAACCGCCGGCGTGTGCGGGTCCCGTTGCCGTGATAAGGCCGCCGAGAATTGCCAGGCTCAACAACGTACGTGCCTGTTGCTTTTTATTATTCATGCTCCACTCCTTATTGTTTTTATCCTCCGAGATCGGTTGTCCCGACCTGGCCTCCCGCAGCCAGTGCCCCTTGCGAGGCACTGGCGTATTTCAACGTGTGATCATCACGTCAAACGCTCACGACCTTTATGGGGTAACGGTAAAGGCCGGGCTTGGTGTAGCGGTCAGAGCGGTAATTTTGCAGTTGCCAACGGTTTGTGTGCTTGGCACCTTCAGCTGGTTGGTGGAGTTATTGAAGCCGACATTGATGGTCACCGGCGAAGCGGAGCAGTTGTTGAGAATCTGGAAATTCACGCCCGACACCGTACCGTTGAAGGCATCAGGGCCACCGCTTGCCACGTTCAATGTCCACGGCAGGCCCAACAACTTGGGTACGCCACACAGCGAGTTGGAACCGTTGACCGTTGCGCCGGTGATCGAAGCGCTCGAGCCATCAGCCGCGACGGAACCGGTGAAGGCGATGTTGCAGGTCACCGGCAGGTTCAGGGACGCGGGCGAAGTAACGGTAATCGAGCCCGATGTGGAGAACGCCGTGCCGGCAGGCGCGATAGTGGCAGCGTTGGCCATCGACACTGCACCAAGGCTCAGGGCGAACGAAGTTGCACAAACGAGGGTTTTCAAGCTTTTCATTATTTTGCCTCACATGTAATGGCGAATTATTCGCCTGGGGTAATGACCATGAACACGAAGCCACGGGTAAAACTGCAGAGCTTCGTATTCCAGCCAAATTCAGTTAAGTCCGACAACTTTATTCAACGACTTTGAAATCAGGCGGCATCTTGATTGACACCGTTTTAATGATGCAGTCATCACCAATCGGTACATTGGCAGCCTGCAACTTGCCGGTGGCGTTATCCCACGTACCGACTGCGGTAGAAGGACCGCACTTGCCGCCCAGGCCGAAGGCATGCACATCCACGCTGATCTTCGACATCGAGCCGCTTTTTGTATCCTTTGCAATCAAGATCCAGGGCAAGTTAATAGCTTCGACCCGGCTGCACTTGAGCCCACCATCGAACGCCACCTTGTCGATATTGACGGATGTCCCATCGGCCGCCACCTTGCCGGCCACCTTGATGGTGCAGTCGGCACTGATCAACGCGCCTTTGGAAAAGCTGATCGGGCCCTGGGCTGTAAACGCACTCCCGGCAGGTTCGATACGGGCGGCCTGTGCCTGGTGACAGCCGATCAGGCCCAGCGCAGCCAATACGAAGTTAATGGTGAACTTTATAGTTATAGGAGTTACTTGCATGTTTACGCCCTTCCCTTGAAATTATTTTTCGTTCGGGTAAACAACCGCCTTGCAACTAAACTAACAAACCATAGACGTAGAAATCCTTATCGAAATATCCTTTGAAAATGCGCTTTTATTTCAAATTAAAACGGCTTGGCTTCGCCGCTGTACTTCTCCAGATACTTCAAGCGTTGTGACGGCTGAAGATTGGTCAAGGTTATATCGCCTGCATAATGATTCAATACCCGGTGGTCCATCCGTCGGCGCCACAAGTAAGGCACATACGCCCAGACAATCATGCTTGCGTAGCCATACGGAAGTTGCGGTGATTCATCAAAGTGGCGCAGCGACTGATAACTACGGGTTGGATTGGCATGGTGATCGGAATGCCGTTGTAACTGGAACAAAAAGATATTGGTCACAATCCGGTTGCTGTTCCAGGAGTGACGCGGCGAACAGCGCTCATAACGACCGTTGGGCAATTTCTGCCGTTTGAGGCCGTAGTGCTCGACGTAATTGACCACTTCAAGCAGCGAGAAACCGTAGATGCCCTGGATAATCAGAAACGGGATCACTGCCGCGCCCAGCCAGGCAATCATTGCGCCCCAGAGCAGCACGCTGTACATCCAGGCGCTGAGCACGGCGTTCTTCCAGTGCCAGGCCGGCAGCCCGAGTTTGCGCAGGCGTTCGCGCTCCAGGTTCCACGCCGAGCGTGCGCTGAACCACACCGAACGCGGCAGGAAAGCCCAGAAACTTTCACCCAGGCGCGAACTGGCCGGGTCTTCCGGTGTGGCGACGCGCACGTGGTGGCCGCGGTTGTGTTCGGTGTAGAAGTGGCCGTAGAAGGTCGGCGCCAGGGTTACCTTGGCCAGGAACACTTCCAGTGGCTTGGGCTTGTGGCCCAGCTCATGGGCGGTGTTGATCGCGATACCGGTGGCCGCCCCGGTAGACATCGCCATGCCCAGATAAGTGAAGCCACTGACCTGGCCGTGCAACTCGGTGCGAGAGGTGATGAACGCTGCGGCTTTCGCCCAACCGCTGGACGGGTCGAGCATCGCGGTGGCCCGCAGCAAACCGCCGCCGATGATCCAGTCAATGCCGCCGGCGGCGAGCCAACCGGTGATGACCACCGAGGCGATCACAAACAGCACGCCGGTGTAGACGATCCAACGGTAATAGGTTTGGGATTCGAGGTGGCTGACGGCGGATTCGGGCGGGTTGCTGACATCCTCGCCCAGCAGGCCGTCGATCAACGGGATCACGCCGAAGATGACCAGCACACCGACCCACCACAGTTGCTGGATGCCAGTGCCGATCGCCAGGGCACCCGAGAGCAATGGGGTTGCCAGCGGCATGATACCGAGCCACCAGAGGTAGCGCTTGCCGTCGGCCCACACGCCTGGAACACTCAGAGAAGGGTTCATGGCAACCTCCGAGGGCATCCGAAGGCAGAAAAGGCAGTGGCGCAGCGCTGACCGCTGCGAGACATCAACCATGCGATAAAAGGCGTTCTTTTCATTATTTTATTCGCTCTTAGGCATTTCAAAAACTGTTTCAAATTAGACATTGAAATAATTTTTTTAAATAAATAGCGCGGAATCGTTAGGTCGTCAACTAGTTTATCCAGACCTTTTTTCCGTGACCGTACAGTCGTTTTTTCAGACCGTCGGCCAGGTGTCTAGGGCAAGCGTTGGCGCGCTGGAACCGCGAATGAAATGGCACGATTATTTGCTCGCCACGGCGAACGAAGGATGCAACACGGTGGCGGTTTGTACCGGTCTAACCCGCTTGGCGACCTGCTCGACCAGCGCCACCACACGCTCGGTGGCGGTAATCGGCAGCATGTGCCCACGGTCTTCCACGACCTGCAGCTTCAGCCCAGGCACCCTGCTGGCCAGGCCCTGGCCATGCTTTTGAAAGTCGAGCACCTTGTCACGCGTGCCGTAGATGAGGCCGATGGGCAGCGTCAGCTGCGGGTAACGCGTGACCATGTCCGGCAAGTGGTCATTGACGCGGTTGATCTCGGTGGACGCCGCGTAGAAGTTGTCGGGACGCATCCCCAGCAGGCCACCGCCGCGCGTGGCGAAGTCCGCCGGGGCGGCATCGGGGGCGAACACGCCCTTGACTACCGATCCCTGGGTCAGCAGGCCGACAGGCATGGTCAAGGTGCGCGACATCCAGCGACACAGCCAGGCGGGGCGCACCGCCAATGACAGGAATACCAACGGCAACATGCGCTGGGGATGGGTCAAGGGCGCCACCAGAATCAAGCCCGATACCGCGTGGGGATGATCGAGGGCCAAGGCCAGGGCAATCGCCCCGCCCAGGGAATGCCCAAGCACCAGCGGCTTGTCCAGCTTGAGGGTGTTGATGAAGGCGGCCATCTGGCGCGCCTGGGCCGGCAGATCCGCCGCAGTGCCGCGCTGCCGGGTGGAGTAGCCCGAGCCTGGCCGGTCTACGCTGATAACGCGAAAATGCTCGCGCAACTGACCGGATAACGCATAGGTCAGGTTGCGGCTGCTGCCCATCAGCCCGTGGATCATCACCAGCGCCGGGCCTGCGCCTTCTTCTACATAGTGAAAGCGCTCGCCATCCACTTCGACAAAGCGCCCATTGATCGGAACAGCCGTTTCGATGCGCCGTGTCATCCACGCACTGAACGCCCACAACGCAGCGCTTGCGCCTATTACCACACCCGCAGCGACAACCCACTCGACAGCCATAGCTCGGTCCTCTGCTTCCCTGCTGCTGGCGACCTGACCGGGATTGATCGAGGCCTCAACTTTCGTCCCTACCTTGGGGCCAACCTCTATGCGCGTCTGTCGGACAAGTCGCATGTATCGAACAAGACCCTGGCGGCGGCGAAATTTTCAGGTAGATTATTTAAAATCTTTTTTTAAAATAATTAATTCAATTTTTCTTTGCAATGGTGTTCTATCTAAAACACACAACAAAAACGGGAGCACATCCGATGCCCACAAAGGACAACCTATGAATGCCCACAGTGACAACGTCGACATCGCGATCATCGGCTCAGGCTTCGCCGGCCTGTGCATGGCGATCAAACTTAAGGAAGCCGGGTTCACCGATTTCTTTGTCGCCGAGCAGGCCGACAGCCTGGGCGGCACATGGCGTGACAATCACTACCCCGGCTGTGCCTGTGATGTGCAGTCCCACGTCTATTCGTTTTCGTTCGCACCCAACCCGCACTGGACGCGACAATTTGCTCCGCAGGCGGAGATTCGCGCTTACCTGGAGCACTGCGCGCAGCGTTTCGAGCTGGCGCCGTACCTGCGCTTCGGCATGGGGTTGCAGCGGGCGGTGTTCGATGAGCAGCAACAGCGCTGGCAACTGACGTTCAGCGACGGCCGTCAGGCCAGTGCGCGCGTGCTGGTGTCGGGCATGGGCGGGCTGTCGCGTCCGGCACTGCCGGACATTCCCGGGCTGGACAGTTTCAAGGGCAAGCGTTTCCATTCGCAGCAGTGGGACCATGACTACAGCCTGAAAGGCAAACGCGTCGCGGTGATCGGCACCGGCGCCAGCGCCATTCAGTTCGTGCCGCAGATTGCACCGCACGTGGCGCACCTGGACCTGTTCCAGCGCACACCGCCCTGGATCATGCCCAAGCCCGACCGGCCGATCACCCGCACCGAACGCTGGCTGTTCAAGCATCTGCCGTTTACCCAACGGCTGGTGCGCGGCGCCTTTTATTGGGCACTGGAAGGCCGCGTGGTGGGCTTTGCCCTGCACCCGCGCTTGATGAAGATGGTGCAGAAAATCGCCCTGCGCCACCTGCGCAACCAGGTGGCACGCCCTTCCCTGCGCAAAGTCCTGACGCCGGACTACACCATCGGCTGCAAGCGTGTGCTGATCTCCAACGACTACTACCCGGCGTTGTCACGCAGTAACGTCGAGGTGGTGACCGACAACGTGCTGCGCATCGAAGCCGATGGCGTGATCACCGCCGACGGCATCAAGCACCCCGCCGATTGCCTGATCTTCGGCACCGGGTTCCAGGCCGCCGATCCCCTGCCCCGTGACTGCATCATCGGGCGCAACGGCGTCGACCTGATGGACACCTGGCAGGACGGTGCCCACGCCTACAAAGGCACCACGGTGCCGGGCTATCCCAACCTGTTCCTGATCGTCGGGCCCAACACGGGCCTGGGGCACAATTCGATGATCCTGATGATCGAGGCCCAGGTCACTTACATCCTTGGTGCGTTGCAAAAGATGCAGCGCCAGCGCATCAGCGTGGTGGACGTCAAACCTGCCGTGGAGCAGGCCTACAACGAGCAATTGCAAGGCAAGCTCAAGCGCACTATCTGGAACACCGGCGGCTGCCGCAGCTGGTACCTCGACCCGCGCACCGGCAGGAACACCACGCTGTGGCCCGGCTCGACGTGGCGCTTCAAGCAGATCACCCGGCATTTTGCGCTCAAGGACTACCTGGTCAGCCAGGCGCCGGCGGCATCGGTGCCGCGTGCGCAGCCAACCCCTCATTGCGCCACAGAAGGCAGCCTGTCATGAAGTCATTCAACGGCCGCGTGGCGGCGATCACGGGAGCGGCCTCCGGCATGGGCCGCGCATTGGCCCTGGCCCTGGCACGGGAAGGCTGCCACCTGGCCCTGGCCGACAAGAACAGCCAGGGGCTGGAGCAGACCCTGGACTTGATCAGAACCTCCACCCTGTCGCCGGTGACCGTCACCACCCAGGTGCTGGATGTAGCAGACCGCCAAGCCATGCTGGAGTGGGCGGCGCGTTGCGCGGCCGAGCACGGCCAGGTCAACCTGGTCTTCAACAATGCCGGCGTGGCGCTGTCGAGCACCGTGGAAGGCGTGGACTATGCCGACCTTGAGTGGATCGTCGGCATCAATTTCTGGGGGGTGGTGCATGGCACCAAGGCGTTCCTGCCTTACCTGAAGGCCAGCGGCGACGGGCATATCGTCAACACCTCGAGCGTATTCGGCCTGTTCGCCCAGCCTGGCATGAGCGGCTACAACGCCAGCAAATTCGCGGTACGCGGCTTCACCGAAGCGCTGCGCCAGGAGCTGGACCTGCAACGCTGCGGCGTCTCGGCCACATGCGTGCATCCCGGCGGGATTCGCACCGATATCTGCCGCAGCAGCCGTATCGACGCGAACATGACCGGCTTTTTGATCCACAGCGAACAACAGGCGCGCGCCGATTTCGAAAAACTGTTTATCACCGACGCCGATCAGGCCGCCAAAGTCATCCTGCACGGCGTGCGCAAAAACAAGCGCCGCATACTGATCGGCCGCGATGCCTATTTCCTCGACCTGCTCGCCCGTTGCCTGCCGGCGGCCTATCAAGCGCTGGTGGTGTTTGCCAGCAAGCGCATGGCCCCCAAACCGCGCACGCCCGTGTTTGAAACCAACGACGAGCCTCGCCTCTGAACAGGAGTACGCCCCATGTTGCCCATTCGCCGTGATATCCGCTTCGCCCTGCCCGCCGGGCGCATCACCAACTGGCATGAGCAAGGCCCGTTCGTGACGCACTTTTTCAATGCCCTGTCGCTGCTGTTTCCCCAGGGCGAGCTGTTTTTCATGGACAGCGTGCGCCATTACCGCACCCGCATCGACGATCCGGACCTGAAGAAGGAAATCCAGGGCTTTATCGGCCAGGAGGCCATGCACAGCCGTGAACACGTGGCCTACAACGAGCTGCTGCACGCAGCGGGCCTGCCTGCGCACCGCCTCGACCGGCGCCTGAAGTTCTTCCTGGACCTGCAGAAGAAACACCTGCCACCGTCATTCAATCTGGCGGTGACCATCGCCCTTGAGCACTACACCGCGATGCTCGCGGAGATCCTGCTGAGCGACCCGTCGCGGTTTGGCGATTCACTCAAGGGCTACCGGCAGATGTGGTATTGGCACGCCCTGGAAGAAACCGAACATAAGGCAGTGGCCTTCGATGTGTGGAACAAGGTGATCAAGCCTGGGCCCGGGCGCTACCTGTTGCGCACCGGCACCATGCTGTTCACCACGGTGCTTTTTTGGCTGGTGGTGTTCGACTTCCACGTGCGCCTGCTGATTGCCGACCGCAAGTCGGGCGGGCTGGTGAAGGGGTGCTGGCGCATGCTCAAGTTTCTGTATGGCCCCAAGGGCGTGTTTCCACGCATGCTGCGGCCATGGCTGCACTATTTCAAACCGGGTTTTCACCCATGGGATCATGACAATCGTGCCCGGTTGCAGGGGATCGATGGGCTGGTCGAGGAGATTGAACAGACCAATCGGGCCTACGAGGCCGCCTAGATGGCGTGAAAATGTGGGAGCTCACCCGCTCCCACATTCAAACCGGACGCCTTGCCCACCTGATCAAGCCAACGCGGCGCGCTCGCGCACAAACTGCGGCACCTCATCCCCCGGCAACGCCCTGCTGAAATACCATCCCTGAATAAACAACTCGGCTCCCGTATTCAGGAACGCCAGTTGCTCGGCGGTCTCGACCCCTTCGACCACCACGCCCAGGTTCAATGCCTCGCAGAAACGCAGCATGCCCGTCAGTACCTGCGCGCCCTTGGGATCGTGCTGGGCGACCACGAAGCTGCGATCGATCTTGATGAAATCGACCGGAAACTGGTGCAGGTAACTCAACGCCGAAAACCCGGTGCCAAAATCATCGATATACACCTTGGCCCCCAACGCCTGCAGTTTGCCAATGGTCTGACGGGCGGCCTGGATATCGCTGACCAGCGCGTCTTCAGTGATCTCCACCGACACCCAGCCGTGGGCCTGGGCGAGAATCTCCACCAGGCGATCACCATAGGCCGCGTCCTTGAGCGTGAAGCTGGACACATTAATGGTGATGGGCAATTCAAAACCGGCCTTCTTCCACTTTTGATGTTGGCGCACGGCCTGGGACGCCACCCACACGTCCACGTCGGGCATCAACCGCGCCTGCGCCAGCCATTGCAGGAACTCCCAGGGCGAATGCACCGTGCCCTGGGCGTCCCGGGCCCGCATCAAGGCTTCGCAGCCGGTGCACAAGCCGGTACGGGTGGAGACTTGGGGCTGGAACTCAAGGTAGAAATCGTAATCGCTGATCTGCTGGATGCGGCTCAGCTCAATGGCCTGGCGGGCCAGGGTGCGATGGGAAGCCAGGATCGGGTCGAACTCCAGCAACCGGCCTTTCTCCTCAAGGCCGCGAAAGGTCATGTCCAGTGACTTGAGGTACACCGTGCCGCCCTCACTGGCCTGGCGATGAATCGCCCGTACATAAGGCGCATACACCAGCGTGCCCAAGCCCGTCAGCACAATCTGCAGCACCACGGCGGCGACGTCGCCATGGGTACTGAGGTAGGCATTGAGCAACACCGGCGCGGTAAACGGCACGCTCGCCACTGCCGGTGACACCCAGCCCAATTGCACCACTGCCAACGCCACCATCGCGTTCAACGCCGGCACCAACAGAAACGGGATGAACAACCGCGGGTTGAGGATGATCGGCAAACCGAACAACAGCACTTCGCTGACATTGAATAACGACAGCGGCAAGCTGGCCATCGCCAGTAACCGCATGGACCGGCTCCTGGAAAACAGCAGGATAGCCAGGAGCAGGCACAATGCGCTGCCTGACCCGCCGATAAACGCGAAGCTGCCCAACAGGCCACTGTTGAGCAGGTACCGCACCGGCTCCCCCGCAGCCAGCGCCGCAGCGTTGAGCGTCACGGCCTGATCCAGCACATCGAACAGCGGCTGCAGGGCGTACACACCGTGAATGCCGAAAAACCACAACAGCGAATTCATCAAGGTCACGAACAAACCGCTGCCATAGGGCGCCTGTAACGCATTGAGTACCTGCGGCCCCTGCCACTGCGCCACGTAGGGGATCTGCAGCAGCAACGACAGCACCACCACCCATGCCAACACGCTGATCGCGCCGGGCAGCACCATGTTGATCGTGCCTTTGAGGTTGTGTCCGATCAGGTCTTCATGGACCAGGCGTGTCCAACGAAAACGGTGCAGCCAGGCAACGGCGGGCACATTGATCAGCGGCGAAGCGATGGCAATAAACAGCAGAAAGGTGGCCGACGCTCGAGGGTATTCACGCAACAGAAACGTGGCCACCACCACATGGGTAAGGCACAAGAAGGCGATCGGCAGCTGTGGCAAGCGGTGCTGAATGGCTAGCATGTAACCGATGGAGGCGGCGACCAGCAGCGGGATGACCGCGCTGATGCGGTCATGCAGACCTGCCAGGAAGCTGGCGGTCTGAGGGCTGAACCCGAGCATCCTGGCGCATTCGGACAGGATAAGGAAACCGGCGGAGACCAGCAGGCAAGGCAGGATCCACAACAATCCCTCGCGAATCGCACGCAACGACTCGATACTGGCCAGGGCCGCCAGGCGCTGGGTAAGGAAAAGTTTGAACAGCGTTTGCGCCATGAGCCTCCCTCTGCCCGTATTCACGGGTTCTGGAGATCAGCGCCGGAATACGCGTCAACGCTACACGCCCTTATGCTCGGAGCGAAAGCTTTTTGCCATCGCCACTGGCGCTTTCGGCGAAAAACTCGGAGACATAGGAAAATACCCACATAAAAAATCGAACTTTCTGACGTGTGCTGCTCCCTAACCCTGCCTGAGTCGGTATCATCCGCAGCTTTCCGTGTGTCGAAGGATGTTACAACCTGGCTAACGCCGGGTGTCTACTCAGGGAATACGGCCTGTATGCAAGCAGGCACAAAGGAGAGAGCTTTACCATGCACGATAAGCAGTCCAGCCCCATGCGTCCTCTGTTCGTCACCATCCTGTTGTGGTTGTGCAGTGTGGTGCTGTTATTTGTGATCAAGAATGTCATCGAACTGTTCACCGGGCCCGTCGCGGAAACCTGGATAGACCTGGCGTTGGTACTCGTCGCCTACCTGATGTTCTTTTTATTGGCGCCGGTGCAGCGCTGGATCCAGCGCAGGTCGCGCAAGCGCGCTCGGCGTCACGTCGGCAGGCACGCGCCCGACGTCGACACCCATCCCTCTCACTGAGGGGCCTGGCGTTGTCAGCACCTGGCGATAACTATCAACGCGCACTGGACCGGTTCCTGCGCGAACACCCGGACGTGGCCGCCGAACTGGACAGCCTCAACCCTCTGGCCGCCCAAGCCAGGGGGGAAAGCGTGGCGCAGTATCGTACCGAGCGTCTATACGAAGCATTCGAGGCGCAGGCCGAGCGCGAAGGCTTGTTCGCCTGGGAGCTGACCCTCAAGCTGACGACCGACTCCAGCCAAGCCTTCGAAGCCCAGCGCCTTGAGGTGCATAAGGAAGTCGCACAGATGGCCGGCATGAGCTGGGCCGACTACTGCCAACTGCATGACTTGAGCGGCTGACGCGGCGGCCAGCCGTACCAGCGAGGCCGCTTGCAACCGATGGCCTCGCGCAATTCGGCCACCGTCAGGGTCCGCCGTTGCGGGTCCGGCGCCAACGCAGTATGGAGTGCCGGCCAGCAACGCCGGGGCAACTGCGTGGGCCGTGACAGTCTGTGGCCCGGCGGGTGATCGTCACGGCGACGCCCCTGGGCCAGCTCATACAGAACACACGCCACGCCATACAGGTCGGCCGCGGGCGTCAATGCGCCACCGGCGAGTAACTCAGGCGCTGCATAGGCGCGAGTCCAGGCATTCAACCGGCTGCGACTCACACTCGGCAAGTCCGCTGTGGTTTGCACAATGGACTGCCCCAGGCCGAAATCGAACAGGCGCACGCCCTCTTCTCCCACGATGACATTGGCCGGTTTGATATCGCCATGCAGCACGTTGTGTTGATGGGCGTAAGCCAACGCATCCAGCAGTTGCAGGGCAATCGGTTGCAGTTCGGACCAAGGCAGTCCGTCGGGACATTCCAGCAGCAACCGGTCAAGCGTCATGCCATGCAGCAGCTCCATGGTGAAAAAAGCGATCTGGCTGCAGGTATCCACCTCAAACGAATACATCCTCACTACATGTTCGTGGCGCAGGCGCCGAGACAACGCAAACTCGCTGTGCAGCAATACATGGGCATCCGGGCACGCCGATAAAGACTCGTCCAGCAGCTTGAGCGCCACACCTGAACAAGGTTCGCCGAACTGCTCCTGCAACAGATCGCGCGCGCGGTACACCACGCCCATTCCACCCCGGCCCAAGACGTGCTCAAGGTGGTAGCGCCCGACCAGCAACAGCGGAGTCGATCCTGTCTTCATGACTGCACCACCACGGCGGTCAGGTCGTCGCGCGCCGGAGTGTGCAGCGCGCTGGCGAACAATCTGTCCACAACCTGTCGCGGCCCGCCGGCGCTCAACGCCCGGCCCAGTTGGGCATGGCTGAGGGCCTGGTAGAGACCATCGCTGCACAGTAAAAATACATCGCCGGGGCGGGTCCTGAGCTCCAGCACCTCCAGGCGCAAGGGCGAGTGCCCGCCAACCGCACGGGTCAAGGCTCTGGCATCAGGGTGAGCGCGAGCCTGGGTTGCACTCAGCCGACGCTCGTCCATAAGACGCTGCAACAGCGAATGATCCCGGGACAGCTGGTACAGGGTCTGCTCGCGCCACAGATAACAGCGGCTGTCCCCCGCCCACACACACGCCGCACGCCCGTGCTCCAGCAATAGCGTCACCACCGTGCTGCCTGTCACGGCATTGCCGGATGCCCCTGGCGCCTGCCGCGCATTCGCCAGCCGCTGATTGACACCCTGCAAGCTCTGCCGGACCGCATCGACCCGCTGATCAAGACTGCCCCGCGCGGGCAACGCAGCCAGGCTGCCGATCACCCACTGGCTGGCGACATCGCCGTGCCGGTGCCCGCCCATGCCGTCCGCCACGGCCCAACAGCCCAGCTGCGGGCAATCGAGCAAGGCATCCTCATTACGCGGCCGTGATTGCCCGCGCTGTGTACGCCCGGCACTGCGCCATGTGGGGCTCACAGTTGCTCCGGCAGGCGAAAGGTGCGCCACGTGTCCATTTCAAATGGGCTGGGTGTTCGCTGGCTCGCCAGCAGGTAATGGGCGCGCAGCCCGGCCAGGTCGGCCTTGACGATCTGCGCGTTGCCGCCGGTGGCAGGCTCTCGGTGCAGCAGGTCGAAAAACCGGAACAACGACCAGGCGCCGGTGTTCTTCTCGATACCCAGGGGCCGCAGTTCGGCGCCTCGCTCCAGCACGAGGCTGGCACGACCGTTGTCCGCTTCGATGGGCCAGCGGAACGCCATGGGGATGATCGGGCCGTGCCGGTATTCCAGCTGCTGTCCACCCAAGCGCAAAGTCGCGCGGTTGACCGACTGATCCAGGCTGTAGGGCGCCAGGGTAAAACGCACGGCCAGCTCGCCCTGCTCCTCGGTGAAGAAGCCACGCCGGATAAGCTGGGCTTTCGTCAATTGATCCAGCAGCGAGCGCGAGAGGGGTAAACCCTGCCCGTCCAGTCCGCGTAACCGGTAGCGCGTGCCATCGGCGCTGACAAAAGGACGCAGGTAAGCTTCGTAAAAACGCGCCAGGACACCCTGGGGTTTGAAAAACTCGCGAAAATCCTCAAGGGCCACATCACTCGTGGCGTGGGCAGTGAACGGATACCGTTGGCGAATCGTCCTGGCGTAAAGACCCTGCACCTCGCTCTGGTAGTGCTGATTGACGTGGGCATAGGCCTGGTCCAGCACATGGCGCCAGGTTTCTTCGGCAACTCCTTCGAACCACCCGGCCAGCGGAAGCGGCAGACGGGCGGCCGCTTCACGCAGGTCGCCCAGCACGTCCTGCTGGCCGTCCATGCGCTGCTTTGCCCGTAAAAAAGCCGCCTGCTCAGGCGAACCGTCACGGTTCAGCGCCGCCAATTGCAGGTGCAATTGGTCGAGCAGGCCCAACCCCCGGGCCAGCTCGGCGCCGGGATTCTGCTGCTCGTCCAGCAATTGATGCAGCGGTTCAAACCGCCGCTGCAACGCCCGGCGCGCCGAGTCGCCCAGGCTTGCCTGCCCCTGCGCCAACGCCGCCTTGGCAATGGAGCCCAACGCACCTGCCGGCTGGGCCGCCGTGGTCGGCAACTCCAGGCCAGGCAGTAAACGGGTGTTCTCACGAAGCTGCTGCAATAACAGCAGTACCGGCGATTGCGCCGAGGTCAGCCCCGCGAGCCGCTCGGCATCCCCGCGAAGGCTGTCGGTTGGCAACAGCCTGACACGCCCGAGGACGTCGCTCCAGGCCTGGGCGTATTCGCTGAAGTAGCGCTGTTGCAGTTCGGTCATCAGACGCTGCAAATCCTCGGCGCTCAAGTCAGTGCCTTCCCCCAGTACCCAATTATCCTGGGCGATGGCGTTCACCAGCCGAGGGCCCTGGGTTTGGAAGTACTGCACATACCTTTTGGTGTAGAAACCGGGAACAGAGGGCTCGATGGCCGCAAATACCTTGCCCTCGGCCAGGCGCAACGGCTCCAGGTCGCGCGATTGTTCGCGCAGCACTCGATACACCACATCGGCCAATGACTCTCCCCGCAGCGCGGCACGCGCCTGGGCCACCAACTCGTCATTGAGCGGTGCTGAAAACGGCTGTTCGAGCAGTCGCGCCCAATGTTCATTCAGGCGCGTCTGTACCGGCGTATCACCGGCAAACCGCAGCGACCAAAAGCTCGCCATATGCTGCGCCAGCCACGTGGTATCACGCCGCTCGCGCAGATTGAGCATCAGGTACGCACGCAGGTTGTCGAGCAGGCGTTCCCTGTCGCCGAGGCTGGCGCGTACCTGCTCTTCCAGCAGGGGCGCGGTGCGGCCCAGCAGTCGCTGCTGCAACGCCTGCTCATAGGCGCGCGTCACCCATGGACGGCTGACCTCGCCTTGATACAGGCCGGCACGCTCAATCAGCGCAGTGTCGCCTGCGCGGGGAAATATGCGGGTTGCCGCCCAGCGCGCGTCCAGCAGCGCCAGGGTCGTCAAGGTTTCATCGCTACCCGGAGCAACGGGCGCGCTGAGTGCAGCGATCTGAGCCAAACGCTGCTGGTTGATCGCGTAACTGTGCATCCACAGCCCACCGGCACACGCCAGAACCAGCGCAACGGCACTCCCCAGCAAGCCGTTGCGCCGCCAGATGCGCTGTCGCTCGCGGCTCTGCAACGCGGCCAGATCCGCCCCGGCAAAAATCACCCGGCTGAACAGCCCCTGCACGAAATAGCTGCGCCTGTCACTGGCACAGGTCAGGTAGAACCCGCGTAAACCGTTGCTGCGCGGGTAGCGATGGGCACCGAACACCCACTCGATGAACAGGCACAACTGCTCGCCCATTCGCGCCGCCTGCTGGGGAAGCTCAAGCATCTGCCTGCGACGCTCGACATCGCGTTCCTGGTGCAATCGCTCGATCAATTCAGTGTGCAAACGTTGCAGCAACTGCTCGAACGCCTGGCGAACCTGGGTCATGTCATTGCCCGCCTTGTCAGCCCCCAGCGGCTGGCCCAGCACCGCGTCGACATCGTCCGCCGAGGGTGAGTCGAAGTACTCGGTGAACCCCGACAGTCGATCAGCCTGGGTCAACACCAGGTAGACGGGTACATCCACATGCAGCACCTGCTGGATTTCCTGCAGGCGCGATCGCACGTGGCGTGCCGATTGCTCCAGATCGTGCTCGTTAGCGCTCAGAAGGCTGTCCGCCGAAAGCGTCACCACCACGCCGTTGAGCGGACGCACTCGGTGCCGCCACTTCAGCCTGTTCAACAGTGTGGTCCAGCCGGCGACATCCACCGAACGGTCGGGTTGAAGCAGATAGCGCCCTGGCGTGTCGATGAGCACAGCGTCGTCGGCAAAGTACCAGTCACACTGTGCGCTGCTGCCTGTGGACCCTGTGTCCATCTGATCGAGCGGTGACCGCAACCCGGCTGCTTCCAACAGCTGGGTCTTGCCACTGCGGGGTTCACCGATCACCAAATACCAGGGCAAGTCATGGCGCCAGCGCGCATTACGCTCTGCATAGCGAGGGGAGGTTTTCAACCGGTGCAGCGCTTCCCTGAAACGGCCACGGACGTGCTTGCGCTCCTCCTCCACCGCCGCCAGCGCAGGTTGGCTCGCGGGCGAATCGGGCGTTTCGCGTGCGGCGGCGCGTCGCCCATCCGCCATGACCATCGCCAACCCCCATAGCAGAAACACAACGCTGATGGTGACCAGGCGGGCAGTTGCGCCCTCCCAGAACCGGTGGTCGTCCACAGCCAGCAGCGGCCCGACACACCACACCAGCACAGCGCAGCAAAGCACCAGTATCAGGCTCCAAACCCAGACTCTGCCCAGCACGGCGCCCACGCCCTTGAAAAATGCGTTCATTCATTGCTCCCTGCGTTTTTTTACAAGGGCGTCCGGGTAGGCTCCGACGCCGAAAGTTGAAGAGGCTGCAGCGCGTTCGCCCTTTCTTGCTCCAACACCCAGCAGAAGCCCGCGTACATCGCGAGCAAACAGCACAGCGTGAAGGCAACACACCAGCGGGCAGGGATGACGCGTATGCACCTGCTTCGCGCGCGTCTCTGCCCGGTCGGCAAGACCGGCGCCGACGACGGGTTGCCACGCACCTGCCGGATCTGTCGATACAGGCCATCGCGAACGGCCTCCAGATGCAGCATCCCCCGCTCCATCACGCGAAACTTTCCTTCGAACCCCAGGGACAGGCACAGGTACCCCAACTCAAGCATCGCCACGTTTTTTATCGGGTCACGCGCCAGGCGTTCAAGCAACTGGAAGACCTTCTCGCCGCCAAATGTCTCGTGGTGAAAGCGGCTCAACAGACTCATCTTCGACCAGTCGCTTCGAGCGCCCCACGCCGTGGTGACGACGGCTTCGTCAATCAGGCTGCACAACACGTAGCGCGCAGACATGACCTGAGTGTTTTCAACGCCTCCCTGCAGGGCACGGGTTTCAAATTGAGTCACCGCCGATGACAATCGATCGTTGATCGTGACGAGGTTTTCACGACCGGAGCAGCCCTTGAGCCGGACCACTTGCGACAATACCTCCCAAGCCGCGACCACCAACGGGTTGAGCGTTGTCGTGAAGCTGTGTGCGTCCAATGCCTGGCTCGCATAGATCATCCGATCCTGTAACTGTTCGTAGCGTGGCGGCGAAGGGAACTGCGTGAGCGGCCCTTGTGCGGACCCAAGGCCGTCGCGGTCGAGCAAGACGGTCTTTTCATCCTGCGAATATTCACTGTCCATAGCGTTCAATTCCTGATGGCCCAGAAGGTCAACTCAAGCCCGGAGAACTCGCCCCCCACGTGGAAGGCGAACCCACCCGACTGCTGCAGCTGTGCGATGTCGCGGGCACTCATGTCCAGCATGAAATACGTCTTGCCGGCATGAAACGGAATCTGGCGCGGCGCTACGGGCAGTGGCTTGACCTTGATCCCCGCCAGATGCAGGTTGACCAGCTCGCGTATGCGCTCAACGGGACCGATTTTCAGATGCGCTGGCAGGCGTTGGCGTAATTGCTCCGAATCAGACTGCGCGGAGGCCGCCAGGATGAACGTCGCAGTGCCCAGCAATTTCAAGTCGCTTACCGGGCAAACCAGTACGCCGTACTGACGTTGTTGCAACGTCAACTCGATAGAGTGTTGTTCCAGCACGACCGACAGCACGCCACGCACTGCTTCCATCAGCCCACGGAAGCTTGCCCCCTGGTCGGCGTGCCGGTAATGCACGTCCAGCTCAGCGCGCCTGCTATCGCTGGCGAACGTTGATAACTCGCCGAGCAGCGCGAGCAGTGCACTGAACACCGCCTCAGGGCGAACCCGGGCCTGGCTCAAGCAGTGACGCAGCGCAAGCTCGGTACGATTGATGACTTGCAGCATCAGAAAATCGCCCACCTGAGTGCCGGCGGCGGTGCTCTCCCCCCTGATCCGCGCGGCGATGGCATCGCCTCGCGACGCAAGCAAGCCGATCACCTCCTTGAGACAAGAAGCGACATACCCGCGGTCCTGCATAAACATGAACGTAGGCACGAACTCCGCGTCCAGGCGCACGCCCCCCGCGTCGGTAGACTCCAGCACCTGTGCGACCTTGAGTGTGACGTAACCCTGTTCCCGCTGCCGCTCACCCAGCAGGAGACGCAGATCAGGCCGCGCGCAATGAATCAGGCAACGCGAGCCGGTCCCGGCATTCGAGTCGCCCACCTCCACTTCACAGCTGAGGTAGCGCGCCAGGACATCGCCCTGCTCCGGTTGACGGGCTTCAATCTGATTGTCGGTCGCCAGTAACAGCGCCAGGTAAACGGCCTGTTCCCCGGCATTGGCGGGCACCTGTAATACCAGCGGTTCCATGGCGGTACCGTGGTCGAACAGAGTGCCGTCCGGCAACACACCGCTGGCTTGAGTGACCACCAGCTTGCCCAGGTTGAGGTACTGCACATCGAACTCCAGCGTGAGGAATCCCCAGGCATCAGGGCCCAGCAGACGCGTCTGGTTGAGCTGTTGCTGGTAATGCCGGTCGTTGTGCTGCAAGTGCTGTGGCCGCAACAGCATGCCTTCCTGCCATATGACTTTATGTGCGTGCATATCACTGCACCTCCTTGTCGGAACGCGGGTCGGCAAGCCGGATTCCGTCCTGGTCCAGCACCAGCTCGGCACGGTTCAATTGCCGGGCGGTGAGCGGAACGAGCAGTCGCCACTGAACGTGCGGCAAGTCGCGATAGGCCGCCAGAACGCCGACAAAATGACTGTTTGGCTCGACCCTCAACTTGAGTGCCTGTCTATCGCCCGGGCGCAGTTCAACTTCCTCACTGCTCACCCAGTCCTTCGGCAAAACCTGCTCGGCGTTGTCATACAGGCTGAAGAAGTCGGCATTCTCAAAGGCAACGCCATGGCGCAGTTCAATCAACTGCAGCACGACCGGCGAGGGTCGACCCTGAAGATCCGGGTTGACGCGCTCATTGGCGCTCAGTACCAGGTCCAGTTTGGTCAACGTCGAGAACGGCGATAGAGCGCTGCAGCCAGCCAACAGGCCGAGCATGAGCGACAACGATGTGAGCGCGGCTCGATACATGAACGTCATCCTGGATAATCGTTGTGCAGGGTTGAGATCAGGCGCACCTGTTCCTCATAGGCCCTGGCGAAGTCGCTGCCCAGCGGTCGCTCGTCGAACTGCCCATCCGCCACCAGGCGCCGGTAGTGACGCAGGTATGCCCGCCAGCGCGCGCCGTCGGAACTCCATCGGGGGGCTGCTTCCTGAAATTCGGCGCATGCCAGTAAATGGCCTGGAGCAAAAGCGGCCCGAGCGTTACGCAACGCACTTCGACAGGCACTCAGCAACGCGACCTGATGCACTTGCAGCGCCCGGTGCGCCTGGGCGATCGCCTGTTCGCCAGACAACGGGGCCACTTGCGCCATGTCCAATATCGCGGTTAACGCTGCGTCGGTATCGATACAACTGCGCAAGGGGTTGTGGGCGGTGCGCAACGCGTCGGCAGGCAGCGTTGCCAGTTCGCCCTGCAATTGCTCACAGGTGCGCAGGCTGCTTTGCAGGCGTTCTACCTCCAGCCGAAACAAGCGCGCAACCTTGATTGCCAGCGCTTCTCGGGCAGCGCTGTCAAGCCTGCCCAGGTCCAGCCCAAGCGCGGCTGCGAACGCGATCCAGAAGACCTCGTCGGGCGAGGTTGCCATCGCGACCGGCTCAACCGCCGGCATCTCTCTGACGGGCTCGACCCGGCACGGTATCGCGACATGTTCACGGTCTGCGGCATACCGATCAGCCCACGCGCCGAGTTCGCCAACACCTGTACTCAACGCCGCCAGCTCATCCGAGGCATTATGCCGCTGGTGCTCGAGGTCCAGCGCCTGCAACGGGTCCAGCCCCAGGAACGCGTCATCGGGAATCGGTGTCCCCGTACTGATCGACTGCTCGTCGAAGGGTTGAGCAGGTTCCATCAACCGCGCGCGTACCAACAACATCCCCAGTTCGAACACATCGCCATCCTCGATCAAGCGCGCCTGCCCCTTGCGCAGTCGTTCGCCACTGCCTGGCATGCCGATACCGTTGCTGCTGATATCGGTGAGAAAGTAACGTCCTTCCCGGCACCCCACCAGAGCATGGTGGCTGGAGAGCAAGCGACTGGGATCGTGGATTACCCAGTCACAGCCGGAGCCACGGCCAATCACGCCGCCGACGCCGTCAAAAACCTTGCGCACCGTGGACGCCGAACCGGCGCCTGCGGCCTCACTGACTTCAAACACGAGTTGCATGGTCAGGCTCCCTCCTCTGTTCAGCGGCCACGGATGACCGCCTGAGGCTCACCCAAAGGCCGGTATTGGGCGTCATCGAATACATAGTTGGCGTTACAACCGCCGAGCAGACACAGCACAAGCACGACGAGGTGCCGGGGACGATCAAGCATCAGGTTTCTCCTCGGTGAATAGGCACGCCGGCATCGCCGCAGGCAATGTTTAAGCGCGCAAGCCGGTACAGCAGCGTGCGCCGTGCAACCCCCAGTTCCCGTGCGGTACGGGTTCGGTTGCCACGATTCTTGTGCAGGCAATCGAGCAGGAACACCCGCTCTACCCGCTCCATACGCTGGCGCAGCGTTACATCATCAACGGCGCTCGCCACCGCCTGGGGCAGCGACAGGTGCACCGGCAGAATCACGTTGTCGTCACACAACAGCACGGCTCGCTCCACCAGGCACTTGAGTTCACGCACGTTGCCGGGAAAGGGATGACTCGACAGTTGATCAAGGGCGATATTGGACCACTGCACAGGCGTCCTCCCCAGGCTTGCGCACGCTTTGGCGGCGAAATGCCGTGCCAGTTGCAGCACATCTCCATCCCGCTCACGCAAGGCCGGCAACTGGATGGGGAACTGGGCAAGCCGGTAATAAAGGTCTTCGCGAAAGCTGCCTGCAGCGACCATGGCCGCCAGATCGCGGTGGGTGGCCGCGATGATGCGCACATCAACCTTGTGCGCGGCACTGGCGCCCAATGGGCGAACTTCACCTTCCTGCAATACCCGCAATAGCTTTGCTTGCAGGGACAGCGGCATGTCGCCGATTTCATCCAGCAGTAACGTGCCGCCATGCGCCGCGTCGAACAGCCCGGCATAGTTGCGCTCGGCACCGGTGAACGCGCCTTTTCGGTAGCCGAACAGCTCACTCTCCAGCAAGCCTTCCGGGAACGCTGCGCAGTTCTGCACCACAAATGCCTTGGCCGCGCGCGGCCCTGCCAGGTGGATGGCCCGAGCCACCACTTCCTTGCCGGTGCCGGTTTCGCCCCGCAGCAGGACGGTATAAGGGGTATGCAGCACCTTGGCGATCAATTGGCAGGTCCGCGCCATTGCTGTGCTGCCGCCAATCAGGCCATAAGTGTCGACCAGCGACTTTTCGGGCCCTTGCGGTGCAACAGCCGGCACCCACCGCAGGCTGCGCAACAGGGCCAATTGGTGCAAGGCGAAGCTGCCGAACCGGCCCAGCGAGCACGCGTACCCCTGTAACCGCGCCGGGCGTTGAGCGGCGCATAGCAGCACGCCCGTGACTGCATTGAGGCGGTTGAACAGCGGCACACTCAACAGGGCGCGCCAGGGTGACGCGAGCACTGGCAAGAAAGTCGTGTCGTAGGGGCTGTCCTGCCCGTCATTCACATGGACGGCAACGCCCTGGTTCACGGTGTCGCGCAGCAACGGCACCTGCCGCAGATCGATAGCTGCAGCCGCAACCACCAGCGAGGGTGTCGCGCTCAGGTGCTGGGCGATCAGATCGAGCCGGCCGGTTTCTTCATCGAGCCGGTACAACTGGCTCAGTTCACAGCCGCTCATGTGGGCCGCAGCCGAAACGCACACACCGGGCAATGAAGCGACGTCAGTGTCCAGGCCGATTCGTGTGAACCAGTCGAGCATGGCGCTGGCATGGGCAAGCGGATCAGGCAGTTGCTCAAGGCTTTTTTCGGTCATTGGCTGAACTCACAGACGGGCTGGCCGTTGCCATCCAATCGGGCATGCACCGAGGCAAGCGGTGCGTCCGCGGCCATGGCGCCGAGCAGGCCATCCACCATCTGCGGCAATAAATGCCGCTCGATCCACTGGTCGATGTACCGCGCACCGCTGTCACCGTCAGCGCAACGCTCGGTCATGTGCGCAACCAATCCCGGCGACCAGGTGAACGCCAGTTGGCGTTGCTGCAGCCGCTGGCCAAGGCTCGCCAGTTTGAGTGCGGCCACCTCGTGCAGCACCTTTTCCCCAATCGGGTAATACGGTACGACACGCATGCGGGCGAGCAAGGCGGGCTTGAAGTGGGCACGCAGTACCGGGTAAATCGCGTCTTGCAGCACCTGGGGATCAGGTCGTTGACCGTCTGCGCAGAGCGCGTTGATACAGTCGCTTGCCAGGTTGGAAGTCATCAGCAGCACGGTATTGCGAAAGTCGATTTCCCGCCCTTCGCCATCATTGGCACGGCCTTTGTCGAAGACCTGGTAAAACAGGTTCAAAACCTGCGGATCGGCTTTCTCCACCTCGTCGAGCAGCACCACCGAATAGGGGCGCTGGCGTACGGCTTCGGTCAATACCCCGCCCTCGCCATAACCGACATAACCCGGTGGCGCGCCGATCAGTCGGGAAAGCGCGTGCTTCTCCTGGTATTCCGACATATTGATCGTGGTGACGAACTGCTCACCGCCGTACAGGAGATCGGCCAGCGCCAGCGCCGTTTCGGTCTTGCCGACTCCGCTTGGCCCCACCAGCAGAAACACCCCGACAGGCGCATCGACCTTGTCGATCCCGGCGGCGACCGCACGCAAGGCACGATCCAGGGCCTGGACGGCGTGTTCCTGCCCAAGCACGCGCGCGCGCAAAGCCTCGGCAAAACCCAGGACTTTTTCATTGGGTTCGAAGGCCAGCTGCTCAGTGGGAATACCGGTCCACGCGCTGATGACGTGCGCTATGCCACGCGGGCACACCTCAGGTTTGGCCAACGGTTGCTCACCCAGCTCAAGCCAGCGCCGCTCAAGTGCCAGGCCCTCGTGCTCGAGGGTTTCCAGGCGCAGCTTCAACGCCTGCAAGGCCTGTGTGTCCACCGGCAAACCGAGTTCGGCGTCTCGACCCAGCGCCCGCGCCTGCCGCTGACCCTCGATCAGTTCGGCGCGTACCGCCTGCAATGCCTGTGGCGGCATGGCCTGACGCGCGCGAACACTGGCACAGGCGCTGTCCAGCACGTCCACTGCCTTGTCCGGCAGCTGTCGGCCTGCAAGATAGCGTGCGCTCATGCGAGCGGCCGCCACCACTGCATCATCACGCACATACACGCCATGACTCGCTTCATAGACAGGCACCAGTCCCCGCAGAATCGTTACCGCCTGCTCGACACCGGGTTCCTCGACCAGTACCGGCTGGAAGCGCCGCGCCAGGGCCGGGTCCTTTTCGATGTAGCGCTTGTACTCCGACCAGGTGGTGGCGGCAATCGTACGCAGTGCGCCGCGAGCCAGCGCCGGCTTGAGCAGGTTGGCCGCGTCCAGGCCTCCCGGCTGGCCGCCGGCGCCAACCAGGGTATGGGCTTCGTCGATAAACAGGATCACCGGCTGCGGTGATGCGTTCACTTCATCGATTACCCCTTTGAGACGCCGCTCGAACTCGCCCTTGAGGCCGGCCCCCGCTTGCAGCAGGCCCATATCGAGGACCAGCACGCGCACTGCTTTAAGGGCCTCGGGCACTTGCAAAGCGACGATCTGCAACGCAAGGCCTTCGACGATCGCCGTTTTCCCCACCCCGGCCTCCCCCACCAGAATCGGGTTGTTCTTGCGCCGCCGCAGCAGAATATCGATCAACTGGCGTATTTCACGCTCACGACACAGCACGGGGTCTATCCGGCCCTCACGAGCCTGCCGGGTGAGGTCCTGGGTAAAGCGCTGCAACAGCGACTCGTTGGCAATCGGCTGATTCTCGCAGGGCCGGCTTTTCAGGAAATCCTGCAGCCTGCTTGTGTCCAGGCGGCTGAGCACGGCGTAATACCCGCTGCCCGCATGTTCCAGCGGGTGCTGTAAAAGTGCCAGCAACAGCGCGCCGTGATCGACGAAACGTTGACCCAATTGCGCGTGAGCAATGACCAGCGCCTGTTGTAACCACAGCACCAAGGCCTGGGCGAATACCGGGTTGCGTGTAGCACTCTGCTCACTCCTGGGCTGCAAGGCCGCCTGCAGTTCGCCCACGGCAACGCCGGCATCGGACAACGCCTTGGCCATCAGCCCGGCGGGATGCTCGAGCAAGGCCAGGAGCAGATCCTCCACTAACACTTCATGGCCGCCTCTCGTCATGCAGCGCTCGGCGGCACGCGTCAGGTCACGGCGGGTCTGGTCCGTCAACGTGCGGATCAGTTGTTGCAGGTCCACATTAATCATGCTCATCGATCCTTAATGAAAATGCCCGGCGAGTGTGATCGCACCCTCGGCTCGTTCATGCTCCAGCCAACTGGTCCAACCCAGGCGGCACACATTGTCAGCGCCGATGTGCAGCGCCCGGATTTCGCCGGGCGCCAGCACCAGGCGCAGGTCAAATTGCAGCGCGTCCGGCGCGGTCAGACGCACCAGCGAACACGCCGGGGCATACGCCGTTCCCGTGGGGAGAAAATCGTGAAAGCGCTGCCAACCCAACGCGGTGATATGCACCCTGAACTTGCCGCTGCGGTCGGCGATCCGGCGCCCCAGCATCAGGTCCTGGCCAAGCCCACAGTTGGCGCGGCCCAAGTCATTGCACTGCGACGGCGCAACGTCCACCGTGCGCGCGACCCACTGTTCGATGAACACCGAGGCATGTTTGAAGTAATACCGCAGGACGGTCTCGATCAGCGCAGCCGAGTGCGTTCGCAGGCTCAGAAGCCCGAGGTAAGGCAGCAAGCGCTTGCAATCGAGACGCGAGGCACCCCTTAGCGCGTGGCTGCCGAGGCCGATCAGCGCAAACATCTGCTGCGAAAACCCATCACTGGCGCCCTGTAGGAAACAGGCCGGGTAACGGTACTTGCGCCAGATCGGTAACATCAGGCGGTGCAATCGGTGGTGGAACATGTCGAGGAAATCCCGCGTGGGATTACCACCCGCGCGTTCCGCCAATGCCTGCTCAGCGTAAAACGCGGGCAATGGTGAACCGGCGCCGAACAACCCCAGCACATTGATGCGCAGGCGCGCCCGCAACGTCTCGTGGTCCATGAAAAACTCCACGCGGTCAATATCGTGCCCCGCAAACCCCAGGCCCGGATTGGCCTGGAACTCCAGCAGGTCGTACAGCGCCTCCTCATCCAGCCGTGGATGGGCTTGGCGCAAGCGTGCGACCACCTGCACCACCGCCTGGAACAGCGTGTATTCGCGGATGCCACGGCAAAGCCGAGTCAAAGCAGGGGTTGCTGACCCATCTGGAACGGCCATAGGTACACGTCTCCTTGTGTGCTGATAACTCGCAACTCGTGATAGGAATTGAGGCTGGCGTACAGCGCAAAGAACTGATTGAGAACCGAAGCGAACACAAACAGATCGCCCTGGCCGGCAAACCCCAGAGGGTCCACGGTCAGGTCCACCCGCAATCCGCGAATCGGCAGGCCACGGTGTAAACGGTCAACCGCTTCATGCTGGATCGAGCGCAGCGCCCCCAACTTTTTCCGGCTGATGTTCAGCGCCTGTCGATCGTGATAGCGCGGCAGATCGTAGGTTTCGAGAATCACCCTCAGCGCGTTGATATCGGTCAACGACAGATAGTTGAGCGACATGTTGCTGATCAGCTTCCAGAGATAGTCCTGGTCCAGCGGCGGCGCAAAACTCGCGGTCGGCGCGCAGATATTGCCAAACGTCAACGACTCCGGGGCGTGCTCGCCGGGCTGGTTGATTTCACCGGCCCGTAACTGTCGCGGCAGGCCGGCATTGGTGCACGTCAGCTCGATTGACAGGGTTTCCGGGCCCTGCTCGCGGCGACCATCAAACCTTATCCAGGTAGCCAGCCCATCATGCTGTACCGAAGGCCGTTGACGAATGCTGAAGCTGGGGCGCGCGCCCGTAGTCTGCAGGTCGCCTTCATGCTCGAACGACTCAAAGGGCACGTACGTCTGATGCCCCAGGCCACCGGGGCGCCATCCTGTAACACGATCAACCGAAAACACACCGGCATTTGCCGGGGAGTATTCCCCGGGCAGCAGGAGGTATTCGTCCTGTTTTCCGTCCAGCCGAATGGGTATCGCATCGTGATTGAACAGGTTGACGATCGGCGTGCAGTACAGCTTCACGTTGTCCAGGGTGGGCCGCCCAAGCGCACGGCCCTGGCCGCGTAGCTCGAAGCGCAACAGCATGCCGTGCGCCTGCTTGAGCACCTCCTGGGGAAACCGATGGAGGGCAGCCAAGCCTTCGATATCGACAAACAGGTACTTCTCGGGAAACGTGAAATATTCCTGCAAGTGGCGATAACCGCAAAAGGTGTTTTGCGGGTAGGGAATCAGTGCGTGTTCCTCTGCGAAACCCACCGGCCGGACCTGGCCGGCGCTGAGCCTTAGCGTGGCAGGCTGATCATCGATTCCGTTGACCGGCGAACCGTCCTGGTCCAACAGTTGCAACTCAATGCTGTGCAGATGGCGCAACAGGCCCAGGTACAGGCCTTGGCTGACAGAGCGGTCTCCGGCCAGGTGCAGGCGCAACGAATCGAATGTCAACGCACTGAAATTGCCCGCTGCGCTCATGGTCAGGCGCAGGTCCAACCAGTCCACTGCGCCCTGGCAGGTATAGTCCAGGCTACGCAGTTGCAACGGCATGACGTCGATGGCATAGCAGGTTTTGAAACGGCAACGTTCGCCTTTGATGGGCAGGCTTTCCACGGCGGTATCCCGTGCCACTCGAATACTGGGGCCGGCGCACTTCAACGGGTCAAATTGCAGGATGCTCATAGCAGGCATCGGCCGCATGTAGTTGGGCCATAACAGATGCATCAAGGAATGCGTCAGCTCAGGCAGCTCGTCATCCAGCTTCTGACGCAGGCGCGCGGTCAGGAATGCAAAGCCCTCCAGCAAACGCTCCACATCCGGGTCCTGACCGGCCTCGGCGAGAAACGGTGCCAGGGCCGGGTTGCGCTCGGAAAAGCGCCGCCCGAGTTGCCGCAGGGCACTGAGCTCGCTTTGAAAATAACGGTTAAAGGCCATCTGCGCAGACCTCCACTTGCCCTGCATCCGCCAGGCGCGCATGGAACACGACAGATTGGGTGCCACCGTCAATGAGCAGTCCGGCGTCAATGGCAAATGCCAATGCCAACGTTTCGTGCACGCGGGGCAGCACCCTGACGCGTACATTCACCAGCCGAGGTTCGTAGGCCTGGATGAAGCGCTCGATCAGCAGCCGCGACTGCGTCAGGGATTCGTGCAGGCTGAGCCGCATATCATTGAGATCAGGCAAGCCGTAATCCGGCAATGTCTGGACGCTGCCTGCGCGGGTGCTGAGCATTTTCGTCAAATGCGCCGCGACGGACGTCACGCGGCACACACTGGCGCAGGCGTCGGGCTCAAGGCGCTCGAAGAGGCTTCTGCAGTGGCGCATTCCCTGGCTTCGACTCATTCTTTATCGAGCTTGCCGACCAGGGACAAGGTGAAGTCCGCCCCCATGTACTTGAAATGCGGGCGTACGCTCAAGCTGACGCGGTACCAGCCCGGGTCCCCCTCGACATCGCTGACGACAATGCGCGCTGCGCGCAGTGGACGCCGCCCGCGCACTTGCGCACTGGGATTCTCCTGATCCGCCACGTACTGGCGAATCCACTTGTTGAGTTCCAACTCCAGGTCGGTCCGTTCCTTCCACGAGCCCAATTGTTCACGCTGCAGAACCTTGAGGTAGTGAGCCAGGCGATTGACCACCATCATGTAAGGCAACTGGGTACCCAGCCGGTAGTTCAGTTCGGCTGCCTTGCCCTCCTCGCTGATGCCGAACGTCTTGGGTTTCTGCACGGAGCTGGCGGAAAAGAAGGCCGCGTTGTCACTGCCCTTGCGCATGGTCAGGGCGATGAACCCTTCCTGCGCCAACTCATATTCGCGCCGGTCCGAAACCAGTACCTCGGTAGGAATCTTGGTTTCAATCTCGCCCATGCTCTGGAAGTGATGCAACGGCAGGTCCTCGACCGCTCCCCCACTCTGGGGGCCGATGATGTTGGGACACCAGCGAAAACGCGCGAAGCTGTCGGTCAGGCGTGTAGCGAAGGCGTAGGCCGTATTGCCCCACAGGTAGTGTTCGTGGCTGTTGACCACAGTCTCCTGGTAGGCAAAGGTCTTGACCGGGCATTCGAGGGGGTCGTACGGCGTGCGCAGCAAAAAGCGCGGGACCGTGAGGCCGATGTAGCGCGCATCTTCGCTCTGGCGAAAACTCTGCCACTTGGCAAACTGAGGGCCTTCGAAATGATCCCGCAGATCCTTGAGGTCAGGCAGGCCGGTAAAGCTTTCCAGACCAAAGAAACCTGGCCCGGCCGCCGCAATGAAAGGGGCGTGAGCCATACCGGCAACAGCAGCCACGTATTGCATGAGCTTTACATCAGGCGCGCTGGGCGACAGGAAGTAGTTGGCGATGATCGCCCCTACCGGCTGCCCGCCAAACTGGCCGTATTCCGCACTGTAGATGTGCTTGTAGAGCCCCGACTGGGTAACTTCCGGGGAATCCTCGAAATCGTCCAGCAGGTCCTGCCGCGAGACATTCAGCAGCTCTATCTTGATGTTCTCACGAAAGTTGGTGCGCTCGACCAGCAGTTGCAGCCCGCGCCAGGCCGCCTCCAGGGCCTGGAAATCCGGATGGTGCAGAATCTCGTCCATCTGCCGGCTGAGCTTGGCATCGATCTCGGCGATCATCCGATCGACCAGCCGTTTCTTGACTGGTTCTTCGCGGTTGTGGGGCTTGACCAGTTCCTCGATAAACGCCGACACACCGCGCTTGGCAATGCTGTACGCCTCGTCATCGGCACTCAGTAGCGTCTGGGCAATGATGTTGTCGAGAATGCTGCACTCGTCGGCGGCTTTTGGCAGGGGCTGCGGGTCATGCTGGGGAGTTGTCATGGTGTCAGTGTCCTTTTACTGAATAGGTTCGGCATCAGCGTTGCTCAGCCCCAACTCGGCCAGTACCCGAGCACGGGAGTCGTCATCGGCCAGTGCCTGCTCAATGGCTTTGCGAAAGCTCGGGGTGTTGCCCAGCGGCCCCTTGAGCGCCACCAATGCCTCTCGCAGCACCATCAGCTTTTGCAGCTGAGGTACTTGCTCGACCAGGTTGGCGGGGTTGAAATCCTTCATCGAGTTGATCCGCACCTGGATCGCCAGATCGTCGACGTCAGCGTCTTCCTGCAGGCGATTGGGCACGCTCAATGTCAAGTTCAGGGCCTGTTTGGCCAACACCTCGTCGAAGCTGTTCCTGTCGATGCCGATAGGCTTACGGTCCTCAAGCTTGCGCGGGTCCTCGCGTTGTGAAAAATCCCCCAGCGCCAGCAGTTTCAACGGCAGCTCGACTTCCTCCTGCGCACCACCAACGGCGGGCTTGAAGGTGATATTGATACGTTCCTTGGGTGCTACCGAACCGTCTTTGGCCATGGTGTTACTCCTTTTGATGATTTTTTATTCGAGTACCGCTTCCAGATCGAAATGGCACAGCCGGCGGTGCGTGGCCTCCCTGCTTTCGCGCACGGCGTGGCTTTGTGGCAACAGGTCATAGCAGCGATACAAAAGCCTGCCGACGTGCAGGGCCAGTTCCGGCTCCCAGCGGTCCAGGCCCGCGCGCTGTAATTCGAGGTCCAGCTGTTCCAGTTGAATCCTGCCCAGGTCAGGCTTGCCCGCCCGTATGCACAACCTGGCCAGCGCCAGTCGCCAATGAAAGCGCGCGCGTTCACTGCACGCGCTCTGCAAACCCTGCTTGAGCGCGCCCACTGCAGTCTTGAGCCCTTCCTGGCGCAGGCTCGGCATGGCCGCCTGCAAGGCGGCTTCCCAGGGTTCGCTGCCGACATCGGCGACAGCCGTGAAAGGCTCGGGTTTGTGCAGGTGGCGAATCACGTGGAGCGTGATCCATTCACCAGTCGCGGGGGCCGCAAACGGCGTACCGTCGTCGAAGCGCAATTCAGGCAGGTTCGGCAAACGTTGCAATAACAGCGCGAAGCTCATTTCCAGCTCAGTCATTGCCTGGCTTGCGTGCAAGGCTTCAAGGCATTCCCAGACCATGCGCAGGCCATCAAACCAGAACAATGCGCCCGCCAGGCTGGCCTCGAGCTCAAGCAACAGCTCGGCGTGATGGCCATGACCGAGACGATCCTGGTAACGCTTAAGCTTGTCGGGAGCCAGCGGGCGCAAGGCCGTCACCCCCTCGCTGTTGGCATCGGGATAGTTGACGAGGCTCAGCCAGGCCAGGGTTCGCCCCAGACGCAAGGCCCGCAGGTCGGTGGCATTGTGGCGCAACCACCAGCTACATAACGTTCGGGCCTGTTCCTGTAAGGCGCGCAGCGCTTTGTGGGCATCCTTCTCGTTGTTGATGGGCGATTCAGGCTTGAACAGTTGCGTGCTCGCCTGCCTGACCTGGGCAATGACACCCGCGATGCCCGCCGGCTCCTCGCCGCCCTGGGTGGCACGCGCCAGGCGCTCCGCCAGTTGACGCCGGCTCGGCAACAACAACGGGGCGTCGCTGCCCAGATGCTCGTTCAACAACTCATCAAGGCGCACGAGGTGTTCATGCAGCGCCCGGAACAACGGCAACTGGTCGACAAGAGACAGGTTGTGCGAGAAGAGCGAGTCGAGGCGCGCCACCAGCCAACCCAACGCGGCAGCGCGGGTGCGTGGCTTGGCGGGATACACCTGTGCCCAGTGGTGCTCACAGAGATAAACCAGCAAGACGAGACCGGCCAGCAGTCCGGGAAATGAATCACGCTGGTGCAGTGCCCAGGTGAACCATACAGCGACGCGCAGATCCTTGGATTGCTCACGCAGCACGCGCTCACTGAGCTCGCAGACCTGCTGCCAATCCGGCAGGCTCGCACCATGTATCGAGTGTGTCTTGGCGACCTCGGTTTCCACGGTTTCAAACTCACTCGAAAAACGCACGTCGTTGCCGGCGAAATTCCCCGGCGAACAAGGGCTTCGTGCAAGTTCCTGGTAATAAGCGCAAAGCTTTTCTGAATGAACCATTTTTTGGCCGCACACAACTAATAAGGCTGAATAGGCAAACCAGATACCGAGAAATACGGATCAGAGTGCCGCTAACCCCGCGTTCAACACGCTACGAAGTGAACAAACCTTAGCCACCTTAAAAACAACCAGCAAGCCGCAGGGCGGGACTTAAGGAATTTCCTACAACGCCTTGAAATCAAGGCCTGCGCAATGAATTGCGCACTTAATAAGCGAGAAAACCCTTCAGTTACCCGCACCTGCGTTTAATGACTCACTCATCATCACGAGCAATTAACTGCGCAGTTGTGTGCAACTTTAATTACTAAAAAACTCATAACTCCCTGGCGTATTAAATTTTTCCAACGGCATCGCCTTTATTTCATTGGGGCACGCACTTTCAGGCACGCTTTTTGTTATAGGCATTTACCCGCCCGGCAACTTTGCTGTTCGGGAGTACCTACTTAACCAGACAAGGAAACCCGTCATGCCAACACCCGCGTACCTCTCCATCACCGGTGTCAAACAAGGCTTGATCACCGCAGGTACATTTACCCAGGACTCGGTAGGAAACATTTATCAGGAAGGCCATGAAGATCAGATCCTGGTGCAGGCGTTCGCGCATCAGGTGATCATTCCCCGGGATCCGCAATCGGGCCAGCCGACCGGCCAGCGTGTGCATAAACCGCTGATGGTGAGCAAGGTCTTCGACAAGTCCTCGCCCCTGCTATTCAGTGCACTGACCTCGGGGGAAGAAGTGTCGTGCCGGCTGGAATGGTTTCGTACCTCTTCGGCAGGCACCCAGGAGCACTACTTCACCGTTGAACTGGAAGGCGCGACGATTGTGGACATCCAGTCGCGCATGCCCAATTGCCAGGACCCGGACAACGCCCATTTCACCCACCTGGAGGACGTGTATTTCAGCTATCGCAAGATCGTCTGGACCCATGAAGTAGCCGGCACGTCCGGCTCGGATGACTGGCGCAGCCCTGTGGCCGGCTAACCGCGGCGTAGGCGGGAACGGTCCAGGGAAGGCACCGTTCCTGCCGGCACTACACCATCGCCAGCGGATGCTTGCGCTTGGGCGCGCCGAACACGCGATCAATCGCGTCCAGGTCATGCTCGTCCAACACCAGCTTCACAGCGGCGGCGTTCTGCCGTATGTGTTCGGGAGTGACCGCCTTGGGGATGGCGATTACGCCGTCTTGACGCAAGACCCAGGCGAGAGCGACTTGCGCGGGAGTGGCCTCATGACGACGGGCAATCTCCTTGAGCGTCTGGCTGGCCAACAGCGCACCGCCCTGGGCAACAGGACAGTAAGCCATCAGTGGCAAATGGTGCTGTTGCCACCACGGCAGCAGGTCGAATTCAATACCACGCTCTTCAATGTTGTAGAGCACCTGGTTGGTTGCACACACGGGGGATGCCAGTTCCTGCAGGTCTGCCACATCAAAATTGGAAACACCCCAACGGCCGATCTTGCCCGCTTCGCGCAAACGCTCGAACGCCTCGACGGTTTCTTCAAGAGGGTATTGGCCGCGCCAGTGCAGCAGGTACAGATCGATGTAGTCGGTGCCCAGGCGCTGAAGGCTCGCTTCGCACGCACGGGGCACGCCAGTGCGGCTGGCATTGTGCGGATAGACTTTGCTCACCAAAAATACCTGGTCGCGCCTGCCCTGGATGGCCTCGCCGACCACCTTTTCCGCACCGCCTTCGCCATACATTTCAGCGGTATCGATCAGGGTCAGGCCCTCGTCGATGCCCAGTTGCAAGGCGCCCACTTCGGCGCGGTGCCGGTCCGGGTCTTCACCCATGCGCCAGGTGCCCTGGCCAATGACAGGGACGGGAACGCCGGCCAGATCGATAGTACGCATGACAACCTCCTGATGAGTTGGCGAATTAACAGTGTGGCATTGACCGGACAAAAGGGTTCAATCGCAGTATGGTTGGCCTTTGATCAATCGCCAGGAATCACTCGCAATGCTGTTTGTTGTCATGCTCGGGGGCAAGCACCCCAGGGCCCGGATCGAAGTACACGATGTGGCGTTTGCCGTGGCGGATACCCTGCAGGCCACCTACCCGCAATTGCGCGACGCCTGGTTTGGCAGCCCCAAGGGCGTGCATATCGATTCGTGGATGGCGGTCGAGGGTGTCGACGGCTGGCAGGTCCAATTCAGCCAACTGGCGCCGCACGGTGATGCGCCGCACTTGTATTTCATCAACCTCGGCGGCTATGAGGCCAACAGTTTTGGCGAGGCCCATCACTACCTGTTGCTGGTCGCGCGCGACAAACGCGAAGCCATGAGCAAGGGCAAGCAGCACCTGTTGCGCCACTGGTCCCAGGCCCACACCGACGCGGTCATGGATATCGACGATTGTCTGCCCATCGACCTGGTGGACGGCCGCTACATCCATCTGGTCAAGGGCCCGCACGCCCCCATCGTCCAGCAGAACGACTACATCGTTTTGGCCTGAAACCCGCAGGCCAGGCCGTTCTTCAGCCGCTCAGGCACGCCGGTGGAACTTTGCCGGGAAATAACCGCCTGAATCCGGTAGGCTCACCGTTTTTCACTTAAGGAGTTATTTTCCATGGCCAAAGCCACCGCCCGCCACATCCTCGTTTCCACTGAAGACAAGTGCAACGAACTCAAGGCCCAGATCGAAGGCGGCGCTGATTTCGCCGAAGTCGCCAAAGCCAACTCCAGCTGCCCGTCCAGCCGTCAAGGCGGTGACCTGGGTTCGTTCGGCCCAGGCCAGATGGTCAAGGAATTCGACAGCGTCGTCTTCAGCGCCCCGGTCAATACCGTACAAGGCCCGGTGAAAACCCAGTTCGGTTATCACCTGCTGGAAGTCACCAGCCGCCAGGACTGATCGGTCCGTGCTGATGCTGTAAACAACGGCCCGCCATTTGGTGGGCCGTTGTGCATGTGATGACTGACGACGCTTAAGCCGTTAACGTACCGCTCTCCCTTTCATGTTCATCCGCGCTCAAGGCTGATAATGCGACTGGCTTTTCCAAAACTGTTCAGCATCACCCTGGTCCTGTTCATGACAGGCACCGCCGTGATCGCGGCGCCACAAACGTCCCTCACGGTGTACGGCGAGCCGGCCAAATACCCCGACGGCTTCAGCCATTTCGACTATACCAACCCGGATGCGCCCAAGGGCGGGACCCTGCGCCGCTCGGCCATCGAGATCGGGCGCTTCGACCATGTGTTGCCGTATATCGACAAAGGCATCGGCGTTTCCCAGGTTGACGGCTGGCTGTACTCACCACTGGCCCAGCGCTCCCTGGACGAGCCCTACACCGTCTACGGCCTGGTTGCCGAGAAAATGGAGCGCGCCGATGACGGTCTGTCGCTGCGTTTTTTCCTCAACCCCAAGGCACGCTTTGCCGACGGCAAACCGATCACCGCCGAAGATGTGCGCTACAGCTTCGACTTGCTGATGACCCAAGGCAGCCTGCGTTTTCGCACGTTGTTCGCCGACGTCAAGCACGTCGAAGTCGAAGGTGAGCGCCAGGTCCGCTTCGATTTTTCCAGCAATGAAAACCGCACCCTGCCCCTGGATATCGCCACCCTGCCGGTCTTCCCGGAGCATTGGTGGAAGACCCGCGACTTCGCCAACGGCGGCGGTTATGAAGCGCCATTGGGCAGCGGCCCCTACACCGTCAGCAAGATCGACTCCGGCAGCACCATCACGTTTACCCGCGACCCGAATTGGTGGGGCAAGGACTTGCCCGTCAGCCGTGGCCTGTACAACTTCGATCACCTGAGCCTGGAGTATTTCGGCGACACCGAAGTGGCGCGCCAGGTCTTGCGCGGCGGCGCCTACGATTTCAACCGCGAATTTTCCGCCACCGGTTATTCCATCGGCTACAACGGTCCGGCCCTGGACGATGGTCGCCTGCAGCGCGCGCACTTGGCCAAGGAGATGCCGCAACCGGCCCAAGGTTATGTGTTCAACGTGCAAAAACCGATGTTCAAGGATCGCCGCGTACGCCAGGCGCTGGCGATGCTGTGGGACTTCGAATGGGCCAACCGGCAGATGATGCGCACTATGTATATCCGCCAGCAGAGTTTTTTCTCCAATAGCCCGCTGGCGGCCAGTCAACCGCCGACCAAGGAGGAACTGGCGATTCTTGAACCCTTGCGCGGCCAGGTGCCCGACGAGGTGTTCACCCAGGTGTTCAAGGCCCCGGTCACCGACGGCAGCGGCATGATCCGCGACAAACAGCTGCAAGCCCTGGCGCTATTGGAGGAAGCCGGCTGGAAACCGGACGGTGATAAACTGGTGAATGCCGAGGGCGAGCCGCTGGAGTTCACGTTCCTCAACACACAGAACGGCCTCGAACGTCTGCTGCTCCCTTACAAGCGTAACCTGGCGCAGATCGGTATTACCTTGAATATCCGTCGTATCGATTCTTCGCAGTACGTGAACCGGATCATGTCCCGGGACTACGACATGATCGTCGCCGGCTTCCCCGTCACCACGTCGCCCGGCATGGAGCTGTACAACTACTTCGGCTCGACCGCCGCCTTTGACCCCGGCGCGAATAACTACATGGTCCTCCAGGACCCGGCCGTCGACAGCCTGGTCAAGGGCCTGGTCAAGGCCGACACCCAGGCGCAGATGCTCACCTACGCCCATGCGCTGGACCGGGTGCTGCAATGGAATTACCTGTGGATCCCCAATTACTACCCGCCGGGCACCTCTGCCGCGTGGTGGAACCGCTTCGGCCGCCCGGCCATCGAGGCGAAGAACGACGAAGCCCTGGAAACCTGGTGGGAAATCAGCCCCACGCCGCTGACCAACGAGCAAATGAACGCTGAACTGAAAAAACGCGGAGGTGCGCGCTGATGTTTGCCTATATCGTGCGGCGCCTGCTGCTGATCATCCCGACCCTGGTGATCATCCTGCTGGTCAATTTCGTGATCGTGCAGGCCGCGCCGGGCGGGCCGGTCGAACAAGCCATTGCCCACCTGCAAGGCATCGGCGGGGGCGGTGTCGCAGGCGCTGCCGGGGAAAGCATCAGCGGCTCGCGAGCCAGCCGCGGCCTGGACCCGAAACTGATCAAGGACATCGAAAAGCAGTACGGCTTCGACAAGCCTGCGCCGGAACGCCTGTGGCTGATGCTCAAGAGCTACGCCCGACTGGACTTCGGCAACAGCTTCTTTCGCGGCGCAACGGTGATCGACCTGATCCTGGAAAAGATGCCTGTGACCATTTCCCTCGGTTTGTGGGCCACCTTGATTACCTACCTGGTGTCGATCCCCCTGGGGATACGCAAGGCGGTGCGCCATGGCAGCAGCTTTGATGTATGGAGCAGCACCGCCATCGTGATCGGCTATGCCATGCCGGCGTTCCTGTTCGCGATGTTCCTGATCGTGGTGTTTGCCGGTGGCACTTCGCTGAACTGGTTCCCGGTGCGCGGTCTGGTGTCGGAGAATTTCGATGAACTGAGCACCGTGGGCAAGATCGCCGACTATTTCTGGCACCTGGTATTGCCGGTCACGGCGCTGGTGATCGGCGGGTTCGCCACGCTGACCATCCTCACCAAGAACTCGTTCCTCAACGAAATCACTCGGCAGTACGTGGTGACCGCGCGCGCCAAGGGTTTGAGCGAACGTCGCGTGCTCTACGGCCATGTGTTTCGCAACGCGATGCTGCTGGTGATTTCCGGGATTCCCCAAGCGTTCATCAGCGTGTTCTTCGCCGGTTCGCTGCTGATCGAGGTGATCTTTTCCCTCGATGGCCTGGGCCGCATGAGCTATGAGGCAGCGGTGTCGCGGGATTACCCGGTGGTGTTTGGTTCGCTGTTTATCTTTACCCTGTTCGGCCTCTTGATAAAACTCATCGGCGACCTCTGCTACACCCTGGTGGACCCGCGTATCGACTTTGCCGCGAGGAACGCCTGATGCTCAATCTGTCTCCCGTGGCGCGCCGGCGTTTCGAGCGATTCAAGAGGAACCGTCGCGGCTGGTGGTCGCTGTGGCTATTTATCGGCCTGTTCATTCTGACGCTGGGCGGCGAGTTGATCGCCAATGACAAGCCCCTGGTGCTCAGCTTCAAGAACGAGCTGTATTTTCCCGTGTTCAAGCGCTACACCGAGCAGCAGTTCGGCGGCCAATTGCCGTTCCAGGCCGACTACCGCAGTGACTACGTGCAAAAGCTTATAAAGCAGGACGGCGGCTGGATGCTGTTTCCCCCCATCCCCTTCAGCGACGACACCCCCAACTACGAATTGACCCGCCCTGCCCCCAGCCCGCCGTCGACGGTGAACTGGCTGGGCACCGATGACCAGTCGCGGGATGTGCTGGCGCGAGTCATCTTCGGCGCGCGCGTGTCGATCCTGTTTGCCCTGGCGTTGACCGCGATCAGCGCAGCCATCGGCATCGCCGCCGGCGCGTTGCAGGGTTACTACGGCGGCTGGGTGGACTTGCTCGGCCAACGCATCCTGGAAGTGTGGTCGGGCCTGCCGGTGCTGTACCTGCTGATTATCCTGTCGGGGTTCGTCGAGCCGAATTTCTGGTGGCTGCTGGGGATCATGGCGCTGTTTTCCTGGCTGGCCCTGGTGGACGTGGTGCGCGCCGAGTTCCTGCGCGGGCGCAACCTGGAATACGTCAAGGCCGCACGCGCCCTGGGCCTGGGCGACGGCAAGATCATCGCCCGGCATATCCTGCCCAATGCCATGACCGCGACCTTGAGCTACCTGCCGTTCATCCTGACCGGGGCGATTTCGACCTTGAGCGCCCTGGACTTCCTCGGCTTCGGCATGCCGGCCGGCAGTGCTTCGCTGGGTGAGTTGATCGCCCAGGGCAAGCAGAACCTGCAAGCGCCGTGGCTGGGCCTGACGGCATTTTTCACCCTGGCGCTGATCCTGTCGCTGCTGGTATTTATCGGCGAGGCGTTGCGTGATGCCTTCGACCCTCGCTCATGAGTGATCGCGTATGAACCTGATTGAAATCCGTGACCTGAGCGTGGCGTTCGGCGACCAGACCGTGGTGCGCAAGGTGAGCCTGGACGTACGCCCAGGCGAATGCCTGGCGTTGGTGGGCGAGTCGGGCTCGGGCAAATCCGTGACCGCCCATTCGATCCTGCAATTGCTGCCCGAAGCCGGCGCGCACAGTACAGGCTCGGTGAAGTACCGCGGCCAGGAGTTGATGGGCGCGTCACCTGCGGCCCTGCAAAAGCTGCGCGGCAACCGCATTGCCATGATCTTCCAGGAGCCGATGACCTCGCTGAACCCGCTGCACACGGTCGAAAAGCAGATCGGCGAGACCCTGCTGCTGCACAAGGGCCTGGGCGGCAAGGCGGCGCAGGCGCGCATCCTCGAGCTGCTCGAGCTGGTGGGCATCCAGAAACCCCGGGAGCGGCTGAAGGCCTATCCCCATCAACTCTCCGGTGGCCAGCGCCAGCGGGTGATGATCGCCATGGCCCTGGCCTGCGAGCCGGAACTGCTGATTGCCGACGAACCCACCACCGCGCTGGACGTGACCGTGCAGCGCAAGATCCTGCTGTTGCTCAAGTCCCTGCAGCAACGCCTGGGCATGTCACTGCTGCTGATCAGCCATGACCTCAACCTGGTGCGCAGCATTGCCCAGCGCGTGTGCGTGATGCGCGCCGGGGAGATCGTCGAGCAGGCCGATTGCCAGACGCTGTTCACGTCGCCTCAACATCCTTACAGCCGCCTGCTGCTGGACGCCGAACCTTCGGGCGATGCGCTGTGCGGTGAAGAGCGCGAGACGGTCTTGCAGGTCGATGACCTGACCGTGCAGTTTCGCCTCGGCGGCGGACTGTTTCGGCCCAAGACCTACCTGCGCGCGGTGGACGGCATCAGCCTGAGCGTGCAACGGGGCAAGACCCTGGGGATTGTCGGCGAGTCCGGCTCGGGCAAGTCCACCCTCGGCCAGGCGATTCTGCGCTTGCTGGACTCCAGCGGCAGCATCCGCTTCCAGGGCCAGGCCCTCGACCCGCTCAACCATCAGCAGATGCGGCCGTGGCGCAAGCAGATGCAGGTGGTGTTCCAGGACCCCTATGGCAGCCTCAGCCCGCGCATGTCGGTGCAGCAGATCATCAGCGAGGGCCTGGAAGTGCATGCTCCGTGCAGCCTCGACGCGCGCGAAGCGCAGGTGATTCAGGTGCTCAAGGATGTAGGCCTGGACCCCGCCAGCCGCCATCGCTACCCCCATGAGTTTTCCGGCGGCCAGCGGCAACGTATCGCCATTGCGCGTGCGCTGGTGCTCAGGCCGGCGCTGATGCTGCTGGATGAACCCACCTCGGCGCTGGACCGTACGGTGCAAAAACAAGTGGTGGCGCTGCTGCGCGAACTGCAGGAGAAATACGGCCTGACTTACCTGTTCATCAGCCATGACCTGGCGGTGGTGCGTGCGATGGCCCACGATATGATCGTGGTCAAGGACGGCAAGGTGGTGGAGCGCGGTGCCAGTCATGATGTATTTGAGTCGCCGCAACACCCATATACAAAAGAATTGCTGGCGGCCGCGCACATCCCGTTGTGAGATTGTTCCCACGCTCTGCGTGGTAACACAGCCAAGGACGCTCCGCGTCCCGCCAGGCACGCAAGTCCCCACGCCTTGTGCCAAGTGACGCGGAGCGTCACGGGAGGCATTCCCACGCAGAGCGTGGGAACGATCATTAACAGGATTTGTACCCATGAGTACCAGCCTCAAGGATTACCAACAGGTTCGTGGCCTGGCCATCCAGTCGCTGTTCGAGATCATCGAGCAGTCCAGCGAAGGCACGGTGATTGTCGATCGCGACGCGAATATCGTCTGGATGAACGAACGCTACGCCAGGCGTTTCGGCCTGCAGAGCGCCGAGCACGCCATCGGCCAACCCTGCGAGCAGGTGATCTCCAATAGCCTGCTGCGCCAGGTGGTGCGCAATGACCGGCCGATCCTGCTGGATATCCAGGACACGCCCAAGTGCCCGCTGGTGGTGATGCGCCTGCCGATCCACGACGAAGCCGGCGCGGTGATCGGTGCGATCGGGTTTGCGTTGTTCGATGAGCTGCGCAACCTGTCGCCGCTGATCGAGCGCTACCTGAGCCTGCAGCAGGAGCTGGCGTCCACCCGTTCGCTGTTGCGCTCGCGGCAAAGCAAATACAACTTCGCGCACTTTATCGGCACCAGCGCCGCCAGCCTTGACGTCAAGCGCCGCGCGCGGCGCAGTGCGAGCGCCGAGTCGCCGGTGCTGCTGCTGGGCGAAACCGGCACCGGCAAGGAACTGCTCGCCCAGGCCATCCATGGTGCGTCGCCTCGCGCCCATAAAGCGTTCGTCAGCATCAACAGCGCGGCGATTCCCCACGATCTGCTTGAGGCTGAATTTTTCGGCACCGCACCGGGCGCGTTCACCGGCGCCGACCGCAAGGGCCGGCCGGGCAAGTTCCAGATCGCCCAGGGTGGCACGCTGTTTCTGGATGAGATCGGCGATATGCCGATGCCCCTGCAAAGCAAGTTATTGCGGGTGCTGCAGGAGAAGGAATTCGAACCGGTGGGTTCCAACGAGATGTTGCACAGCGATGTGCGGGTGATTGCCGCCACCTCCATGGACCTGGAGGCGGCGATCAAGCGTGGCGAATTCCGCGCAGACCTGTATTACCGCCTCAATGTACTGCCGATCCAGGTGCCGCCGTTGCGTGAACGGCTGGAGGACATCCCCGCGCTGAGCGAGGCGATTCTGGAAGAACTGCGCAGCCGCCACGAGTTGAGCCCTGAAGCGTTGACACTGTTGGCCCGGCACGCCTGGCCGGGCAATATCCGCGAGCTGCGCAATGTGCTCGAGCGGGCGGCGTTGTTGAGTGATGACCTGGTGTTGAGTGCCGGGGAGATTCGTGCGGCGATCGGTACGTTCAGCCCGGTGGCACGCGGTGCGGTGGCCACGGTTGAGGGTGAGACGTTTGCGGCGGCGCGGGCGCGGTTCGATCGACAGTTGATCGGTGAGGCCTTGCAGGCGTGCGCGGGGAATGTGGTGGAGGCTGCCAAGCGGCTGGGGCTGGGGCGGTCGACGCTGTACAAGAAAATGATCGCCCTGGGCCTCACCCAGTCTCCATAAAGAGACACAATTCTCAATATCAAGAAAATCCAATGTGGGAGGGGGCTTGCCCCCGATAGCAGTGTGTCAGGTTAAGCATATACACCTGATATACCGCCATCGGGGGCAAGCCCCCTCCCACATTGGAGCAGTGTTTGTCTCACTATTGAGATACCCTAAAAAAAATCAACGCAAGATCCTATAAATAACCTTTTATTTCAACAACTTAAATACTTGGCACACATCTCGCTATACCTCCCCCAAAGCCCCACCCCACAACAATAACAATCCGATGGAGACACACCATGAGTGTGATCATTGCCCTGGCAGCCCTGGCGCTGCTGATGCTGGCTGCCTACCGTGGCTACAGCGTCATCCTGTTTGCCCCAATCGCCGCCCTCGGCGCGGTGCTGCTCACCGACCCGTCCGCTGTCGCCCCGGCCTTTACCGGGGTGTTCATGGAAAAGATGGTCGGCTTTATCAAGCTGTATTTCCCGGTGTTCCTGCTCGGCGCGGTATTCGGCAAGCTGATCGAGCTGTCGGGCTTTTCGCGCTCGATTGTCGCCGCCGCCATTCGTGTGCTCGGTACGCGCCAGGCGATGCTGGTGATCGTGCTGGTCTGCGCCCTGCTCACCTACGGCGGCGTGTCGCTGTTCGTGGTGGTGTTTGCGGTGTACCCGTTTGCGGCGGAGATGTTCCGCCAGAGCAATATCCCCAAGCGCCTGATCCCGGCCACCATCGCCCTCGGTGCGTTTTCGTTCACCATGGACGCCCTGCCCGGCACGCCGCAGATCCAGAACATCATCCCCAGCACCTTCTTCAACACCACCGCGTGGGCGGCGCCGTGGCTGGGGCTGATCGGCACGATCTTCGTGTTCTGCGCCGGCATGCTGTACCTGGCACGCCAGCGCAACAAGGCCCAGCACGCAGGTGAAGGCTATGGCACCGAGCTGCGCAACGAACCGGAAACCGCCGAAAACCTGACCCTGCCCAACCCCTGGGTCGCGCTGTCGCCGCTGATTCTGGTGGGGGTGATGAACCTGCTGTTCACCCACTGGATCCCGCAGTGGTACGGCAAGACCCACAGCCTCAGCCTGCCCGGCATGAGCACCCCGGTGACCACCGACATCGCCAAGCTCACGGCGATCTGGGCGGTGCAGGCGGCGTTGCTGGTGGGGATTATCGTGGTGCTGGTGTTCGGCTTCTCGGCGATCAAGAGCAAGCTGGCCGAAGGCAGTAAAAGTGCAGTCAGCGGCGCGCTGCTCGCCGCCATGAACACCGCCTCGGAATATGGCTTTGGTGCGGTAATTGCGTCGTTGCCGGGCTTTCTGGTGCTGGCGGACTGGCTCAAGGGCATCCCCAACCCGCTGGTCAACGAAGCCATTACCGTGACCCTGCTGGCGGGGATTACCGGCTCCGCGTCCGGCGGCATGAGCATCGCCCTGGCGGCCATGTCCGAGAGCTTTATTTCAGCGGCCCATGCGGCCAATATCCCCCTTGAAGTGCTGCACCGGGTCGCGGCCATGGCCAGCGGCGGCATGGACACCCTGCCCCACAACGGCGCGGTGATCACGCTGCTGGCGGTGACCGGGCTGACTCACCGCGAAGCCTACAAGGACATTTTCGGCATCACGATCATCAAGACCCTCGCGGTGTTCGTGGTGATCGGTACTTTCTACGCCACCGGCATTGTGTGAGGTTTTCATGACGACATTGAACGGCAAGACGGCCCTGGTCACCGGCTCCACCAGCGGCATCGGCCTGGGCATTGCCCTGAGCCTGGCCAAGGCCGGCGCCAACCTGATCCTCAACGGCTTCGGTGACGCCGGCGCGGTGATCGCCCAGGTGCAGGCGTTTGGCGGCAAGGTCGGGCATCACCCGGCGGATGTCAGCGACCCGGCGCAGATCGCCGAGATGTTAGCCTATGCCGAGCGGGAGTTCGGCGGCGTCGACATTCTGGTCAACAACGCCGGCATCCAGCACGTGGCAGCGGTGGAAGACTTTCCGGTGGAACGCTGGGACGCGATCATCGCCATCAACCTGTCATCGGTGTTCCACGCCACCCGCCTGAGCCTGCCGGGCATGAAGGCCAGGGGCTGGGGACGCATCGTCAATATTGCCTCGGTGCATGGCCAGGTGGGTTCGGTGGGCAAGGCGGCTTATGTGGCGGCCAAGCACGGGGTCATCGGCCTGACCAAAGTCGTCGGCCTGGAAACCGCCACCAGCAGCGTGACGTGCAATGCCATTTGCCCAGGCTGGGTGCTGACCCCGCTGGTGCAGAAGCAGATAGATGATCGCGTGGCCAGTGGGGTGCAGCCGCAGCAGGCGCAGCAGGATCTGCTGGCGGAGAAGCAGCCGTCGCTGGCGTTTGTGACGCCGTCGCAGTTGGGTGAGTTGGTGTTGTTTTTATGCAGTGAGGCCGGCGCCCAGGTGCGGGGTGCGGCGTGGAATATCGATGGCGGCTGGCTGGCCCAATAACCCCAGACAGTGGAGATTAATGTGGGAGGGGGCTTGCCCCCGATGGCAGTGGATCAGTATCACATGTGCCAGCTGAACCACCGCCATCGGGGGCAAGCCCCCTCCCACACTGGAACTCCATTGTTTGGAAGAACGTGCATAAGAACAAGAGATCTCGCTATGTCCGACATCCTCTGGCAACCCTCCCCCGAACGCATCGCCAACACACGGATGGACCAGTTCCAACGTTTCATCAATGCTCGCCACGACTTGCAGCTCAGCGACTACCCCGCCCTGCACCAATGGAGCATCGACCAGCGCGCGGACTTCTGGCAGGCCATCGTGGCGTTCTTTGACGTGCACTTTCGCAGCCCGCCCAGCGCCACGTTGATCGAAGGCACCGAAATGCCCAGCGCCCAATGGTTTCCCGGCGCGACGTTGAACTTTGCAGAGCACTTGCTGCGCCGTCGCGACGATCACCCTGCCGTGGTTGCCATCAGCGAAGACGGCCAGCGCGAACAACTGACCTACGCCGAGTTGGCCGCCCACGTGGCCGGCCTGCAAAACAGCCTGCGCGCGGCCGGGGTCGGCCTCGGTGACCGGGTGGCCGCGTGCATGCCCAACACCTGGCAAACCCTGGTCGGCATGCTCGCCACCACCAGCCTTGGGGCGATCTGGTCGTGCTCCTCGCCGGATTTCGGTACTCAGGGCGTGATCGACCGATTCGGCCAGATCGAACCCAAGGTGCTGATCACCTGCGCCGGTTATCGCTATGCCGGCAAGACCATCGACCAGAGCGCCAAGCTCAATGAAATCCTCGAACGACTGCCGTCCCTGGAACAACTGATCATCGTGCCCTACGCCCGCCCGCAGGCGCAGGTCGGCGACTACCTGACCCAGGCCCGGGTCAGGCTGTGGGACGACGTCTACCAGGCCGGCGGCGAGCCTGAGTTTGTCGCGGTGCCGTTCGATCATCCGCTGTATATCCTCTATTCCAGCGGCACCACCGGCGTGCCCAAGTGCATCATTCACGGCACTGGCGGCGTGTTGCTCACCCACCTCAAGGAACACGGCCTGCACGCCGACCTGTCCCGTGAGGACTGCCTGTTCTACTACACCACCTGCGGCTGGATGATGTGGAACTGGCTGGTGTCGGTGCTGGCGATTGGCGCCACGGCGGTGCTGTATGACGGCTCGCCGTTCCATCCCGGACCCGAGCGTTTGATCGACCTGATCGATGCGGAAAACATCAGTGTGTTCGGCACCAGCCCCAAGTTTCTCGTCACCCTGGAGAAAGCCGGGCTGCAGCCACGCCTGAGCCACCAGCTGAGCAGCCTCAAGGGCCTGATTTCCACCGGTTCGCCGTTGTCGCCCCAGAGTTACGACTATGTGTACCGCGAGATCAAGGGCGAGCTGTGCCTGTCGTCGATGTCCGGCGGCACCGATATCGTCTCCTGCTTCGTGATCGGCAACCCGGTGCTGCCGGTGCGCCGTGGCGAAATGCAGTGCAAGAGCCTGGGGATGGCCATTGAAGTGTGGGACGACCAGGGCCGGCCGCTGCTCGGCGAAAAAGGCGAACTGGTGTGTACCCGGCACTTTCCGGCCATGCCCATCGGGCTGTGGAACGATCCACAGCAGCACAAACTGCGCGCGTCGTATTTCAGCCAGTTCCCCGGCGTGTGGGCCCAGGGCGACTATGCCGAACAGCGCCCCAATGGCAGCCTGCTGATCCACGGTCGCTCCGACGCAGTGCTCAACCCTGGCGGCGTGCGCATCGGCACCGCCGAGATTTATCGCCAGGTGGAAAAAGTCCCCCAGGTGCTGGAAAGCCTCGCCATCGGCCAGCGCTGGCAGGACGATGTGCGCGTGGTGCTGTTTGTGCGCCTTGACCACGGTGTGCAACTGGATGAGGCGCTGGAGCAGCAGATTCGCCAGGTGATCCGTGCCAATACCACGCCGCGCCATGTGCCGGCGAAGATCCTCGCGGTCGCGGATATCCCGCGCACCATCAGCGGCAAGATCGTCGAATTGGCAGTGCGCAACGTCGTGCACGGTGAGCCGGTGAAAAACACCGATGCGCTGGCCAATCCCCAGGCGCTCGAGCAATTTCGCGACCGCCCCGAGCTGGCGGGATAGATGAAAGGTTTCAGCGCTGACGCGGCGTTTTTGAAAAAATCAGAAAATGCATGCTATTTTCCGAGGTAGCCACCCGTGGTTCTCTCTAGGGATAATAGGTGTTGTCTTTTTTTCAAAGCGTCAAGCGCAGGGCTTTTTCATGAATGGAACATCCACCGGTAGCGAGGCCGCTGCACTGATCGAGCGGCTGGACTGGGCGCAAAGCCCCCTCGGTGAGGCCAGTGGCTGGCCGCAAAGTCTGCGCACCGCCGTGGATATCGTGGTGCATTCGCCCATGCCGATGCTGCTGCTCTGGGGCGAGCAACTCATCCAGCTCTACAACGATGGCTTCGCCCTGCTGGCCGGCAACAAGCACCCCGACGCCCTCGGCCAGCCGGTACACACCACCTGGCCGGAACTGCAGGGCTTTGCCGCGCCGATCTACGACGCGGTGCTCGGTGGCCAGGTGCGGACCTTCAGCGAGCAATGTTTCGTGCTGCAGCGCAACCAGCGCGACACTGAAATCTGGCTCGACCTGACCTACAGCCCGGTGCGCGATGAAAGCGGCCGCGTGGCCGGCATCCTGGTCACCGCCATCGAAACCAACGAGCGGCGCAGCAAAACCCTCGAATTGCAGCAGCGTTCCGAAGACAGCCTCAAGGCCCAGCACAGCACCGAGCAGCGCCTGCAGCTGGCACTGGCGGCGACCGACGCGGTGGGCACCTGGGACTGGGACATCGGCGAAGACCGCTTTATCGCCGACGCGCATTTCGCTCACTTGCATGGCGTCGACCCGAATGACGCCGGCCTGTTGCCCATCAGCGCCTACCTGCTCGGCGTGCACCCCGAAGACCGTGGCACGGTCACGCGCAGCATCAAGCACTGCATCACCCACGGCACCGAATACGCCGAGGAATACCGCCTGCAGCAAGCCGACGGCCAGGTGCGCTGGGTGTTTGCCCGTGGCCGTTGCTACAAGGACCCGCACGGACGGCCGGCGCGGTTCCTTGGCGCCGCGCTCGACCTCACCGAGCGCAAGCACACCGAACAGGCGCTGCGTCAAAGCCAGACCGAGCTGCAACTGATCATCAACGCCATGCCGGTGTTGATCGGCTACGTCGACCACGAGCAGCGCTTTCGCCTGAACAACAGTGCCTACCTCGACTGGTACGGCCAAACGCCTCAAGAGCTGTACGGCAAGACCATCCGCGAAGTCATCGGCGACGACGTATACGCCGGACGCGCCGACAAGATCGCCGCCGCACTCAACGGCAAGGCGTGCAGTTTCATGACCGTCACGCCGCACCGCGACGGGCGCGCGCGCCATGCCTTGATGAAGTACCTGCCGCGCTTCAGCAACGACGGCTCGGTGAACGGTTTCTACATCTTTGTGATCGACGAGACCGAACGCAAGCTTACCGAAGAAGCCCTGCGCCATCTCAATGAGAACCTCGAAGAACGCGTGGCCCAGCGCACCCAGGCACTGGCCGAGGCCAACCAGCGCCTGCAGAATGAAATGTTCGAACGCGAACGGGCCGAAGACGCCTTGCGCCACGCGCAGAAAATGGAAGCGGTGGGCCAGCTCACGGGCGGTATCGCCCACGACTTCAACAATATGCTCACCGGTATCATCGGCAGCCTGGACCTGATGCAACGCTACATTGCCGACGGCCGCAGCGAGGACATCGGCCGCTTTGCCGATGCCGCCGTGACGTCCGCCCACCGCGCCGCCGCCCTTACCCACCGGCTGCTGGCGTTCTCACGGCGCCAATCGCTGGACCGACGCCCCACCGACCCCAACCAGCTGGTGGCGTCCCTGGAGGATCTCTTTCGCCGCACCAAGGGCGCGCATATCACCCTCACCGTGCAGCTTGGCAAAGACATCTGGCCGGTGAACACCGACGCCAGCCAACTGGAAAACGCCCTGCTCAACCTGGTGATCAACGCCCGCGATGCCATGCCCGACGGCGGCGAACTGCTGATCGAAACCGCCAACAGCTATCTGGACGGCACCGATATCACCACCCTGGAGCCGGTCAAGGCCGGCGACTACGTGATGCTCGGCGTGCGCGACAACGGCAGCGGCATGGCGCCGAAAATCCTCGCCAAGGCCTTCGATCCGTTCTTCACCACCAAACCCATCGGCCAAGGCACCGGCCTGGGCTTGTCGATGATCTACGGCTTCGCCCAACAGTCCGGGGGCCATGTGACTATCCAGAGCGAGCCCGGCCAGGGCACGTGCGTGCGCCTGTACCTGCCACGTCTGCATGGCACCGCGCTGGAAAGCAGCCTGCCGGCCAGCCTGGGCGAAGCCCCGGTGGCCCTGGCCGGAGAGGCCGTGGTGGTGGTCGAGGACGACCCGGCGGTGCGCATGCTGGTGGTCAACGTACTCGACGAACTGGGCTATACCGCTCATCAGGCGGCGGATGCCCGGGCCGCGCTGCCGCTGCTGGAGTCGGACCTGCGCGTGGATTTGCTGGTGACCGACGTCGGCCTGCCGGGCATGAACGGCCGGCAACTGGCAGAAATCGCCCGCCAGCATCGCCCGGGCCTGCGCGTGCTGTTTATGACCGGTTATGCGGAGAAAGCCGCTGAACGCCAGGGCTTCCTGGAGGACGGCATGGACATGGTCGCCAAGCCATTTTCCATCGACCTGCTGGCCACCAAAATCCGCAGCATGATCGGCGTCGAGGCCTGAGTTCAGGCATAATCGCGCGCCGTCGCACACCTGGTAGAGATCAATGAAAGCCCAAGCCCGCCATATCCTGGTGAAGACCAGCGAAGAAGCCGAACAGCTCAAGCAGCGCATTGCCAAGGGCGAAGCGTTTGACGTGCTCGCCAAGAAATACTCCACCTGCCCGTCGGGCAAGCGTGGCGGTGATCTGGGAGAGGTGCGGCCCGGGCAGATGGTAGGGGTGATCGATGCGGTGATCTTCAAGAAGCCGGTGAAGGTGGTGCATGGGCCGATCAAGAGCAAGTTTGGCTATCACCTGGTGCAGGTGTTTTACCGGGATTGAGGGGGTTGGCTTTACACCGCTATCGGGGGCAAGCCCCCTCCCACATTGGGCTGCATTCTTGCAGTTAAAACGCGGTTAACTGTGGGAGGGGGCTTGCCCCCGATCCGCCACAGGCGGCCATTCACCTCGGTATCAGCGCCCCCGACACCTGAATCACCCGACTCGCCAGCCGATGCCCCGCCAACGCCGCCGCTTGCGGCGACCCACCCTTGAGCCGCCCGGCCAGGTACGCCGCACTGAACGAATCCCCCGCCGCCGTGGTGTCCACCACCTTCTCCACCTTCAATGCCGGCACGGCAAAACGCTCCCCCGCGCAACGAATCAAACACGCATCCGCCCCGCGCTTGAGCACCACCTCGGCAATCGCTGGATAGGCTGCAAACACCTGCTCGCTGTCCTCATAGCCAAACAGCGCGCGCTCGTCATCCTCGGTCAACAAGGCGATATCCACTTCGGCCAACACCTTGCGATAAGCCTCACGCGCCGCGTCCACATCGGCCCATAGCCGTGGCCGGTAGTTGTTATCGAACACCACCTTCCCGCCCCGGCGGCGGGTTTGCACCAGGGTGTCCAGCAAGCGTGCGCGCCCAACCTCACCCAGCACCGCCAGGGTGATGCCGCTGAAATACACCAGGTCATACTCCGGCAACGCCGCCAGGATCGGCTCGGCCGCAGGCGTGGTGAAGCAATCGCGCACGGCCGCTTCGTTGCGCCAGTAGAGAAACTTGCGCTCGCCATTGGCGTCGGTCTGAATGCAATACAAGCCCGGCAGGCGTCCGGGCAGGCGCTGGACCATGCCCAGGCCGATGCCCTCGGCTTGCCACTGCGCACACATTGAGTCGCTGAAGCTGTCGTCGCCCAGGGCGGTGACGTAGTCGACGCTGCCGATATCGCCCAGTTCGCGGCGCAGGTACACGGCGGTGTTCAGGGTATCGCCGCCGAAGCTCTGGTGCAGGCTGCCATCGGCGCGGTGTTGCAGTTCGATCATGCATTCGCCGATGAGGGCGATGCGCGGTTGGGTGGTCATGGCTGATTTCTCGGTGGGGCTGATGGCCTCATCGGGGTCAAGCCCCCTCCCACATTTGGAATGCATTCCCCTGTGGGAGGGGGCTTGCCCCCGATAGGCGCGACTCGGTCTAGAAGCAGGTACGCAGGGTCTCGATCACCCGCAGTTGCTCATCCACCAGGCAACCCACCTGCCACTTGTCGAACGTCAGGCAGGGATGGGAAGTACCCAACGAAATGATGTCGCCAATGCGCAGTTCAACCCCCGGCGCCACGGTCATGAACGCATGCTGGTCCATCACGGCGGTCACCTGGCACGCGCTCACATCATCGCCCTCGGCCGGCACGATGCCGGCCTTGTAGCGCTTGAGCGGCACCGGCAGACCGGCGTCGTAGGCCACGTCGCGCTTGCCCAGGGCGATCACCGCAAAGCCGGGTTCGGGCAACGATTGCACATGGGCCCAGACTTCCAGCGCCGGGCGCAGGCCTTCGTCAAGGTCGCTGCGACGGTCCAGCACACAGCATTGCGCTTGCTTGTAGATGCCATGGTCGTGGGCCACGTAGCTGCCGGGACGCAACACACTGAGGAAGCGCCCGGCGGCATTCTGTTGCTCGAAGGATTCGGCGATCAGGTCATACCAGGCCGAACCCGATGCGGTGACGATAGGTTTGGGCAGGTCAAAAAAGCCGTTGTCTTGCAGGTCCACCGCCAGGCGCACCAGGCTGGCGGCGAAGTCACGGATGCCGCTGATGGCGTGCTCGCCGTGGATCACGCCTTCGTAGCCCTCGATACCGGTCAGGGCCAGCGCAGGTTGAGCCTTGATCGCCTTGGCCAATTCGCGTACTTCCTGCTCGCTGCGACAGCCACACCGGCCACCGACCACGCCGTACTCGATCATCACGTTCAGGCGCAGGCCACGGGCGGCGAAGAACAGGCCCAGGTCAGCGACATTGTCCGGGTGATCGACCATGCAATGAAAGTCGAAATCCTGATCGGCCAGCAGGTCGGCAATCAACCCCATGTTCGGCGCGCCCACCAACTGGTTGGCCATCAGCACACGGCGCACGCCACCGGCATAGGCGGCGCGGGTCTGCACGGCGTTGGCCAGGGTAATGCCCCAGGCTCCGGCAGTGATCTGACGCTGGAACAAGGCGGGCATCATGCTGGTCTTGCCGTGGGGCGCCAACTGCGCGCCGCTGTTGCTGACAAAGTCCTGCATCCAGCGGATGTTGTGTTCCAGGGCTTCGCGGTGCAGCACCAGGGCCGGCAGGCTAACGTCGCGGACCAGATGGGCGCCAATGGCGGCGGCGCCTTTTTCAACGGCATTGAAGGCAGACATGGGAAATTCCTATTCGGTGATGCGCCGGGCCAGGCTGTTGGCGCTGTCGATCAGCACCCGGCGATAGTCGTGGTAGTTTTTGCTCGCATCGGCCCGAGGGGCAACGATGCACAGCGTCGCGATGCTGATGCCCTGGGCGTCGCGCACCGGGGCGGCAAAGCAGTGGGTAAAGGTGTCGGCCACACTGTCGAAGGAGAAGAACCCGTCGAGGGTGGCCTGGCGGATCTGTGCCAGGAAGGTCTCCAGGGGCAGGCGCAGGCCATCCGGCAGGATGAAATCGTCGGGGTCGATCAGGTCGATGATCTGCCGGTCGCTCAAATGCCCCAGCAACAGGCGTCCGGAAGCGGTCCAGGGGATAGGCGCGTTTTCACCGATATCCGACGAAATACGGAAATGCCGCTGGCCTTCGCGCATCAGCGCCACGGTGTACTTGCGCCCGTTGAGCAGGCACATCTGCGCGGTTTCGTGGGTCTGGCTGACGATTTCCTGCAAGGCGTGGTCGGCCTCGCGGGTCAGGTCGAAGTGACGCAGGTGCGCCTGGCCGAGGAAATACAGCTGGCGCCCGAGGTAGACGTGACCGTCCTTGCCCACGGTTTCCAGGATGCGCCGTTCGAGCAGCGAGGCGACCAGTTCATAGACCGTGGACTTGGGGCTGCCGATGCCACTGGCGATATCATTCGGGCGCAGCGGCTGGCCGACCTCCTTGAGAAAATCGAGGATATCGAACGCACGGTCCAGGCCCTTGGCGCGGCGTTTGATGGTGTCTTCGGTCATGGCGGTTCCGATCCGGTCTTGGGTGTGTGCTACACAGTGATCCCCTGTGGGAGGGGCTTGCCCCCGATTGCAGTGTGTCAGTCCATACATCTGTTACTGATACACCGCTATCGGGGGCAAGCCCCCTCCCACATTGGAGTTGCTGTGGTCTTGAGAATGGGGCCAATTTAGCCCTTTTTCTTGTAGGCCACGCAATCGATCTCCACCTTGCAATCGACCATCATGTTCGCCTGCACGCAGGCTCGCGCGGGGGCGTGTTCCGGGGTGAAGTATTCACCGAACACCTTGTTGAAACTCCAGAAGTCCCGTGGGTCTTCCAGCCACACGCCGACACGCACCACGTCTTTCAATTCGTAGCCGGCCTCTTCAAGGATCGCCACCACGTTGCGCATGGTTTGGCGGGTTTGCTCGATGATCCCGCCAGTGATGATTTCGCCGTCCACCGCAGGCACCTGGCCTGAGACGTACAACCAGCCGTCCGCTTCCACTGCGCGGGCGAAGGGACGTGGCTGGCCGCCGCCGGCAGTACTGCCGGCACCGTAACGAGTAATGCTCATAAAATAGCTCCTTGATTAAAAACGAATGTTCTTGAGAAATTCCGCCAGTCGCGGCGACTGCGGGCGTTCGAAAATATCCTTGGCGCTGCCCTGCTCTTCAATGCGCCCCTGGTTCATGAAAACGATTTTGTCGGACACTTCATAGGCAAAGCGCATTTCGTGGGTGACCAGCAACATGGTCATGCCCTCCTCCGCCAGTCCCTTGATCACGCTGAGCACTTCGCCTACCAGTTCCGGGTCGAGGGCCGAGGTCACTTCGTCGAAGAGCATCAGGCTGGGGTTCATGGCAATCGCCCGCGCAATCGCCACGCGCTGTTGCTGGCCGCCGGACAACTGACCGGGAAAGTGATTGCGACGCTCCAGAAGTCCCACGCGGTCGAGCCATTTTTCCGCGAGCGACACCGCCTCGTCCTTAGGCATTTTCTTAACTTTCAACAAGCCCAAAGTCACGTTCTGCAAGGCGGTCAAATGCGGGAACAGGTTGAACTGCTGGAACGCCATGCCGGTCATGGCGCGGTGCTGGGCGATCACGCGCTCGGGATGGCGCACGCGCTTGCCGGCCACGTCGCTGTAACCAATGGACTCGCCGTCCAGGGTTATCTGCCCGCCCTGGAATTCTTCCAGCAGGTTGACGCAACGCAACAGGGTGGTCTTGCCCGAGCCGCTGGAGCCGATCAGGGTCACCACGTTGCCGCGCTGCAGGCTCAGGTCGACGCCCTTGAGCACTTCCACTGCCCCGTATTGCTTGCGCAGGCCACGAATATTCAGCAGCGGTTCGGTTGTTTGAAGTTGATTCATGGCAAGGCCACCCGCTTTTCTATGTAGCGCCCGAATAATTCAATGGCGTAGTTGATGACAAAGAACATGAAGCCTGCGAACAGGTAGAACTCCAGGGTCATGAAGGTGCGTGCGATGACTTGCTGGGTGCTCAGCAGCAACTCGGCCACGCCGATGACCGAGAGCAGGGTCGAGGCCTTGACGATTTCCGTGGAGGAATTGACCCAGGTCGGCAGGATCTGCCGCAGCGCCTGGGGCAACAGCACGTAGCCCAGGGACTGGTAGAACGTCAGGCCAATCGCCTTGCCCGCTTCCAGTTGCCCACGGGGAATGGCCTGCAGCGCACCGCGCACGATTTCCGCGACGTGGGAGCCACAGAACAGCGTGAGCCCGACGGCGCCGGCCTGGAACGCGCTGATCTGCCAACCGAGCGCCGGCAGCATGTAGAAACACGCCAACACCAGCACAAACACCGGCGTGCCGCGAATCAGGTCGACATACAGACGGAACGGCGCACGCATCCAGAACTTGCCGTAAGTGAGCACCATCCCGGCGCAGATACCGATCAGGGTGCCGAAGAGAATTGCCAGCGCCGAGCAATAGATACTGGTCTGAAATCCCGCCCACAGCGTCTCCCGGGCAATCCACAATTCATGCAGCCAACTGGGGGATTCGTACATGGAAACCCTCCTTAACGACGAATCGCCAGACGCTGTTCCAGGTAACGGAGCAGCATGGCAATGAGGTAACAGGCAGCCACGTAGAGCGCGGTCGTGACCAGCCAGGTTTCAATCACCCGGTAGCTTTCGACGTTGATCTTGCGGGCGTAATAGGTCAGCTCCGGCACCGCAATCGCAGCGGCCAGGGACGTGTCCTTGAACAGCGAGATAAAGTTGTTAGACAGCGCCGGCAGCACGTTGCGCAGCATCACCGGCACGGTGATATAGGCGCGGATACGCCACTCACCCAGGCCAATCGCCAAGCCGGCTTCGCGCAGGCCCTTGGGAATGTTCAACAGCCCGGCGCGGAATACCTCGGTCAAATAGGCCCCGGCATACAGCGACAGGGTAATGATGAACGAAGGAATTTTATCCAGGCGAATCCCCAGCGACGGCAAGGCGAAGTAGATCAACAGGATCAACACCAGGATCGGCGTGTTGCGCACCACCGTCACGTACACCGAAGCGAAAATGCGCAACGCGCGGTGCCTGGACAGCATGGCAAACGCCATCAGCAGGCCGATCACGCAGCCGATGGCGATCGACAGCAGGGCCAATTGCAGACCCAGGCCGAGGCCCGCCAGCAAGGTGTCGAAATCACGCCATACGGCGGCAAAGTTCAACTGATAGTTCATGGTCGGCACTACCTGAATGGGGCGCCATCACGCGCGCCCCGATTGTTGCGGATCACTTGAATTCCACGGGAAAACCAATCGCCGGCTCCGGCAGGTCAACGCCGAACCATTGCTTGAACGAGGCCTTGTAGGTTGGGAATTCGACGCCGGTCATGGCTTCATGCAGCGCGGTATTGACGAAGTTCAGCCAGTCCTGGTCGCCACGCTTGACCGCACACGCGTAGGTCTGCGGGCTCCAGGCGTAGGACGGGCTGCGATAGCGGCCAGGGTTTTGCACCATCAGGTATTTGACCGAGGACTGATCGGTGGCGGCGGCATCGGCACGACCGGAGTTCACGGCCTGGTACATCAGGTCGACGCTGTCGTACTGGTCGACCTTGGCCTTGGGCAGCGCCTGGTGCACCAATTCCTCGGCATACACGTTCTGCAGCACGGCCACGGTGACGCCATCGCCCGCCGCCTGCAGGTCCTCGATTTCCTTGTACTTGCTGGTGTTCGGCAGCAGCAGGCCGACGCCTTCGCGGTAGTACGGCAGGGTGAAGGCCACCTGCTGCGCACGGCTGGCGGTGACGGTAATGAACTGGCAACTCATGTCGACCTTGTCGGTCAGCAGGTTGGGAATCCGCGCGTCGGACGACTGCACCACGAACTCGACCTTGCTCGGGTCATTGAACAGGCCCTTGGCGACGATGCGGCCAATGTCGATATCGAACCCCTGCAACTTGCCATCCGCTCCCTGGAAGTGCCACGGCGCATTGGTACTGCCTGTACCCACGATCAGGTGCCCACGCTTGAGCACATTGTCGAGTTTGCTGTCCGCCGCCTGCGCGAGGCTGGCGACGCACGCCGAGGCGGCGAAGAGAAAAACACACGCTTTGAACACGGAAGGTCGGTGATGCATGACAAGCACTCCAGGAGATGTGTATTCCGCTATACCGGAACTTGGTATGTAACAACGGAATAGACAGCAGAAAGTGTGCCATATGCTTTCAGGGAAAAATACGCGCGAGAGAAATTGTTTATGGATCAGCAGGATAGAGATTGAAGAACGCAGCGGCGTTGCGCCATCACCCCATCAGGCTGCTACCGGTTGCCCCACAACGGTGTTACTGCGCACCAACTGTGCACCGTTGGGCTAACCTGTAGAGCGAGCAAGCCCCTACATGGAGGAACCCCCGGATGAAATTGAGCCTTGGCCTGTTAATGCTGTGCTATCTGGTGGCCGGCAACGCGCTGGCGAGCAACGACCGCCGCGACTGCAAGGAACAACTGCGCAAACTCAAGGAAGCCTTCGACACCAACTACACCAGCCAGAATCACCATGCCTACCGCGAGGCCAAGGCATCCCGTGACAATGAGGAATACCGAAAATGCGCCAGCCAGGCGCGCAAGGCTCGGGAACGGCTGGAGCGTCAGCCCGACCTGTGAAGGTTGACAGTAGACGGGGCTGAATCAACGGCCTAGCGTTGGCAACAACCAACGCCGTCGACAGGAGATCACCATGGGCGCAGCCACGCGAACGATATCCAGTGCCAAGGACTTCCAGCGCGTACTGAATACACCGCGCCCCGTGTTTATTCTGTTCGTCTCGGAGCACTGCCCGGCCTGCGCCAGTGCAGCCCCGTTGTTCGAAAGAGTCGCCGGGCGCCACCCGTGGATAGTCAGCATGGTGCTCGATTGCGCCCATACCCCTAGGCATCCCGACGTCACGGGCACTCCCACGCTGTTGATCTACGAACATGGCGCCAGGGTGGAGCTGCACAAGGGTTTCGGCCCCGTGGAGCAGCAACAGCAGTATGTGGACAGCCTGTTCAGTCGCTTTGATCGGAGCAAGGCTGCAAGACCACCTGCGTCACCCGGCGCTCTTCAACCGCGGCCACCGTCAATCGCCAGCCCTGATGTTCCAGACTATCGCCTACCACCGGCAGACGATCGAGCAGGCTCATCAGCAGGCCAGCCAGTGTCTGATAATCCTCGGTAGCCACGGCCTTGAAGCCGGTGCGCTGACCGACCTGGCTCAGGTTCAAGGCGCCACTGGCACGAAAACCGTCGCCTTCCTCGACGATATCCGGACCCTCGATTTCACTGGCGTCCGGCAATTCACCGGCGATGGACTCCAGGATGTCGGTCATGCTCAACACCCCCATAAAATCGCCGAATTCGTTGATCACAAAGGCGATGTGCGTGGATTCCTGACGCATCTGTTCCAAGGCGTTGAGGATCGAAAAGCTCTCCAGCAGGTTGATCGCACGGCGCACCAGATGGGCAAGATTCGGCTCGTTGCCGGCCAGGTATTCCTTGAGCAATTCCTTTTTGTGCACGAAACCCAAGGGCTCATCCACCGCGCCGTTACGGATCAACGGCAGCCGCGAGTAGGACGAGTGCATCAGTTTCAGGCGGATGCTCTCAGGATCGTCCGCCAGATCGATACAGTCGACCTTGGCCCGTGGCGTCATCAATGTGCGGATCGGGCGTTCAGCCAGTTGCAGCACGCCGCTGATCATCACGCGCTCACGTCGATCGAACAACGGACCTTGCGCAGCATCCGACGCGTCCAGCAGGTCGGCCACCTCTTCACCGACCTCCTCCACCGCCAGGCCGCGACCGCCGAGCAGGCGCATCACCGCGTGGGCGGTGCGCTCACGCACCGGCAATACGCCTTGCGCCGACTTCTTGCGCCGCGAACGCGCGATCTGGTTGAACACTTCAATCAGAATCGAGAAGCCGATCGCCGCATAGAGGTAGCCTTTGGGGATATGGAAGCCCAGGCCTTCGGCAGTCAGCGCGAAGCCGATCATCATCAAAAAGCCCAGGCACAGCATGATCACCGTCGGGTGGGCGTTGACGAAGCGGGTCAGCGGCTTGCTCGCCACGATCATCAGGCCGATGGACACGATCACCGCGATCATCATCACCGCCAGCTCATCGACCATGCCCACGGCGGTAATTACCGCATCCAGGGAGAACACCGCGTCGAGCACCACGATCTGCGCCACGATCGGCCAGAACATCGCATAGGCCACGTTGCCCTTGTGCTGGGCCACATGCCCTTCCAGGCGTTCATGCAACTCCATGGTGGCCTTGAACAACAGGAATACACCGCCAAACAGCATGATCAGGTCACGCCCGGAGAAACTCTTGTCGAACACCTCGAACAGCGGCTGGGTCAGCGTCACCAGCCAGGAAATACTTGCCAGCAGGCCCAGGCGCATCAGCAAAGCCAGGGACAAACCGATCAGCCGCGCACGGTCGCGCTGTTCAGGCGGCAATTTGTCCGCGAGGATCGCGATAAACACCAGGTTGTCGATGCCCAGTACCAGTTCCAGCACAATCAAGGTCGCAAGGCCGAGCCAGGCCGTTGGATCCGCTAACCATTCCATCTATGGGTTCTCTGTATTCAAGTGGTTCAGAATGCCGGACACGGCAAAACGCGGTCACTGGACCGGGACAAGGTTAGTCGACGAAATACGGGGTGTACGAGCGGGAACAGAGACAGCGGGTGTCTTGGGGAAAGACGACTGGGGGGCTCCGAGAGGGTGTTCATGCAAGTCCTGAAATAACGAAAGGACTTGAATCCTACAACCCAAATACAAATTTCCTACAATGCAAAACTATTACAAAACCTGTCCTCCTGACTTATATAAAACCAATGTGGGAGGGGGCTTGCCCCCGATGGCGGCCTCTGGGCCGACCAGGGTGTTGGATTGGAACGAGTACATATCCATTATTTAGGTAACGGCTGCTTAGGGTTCCGCCCTGACGGCGGCTCACTTTTGAAAAGCGCAAAAGTAAGCAAAACGCTCTTGCCCCACCACTCGGCACCTCGCCTGGGCTCGGTGTGC
>NZ_JAFLXH010000030.1:0-82957 GCF_019891515.1 Pseudomonas sp. Wu6 | reverse complement strand
GAAGATTTCTTCAACAACTTCAACCACTTGCGCTTGCGATCTCTCGTAAGCGGGAGGCGAATTCTACAGCGTTACACGCTGCTGTCAACACCTCTTTTTCAACTTCCTTTTTGGCTTCGATGAACTGAAGCGGCCTGCTGTCGAAAACTACTTAACTCTTTGTTTACCAAGGAGTTTTCCGTTTCGACTGCGCCGGAAGTGGGGCGAATTATAGGCGCACAGAATCTGCCGTCAAGGGCTAATTACAGTTTTGTTGCAGAAGACGGTTTTTTAGCAATAAGGCGGGGGATTCGGCGCATCACCGGTGGCACCCGCAATAGAAGAAGCAGCGCACCAATGGACGCGTAGACAGCCCACTCCTTCAAATCAGCCCGAACTATCCAGAGCATATGCAGCAAACCAAGTCCGAGAATCACATAGACCAAACGGTGCAGTTTCTTCCAGCGGCTCCCCAACCGTCGCTGACTGTAACGATTGGAGGTCGCAGCCAAAACCAGCAAGCCCACAAACCCCAACGTGCCGACAATGATGTACGGGCGCTTACGCAATTCCACGCCCAACTGCGACCAGTCAAGCCCGAGGACAAACACGCAATAGGCTGCCAAATGCAGCGTCACATAGACAAAGCACCACAACCCCAATTGCCGGCGTACCGCAATCCACCCCGCCCAACCGCTCAGTTTCTGAAGCGGAGTCATGCCAAGCGTGATCAGCAACAGAATCAAGGTGCCCAAGCCGAGGCGATCCACCAGCACCTTCCCAGGGTCGGGCCCGAGGGCAAAACTCCAGGCTTCATATAGCCAGAACAACGGCCATACCGCGACCGCTATAAAAACGCCAATGCGCCAGAGCGGATAGCGCATCAATAGTTCTTCCGCAGGTCGAGGCCCGTATATAAAGAGGCGACCTCATCGGAGTAGCCATTGAACATCTGGGTCTCGCGCACGTTCGGGCTGAAAAGACCGCTCGGCAAACGACGTTCCCGCGCCTGGGTCCAGCGCGGATGGTCGACCGTCGGGTTCACGTTCGCATAGAAGCCATACTCATCGGCGGCAATACTCTGCCAGGTCGTTTTCGGCTGTTCGCTGACAAGGCTGATGCGCACAATCGACTTCACACTCTTGAAGCCGTATTTCCAAGGCACGACCAACCGCAACGGTGCACCGTTCTGGTTAGGCAACTCTCGCCCATACATACCAACGGCAAGGATCGCCAATGGATTCATCGCCTCGTCCAGGCGCAGCCCTTCTATATAAGGCCAGTCGATCAAGCCGAAACTGGAGCGCTGACCCGGCATGCTCTTCGGATCCTGCAGCGTTTCAAAGCGGATGAACTTCGCTTTGGAGGTGGGCTCAACCTGCTTGAGCAAGGCGGAAATGGGGAAGCCGATCCAGGGAATAACCATCGACCACGCCTCAACGCACCGCAGACGATAGATGCGCTCTTCCAACTGGTAAGGCTTCATGAAGTCTTCAAGTGCGTAGCGCCCAGGCTTGGCCACCTCACCATCAATCACAACGCTCCACGGTTCGGTCTTGAGTGAACCGGCATTTGCCGCCGGGTCGCCCTTGTCCGTGCCAAATTCATAGAAGTTGTTGTAGTGGGTTGCGTCCTTGAACGGCGTGATGGCCTCGTCCTTGACGGTCACTGCCTGCCACTTGGTGCCGGGGAGCTTTTGCGCAAACCAGTCAGGCGCCCTGCCCGGCTCGACGTCGGCATAGCGTGCGGCCTCCTCTGCACTGGCCCAACGAGGCAAGCTGCTGGCGGCAATACCGGCGAGCGCGCCACCGAGCAAGCTGCGGCGAGAGAGATAGAAGGATTCAGGGGTGACATCCGATTCGTGGCAATCGGACGCTTTGGGCAATTTGATTAACATGGCAACTCCGCAGCATTGGAGGACAGGTGCACCAATAGACTGCGGAGTATGGGGGAAATTACATTAAGGCAATGTTTTGTCCCGACGAAGATGCAGCAGGTACTGGACCGGCCCAGAAGCGGCGTAGACCAGGAAGGCCAACAATAGAATGCGCGGCGGATCGCTGAACACCACCGCAAACACCAGCACCACAACAAGAATCGCTACGAAAGGTACACGCCCCTTGAGGTCCAGCTCCTTGAAGCTGTTGTACTTGATGTTGCTGACCATCAACATGCCGGCCGCAGCAACCATCAGCGCTACCAGGAACGACATCTTCGAACCCTGAATGCCGTAATCACTGAACGCCCAGACGATACCCGCCACCACGCCCGCGGCAGCAGGACTGGCCAGGCCAATGAAGTAACGCTTGTCGGCAGTACCTACCTGAGTGTTGAAGCGCGCAAGACGCAACGCCGCACCTGCAACATAGATGAAGGCAACCATCCAGCCGACCTTGCCCATATCACCCAGCGCCCAGGCAAACGCCAGCAACGCAGGGGCAACTCCGAAGGCGACCATGTCCGACAAAGAGTCGTACTCGGCACCGAAGGCGCTTTGGGTATTGGTCATGCGCGCCACACGACCATCCAGGCCATCAAGCACCATGGCGACGAAAATGGCGATGGCAGCAAAACCGAAGTACTTGCTGGCACTCACGGCATCACCTGCCGCCAACGCGCTCTGGGCGCTCATCGAGTTGATGATGGAGTAAAAGCCGGCAAACAGGTTCGCCGTCGTAAACAGGTTGGGCAGCAGATAGATGCCACGATGCCGGACCTTGCGGCCTTCCGCGTCATGCCCTTCTTCGACATGTTCATCGATCGGCAGCATGCTTTCGGCGTCGGAAGCCTGGTTTGGCTCTTCGGGACGTTCGCTCATGGACTTTACCTTGCAACGGTGTGAAAAAAATTCGACAGATACTTGCGGCGAGTGTTCGCCCGCAAACGATGCAGCTTTATACCAGAACCCGCTTACCCAAACGAAAAAACGCGGCCTAAGCCGCGTTTTCCCTTGATACGTACGACTTAGTTCTTGGCTTTGTCGACGATCTTGTTGGCACCGATCCACGGCATCATGGAGCGCAGTTGCTCGCCGATGACTTCGATACCGTGGGCGGCGTTGTTACGACGCTTGGCGGTCATCGAAGGGTAGCCGGTGGCGCCTTCGCTGATGAACATTTTGGCGTATTCGCCGTCCTGAATACGTTTCAGGGCGTTGCGCATGGCCTGACGGGATTCGGCGTTGATCACTTCCGGGCCGGTCACGTACTCGCCGTATTCGGCGTTGTTGGAGATCGAGTAGTTCATGTTGGCGATACCGCCTTCGTACATGAGGTCAACGATCAGCTTAAGTTCGTGCAGGCATTCGAAGTAGGCCATTTCCGGCGCGTAGCCCGCTTCAACCAGGGTTTCGAAACCGGCTTTCACCAGTTCAACGGTACCGCCACACAGTACGGCTTGTTCGCCGAACAGGTCGGTTTCGGTCTCGTCCTTGAAAGTGGTTTCGATGATGCCGGTACGACCGCCGCCAACACCGGCCGCGTAGGACAGCGCAACGTTCTTGGCGTTGCCCGAAGCATCCTGGTAGATCGCGATCAGGTCAGGAATACCGCCGCCCTTGACGAACTCGGAACGTACGGTGTGGCCTGGAGCCTTTGGCGCGATCATGATCACGTCGAGGTCAGCGCGCGGCACAACCTGGTTGTAGTGGATCGCGAAGCCGTGGGAGAAGGCCAGGGTGGCGCCCTTCTTGATGTTCGGCTCGATTTCATTCTTGTACAGCGCGGACTGGAATTCGTCCGGGGTCAGGATCATGACCAGGTCGGCGGCCGCAACAGCGGAAGCCACGTCAGTCACTTTCAGGCCATGGGCTTCAGCCTTGGCAACGGTAGCCGAGCCTTTGCGCAGGCCAACGGTCACGTCAACGCCGGAATCTTTCAGGTTGCACGCTTGAGCATGGCCCTGGGAGCCGTAACCGATGATGGCGACTTTCTTGCCCTGGATGATCGACAGGTCACAATCTTTATCGTAATAAACTTTCATGAGGTTCCTCTATATATCCAGGCCGTAAGGCCATTCGCTAATTGGGTTAGATGCTGAGTACTTTGTCGCCACGGGCAATCCCGGTGACACCACTGCGTACGGTTTCCAGAATCGAGGCCGTCCCGATCGACTGGATGAAGCTGTCCAGCTTGTCGCTTGTACCGGTCAGTTGAACGGTATAAACGCTGGCGCTCACATCGACGATCTGCCCGCGATAAATATCGGTAGTGCGCTTGATCTCGGCACGCTGGGCGCCCGTGGCCTTGACCTTGACCAACATCAGCTCGCGCTCGATGTGGGCACTTTCCGACAGGTCGACCAGCTTGACCACTTCGATCAGCTTGTTGAGGTTCTTGGTGATCTGTTCGATCACCTCATCGTGGCCCACGGTGGTCAACGTCAGGCGCGACAGGGTCGGGTCTTCGGTTGGGGCCACGGTCAGGCTTTCGATGTTGTAGTTGCGTTGCGAAAACAGGCCGACAACACGGGACAGAGCGCCGGGTTCGTTCTCCAGAAGCAGGGAGATAATGTGCCGCATGATTAAGTACGCTCCGTCTTGTTCAGCCACATGTCGCGCATAGAGCCGTCTTTGATCTGCATCGGGTAGACGTGCTCGCTGGTATCCACCTGAATATCGATGAACACCAGGCGATCCTTCATGGCGAACGCCTCTTCCATCTTCGGCTTCAGATCTTTCAAATCGGTGATGCGCATGCCGACGTGGCCATAGGCTTCAACCAATTTGACGAAATCGGGCAACGATTCCATGTAGGAATGGGAGTGACGGCTGCCGTAGCTCATGTCCTGCCACTGACGAACCATGCCCAGCACGCCGTTGTTCAGGCAGACGATCTTCACGGGAAGACCGTACTGCAGGCACGTCGACAGTTCCTGGATGTTCATCTGGATACTGCCTTCACCGGTGACACAGGCAACGTCAGCCTCCGGAAAGCTCAGTTTTACACCCATGGCCGCAGGGAAACCGAAGCCCATCGTGCCCAGGCCACCGGAGTTGATCCAACGGTTAGGCTTGTCGAATGTGTAGTACTGCGCGGCGAACATCTGGTGCTGGCCCACGTCGGAGGTCACAAAGGCATCGCCCTTGGTCACTTCGCACAGGGTCTCGATCACGGTTTGAGGCTTGATGATGCTGCCGTCGCCCTTGTCGTAAGGGAACAGGCCGCGGTCGCCGCGCCATTCGTCGATCTGCTTCCACCAGCTGGCAACGGATTCCTTGTTCGGCGTTTCGCCGATGTCCTTGAGCGCAGCGACCATTTCAGTCAAGACGCTTTCAACAGGACCCACGATCGGCACGTCCGCCTTGATGGTCTTGGAAATGGACGCCGGGTCGATGTCGATATGGATGATCTTGGCATTCGGGCAAAACTTGCTCGCGCCGTTGATCACGCGGTCATCGAAACGTGCGCCCACGGCCAGGATCACATCGGCGTGGTGCATGGTCAGGTTGGCGGTGTAGCTGCCGTGCATGCCGAGCATGCCGACGAACTGACGGTCCGAACCCGGGAATGCGCCGAGGCCCATCAAAGTATTGGTCACCGGCAGGTTAAGCAGCTTGGCCAATTCGGTCAGCGGTGCGGAACCGCCCCCCAGAATCACGCCACCACCGGAGTACAGCACCGGGCGCTTGGCCGCCAGGAGCATTTCGGCCGCCTTGCGGATTTGCCCCGAGTGCCCGCGCACGGCCGGACTGTAGGAGCGCAGCTTGGCTTTCTTCGGGAAGATGTATTCGAATTTCTCGGCCGGGTTGGTCATGTCCTTGGGAATATCCACCACGACAGGACCCGGGCGACCGGATTGTGCGAGGTAGAACGCCTTTTTCATGACTTCCGGAATTTCCGACGCGTGCTTGATCATGAAACTGTGTTTCACGATCGGCCGGGAGATACCGATCATGTCGGTTTCCTGGAACGCGTCGGTGCCGACCATGGTGCTGGCGACCTGGCCGGAAATGATCACCATCGGAATGGAGTCCATATAGGCAGTCGCGATGCCGGTTATGGCATTGGTTGCGCCTGGGCCGGACGTTACCAGTACCACGCCGGCTTTACCGGTGGCACGGGCGTAACCGTCAGCCATATGGGTCGCGGCCTGTTCGTGACGAACCAGGATGTGGGTAACAGCCGGTTCCTTGAACAGTGCGTCGTAGACATGCAGCAGAGCACCACCTGGGTACCCGTAGATATAGTCGACGCCTTCGTCACGCAAAAAGCGGACGAGCATCTCACCGCCAGATAAAAGCTCCACGTTGTTCACCTCTAAAACGCCAGAATACCGTCCGTTGAAAACCGACGGGTCTTAATAGGTTTACTTCTCAACAGAGCATGAGCGACGGTGGTCGCCGACTACGTCAGCACTGACTGAGCAAGTATTGGGATCGTCCCAAGTGTTGCGGGCTTTTCCCACCCAGCGCGAGGTAACGCGTTGCGGGTGTTACAGGTCGGCGCGGATGTGCGCCTCATGATCTGCTGAGCGGGCCTGCTTCTGGCAGTCCCGATACAGCGGACTTTGGATTCTTCTGTTTCAGGCCCTTCAAGTCAAGCAATAATTGCGCTTTTTTCCAACTAAGCGCATGAGAACGTAGGAGAAAGGGCTTTGAGGAGGGATAAAACTCGCCTGAATGTCGTCAAGCGGTAGAAATATGCGCAAGACTGCCGGAAAAACCGGCAGTCAGGCAATTAACGAGCGTCAGCGATCAATTGGTCGAACTTTTTCAGCGCATTGCGCAAGCCAAGGCTCTCCCGAGGACGGTCGGCGTAGACCATCTCGGCCATCTCCAGAATCCCGGAAGCATTGGGCAAAGGCAGGTCCTGTTCGAGGATCTGCTTCATACGGACCAGGAAAATCCATTGCAGCCACTGGTGGAAATCCAATGTATCGACCGAAAACGGCTCGGCGCTGCCGAGCGCTTCGGCGCTGGGGGACACCTCGTCCCACCAGCCCTGCACGCGCAGCTCTCGCTCGATCAGCAACAACTGTTCGGCAATCGCCGGAAAACGTTCATCCATCAGAGATTGACCTTGGCTTTCGCCCGAGCCTGGGCAGCGCCGGCGGCGTCACCCTGGGCGGCACGCGCGTCGCCGATCAACGCCCACAGGCTGGCTTGCAGGTCCGGACGACCGTTGGCCATGCTCAAACCACGGCGAGCGAACTGCTCGGCTTGCGGTGCATCACCCTGGGCCATGCGCACCTGGGCCAGGCGATAGAGCACTTGCGGTTCGCGAGGCGCAACGCGCTGGGCACGCTCCAGACTCGACGAAGCGCCATTGAGGTCGCCACCGGCCTGCTGTTGCTGGGCGGTGGTGAGCAGCGCTAATACCGGGCCATCGAGTTGCTCGTCAGCGGACAGGCCGCCCGCACTGGATGACGAAGGAATGCCGCTCGGCGTCGACGGCACGTTGTACGTGCCCTGGTTGACCGGCGCGGTCTGGATCGGCGTGGCATCGACCGGACCCGAAGTGCTTGGCCCCGGGGTCCAGGGTTCGGCGCTGATCGGGGCTGCGGTAGCAGCACCACTGCCAGGCACCATCACCACCACGCCCGAGTCCTGCGGCATTGCCTGCGGCTTGGCCTGTGCCGGACGGTTGGTCACGGTTTGACGAAACCCGCCCTTGGCCGAAATCCGCTCGCTATTGGAGACGCCCGTACTCGCGTCCACCACCGGAATAGAGCCGCGTTGCACGCTGGAGCAACCGCCGAGCAAAGCCAGAACTGTAATCGCTGGAATCCACAACTTGTTCACTTGAAACCCTCTTTGCTTAATTCATCCAGCCCTTGACCCAATCCATCACCGACTCCGCATCAGCCGGGGCACTGCCCCCGCAGGCGGCACCGGGTGGTGGCTCGCTGCCGCGAATATACGGCATCTGCACCGCCCCCGGGCAGTTGGCGTCGGAACCCTGACCTGTGTGCGGATCAATCCAGGCCTGCACGATATTGTCAGGCTGCGGCATGTTGAGCGGCAACGGGTCAGCTTTACGCATGAAGCTGGTCCAGACCTGCAGCGCACCGGTCGCACCGGTGAACGGCGTCTTGCCATTGTCGTCACGGCCCAGCCACACCACGGCCAGTACGTCCTGGCCGAAACCTGCGAACCAACTGTCGCGCGAGTCGTTACTGGTGCCGGTCTTGCCCGCCAGCGTCAGGTTCGACGGCAGCACGCTATAGACCGAGCGCCCGGTACCTTCACGCATCACGCGCTGCATGGCGTTCTGGATCAGGTAGATGGAGCCCGCGTCGAAACGCTGCTGGATCTGGAACGGGTAGCGCTTGAGCGGCTCGCCCTCGGCGGTCAGCACACTGCGAATACCGCGCATCGGGGTATTGAATCCACCGTTGGCCAGGGTCTGGTACATGGTGGCCACTTCCATCGGACTCATGGCTGCCGCCCCCAGCAGCATTGACGGGAACGCCGGGAACTCCCGTTCGATGCCCAATCGCGCCAGCGTCTTCAGCACATTCGGCACACCGACTTCGAGCCCCAGGCGCGACGTCGAGATATTGTAGGAATGCGCCAGCCCCTGGTACAGAAACACGGTGCCGTGCGAGCGGCGGTCGAAGTTCTTCGGCGTCCACACCTGACCATCGGCGCCTTTGATCGACAGCGGATCGTCCGACAGCCAACTGGTGAGGGTGTACTTGCTCGGCTTTTCCAGGGCGGTCAGGTAAACCGCCGGCTTGACCAGCGAACCGATCGGCCGCACGGCATCCAGGGCACGGTTGAAACCGGCGAAACTGGCCTGGCGGCTGCCGATCATGGCCTGGACTTCACCGGTTTCCGGGTTGGTCACGACCATGGCAGCCTCGACTTCATCAGAGCCTTTACGGCCGGTCAGGCGTTTGAAGGTGTCATTGACCGACGCCTCGGCCTTCATCTGCAGAATAGGGTCAAAGCTGGTGAAGATGCGTAGGCCTTCTTCGGTCAAGTCTTCGTCGCGGTAGTCTTCGCGCAACTGACGTTTGACCAGGTCGATAAAGCCGGGGAACGAGCTGTCCGCCAGCTTGCCGCGGGTGGTGACGCCCAGCGGCATTTTCTTCGCCGCAGCGACCTGTTCGGCAGTGGCAACGCCCTGCTGTTCCAGAACATCGAGCACCAGGTTACGGCGCTCAAGCGCACGCTCCGGGTTGCGCCGCGGGTTGTAATAGGACGGCCCCTTCACCATCCCCACCAGCAAGGCCACCTGATGCAATTTCAATTCGGACAGCGGTTGCCCGAAGAAAAACTGGCTGGCCAGGCCGAAACCATGCACCGCGCGCTGACCGTCCTGGCCGACGAAGACTTCGTTGAGGTAGGCCTCGAGGATTTCCTGCTTGCTGTAATGCAACTCCAGGAGCATGGCCATCATGGCTTCGGTGAGTTTGCGCGTCAGGCTGCGCTCGTTGGTCAGGTAGAAGTTCTTCACCAACTGCTGGGTGAGCGTACTGCCGCCCTGGGTCATCCTGCCGCCGGAGGTATTGACCCAAACCGCGCGGGCAATCGACTTCGGCGAAACGCCCCAGTGACTATAGAAGTCGCGGTCTTCGACAGCGACCAGGGTTTCCAGCAGATACGGAGGCGCCTGATCGAGCTTGATCAGGATGCGGTCTTCAAGGTTCTTCGGGTAGATGCCGCCAATCATCAGCGGTTCAAGACGCACCACCGGCAGCTTGGCGCCGTTGAGCGACGACAGCTCGGCCACGTAATCGCCGGAAAAGCGCACGCGTACCGGCTGGGCTTTTTCCAGGCCTTCGTAGAACTGGAAGCCACGGGTGTTCAGGTCGACGGTATTGCCGCTGACCGCCGCCGCGCCCGGGCCGTTGCTCACGGGCTCGCGTCGATAGCCCAGCGCATCGAGTTCGGTGAGAAAGTCGTCCTTGCTCAGTTTCTGGCCGGCGAACAATTCCAGCGGGCGTGCATACACCTTGGCCGGGATGGTCCAGCGCTTGCCGGAGAACTTCTCCTGGACCACGGCGTCGAGATACACCGCAACGCCGGCGAGCGCCACAAGGCCAACCAGGCCGAGCTTGAGCGCCCAGCCCAGCCACGGGCGCAGGCTGCGCGAAGGAGGTTTTTTACGGGAACGGGGAGATCGGGTTCGAGTCATGGCGGCGGATTATACGCACTTTATTGATGATCAACATGAGCCGGACAGCGGTTTGCACGACCGCCCGTAGCGGCCATAATGCCTGCCATGATTTCTCCCAGACTTTGAAGGATCGCCCGTGAGCCAGTCCCTGATCGCAGCCCTGCAAAACCCGGCGTTGTACCCGCATCCGGTGGAAGCATTTCACGTTATTGAAACCCATATTTCCTGGGTAATCCTGACCGGTCCTTACGCTTATAAACTGAAGAAACCGATGAACTTCGGGTTCCTGGACTTCACCGATCTGGAAAAACGCGGCCACTTCTGCAACGAAGAACTGCGCCTCAACCAGCGCCTGACCGAAGATTTGTATCTTGAAGTGTTGCCAATTACCGGCACTGCCGACGCACCGCAACTGGCTGGCGACGGCCCGGTCATCGAATACGCGCTGAAAATGCGCCAGTTCCCGCAGAGCCAGATGCTGAGCACCTTGCAAGCCAACGGCGAACTCACCAGCGCGCACATCGACGAAATGGCCAGGCAGATTGCGCACTTCCACATCAACGCCCCCAAAGTCCCACAGGAACACCCCGCCGGCACCCCGGATGAAGTGATGGCACCGGTACGCCAGAACTTCGAACAGATCCGCCCATTCCTCAGTGACAAGGCCGACCTGACTCAACTGGAAGCCCTGCAAGCCTGGGCCGAAAGCAGCTTCGAACGCCTCAAGCCGCTGCTGCAACAGCGCAAGCTCAATGGATTCACCCGCGAATGCCATGGTGACATTCACCTGGGCAACGCCACGCTGATCGACGGCCATGTGGTGATCTTCGACTGCATCGAGTTCAACGAGCCGTTCCGCTTTACCGACGTGTACGCCGACACCGCGTTCCTGGCGATGGACCTGGAAGACCGTGGCCTCAAATGCCTGGCGCGACGATTCATCAGCCAGTACCTGGAGCTGACCGGGGATTATCAGGGCCTGGAGCTGCTCAATTTCTACAAGGCGTATCGTGCTCTGGTCCGGGCCAAAGTTGCGCTGTTCAGCATGCCGAGCGAAGCCGACCCGGTACAACGCGCCACCACCCTGCGCCAGTACCGCAACTACGCCAATCTGGCTGAAAGCTACAGCACGATTCCCTCGCGCTTCCTGGCAATCACCCATGGTGTTTCGGCCGTGGGCAAAAGCCATGTCGCCCTGCGCTTGGTCGAGGCATTAGGCGCTGTTCGCCTGCGCTCGGACGTGGAGCGCAAGCGCCTGTTTGGCGAGCAGCCTGTGGAAAATACACCGCAGGCCGGCATCTATAACCATGACGCCAGTGCTGCAACGTACACGCGGCTGAACGAAATTGCCGACACCGTGCTTCGCGCCGGTTTCCCGGTGGTGCTGGATGCCACCTTCCTCAAACGCGAACAACGCGACGCGGCGGCCCGGGTTGCCGAAGCCACCGGGGCTCCGTTCCTGATTCTGGATTGCAATGCGCCCCAGGCCGTCATCGCCAGTTGGCTGGCACAACGTCAGGCAGATAAAAACGATCCGTCCGACGCAACGTTGGTGGTTATCGAACAGCAGCAAGCCAATCGTGACCCGCTGACAGCGCAGGAGCTGCTGTTGAGCAAGCGCGTCGAGACCAACGAAAGCGGGACCCTCGATGCGTTGGTTGCGCATATTCGTCAGCGCTTGCCCGGCCTGTAAGAAATATTTCCTGGTCGTGTCGCCACGTTGGCGCACGACTCTGCGATAGTGGCACTATAATGGCGCCATAATACCAACAGGAGTCGCCGTCATGAGTCATCCCAAGCTTCTTGATACCCCGCTCTACGCGCTCCTGCACAAGGACGACATCCGCGGCTTCAATCAGGAACGCCCCGGTGACGGGGTTATCGACATGCGTGGCGGCGACTTCCGAGGGTTGGACCTGCGCGAACTGAACACCGCAGGTATCGACTTCACCGACGCCTACTTCCGCTCCGCCGACCTGCGCGGGCTGGATTTACGTGAGTGTTCACTGGAAGGCGCCAGCCTGGCCCACGCGCAGATTTCCGGCACTTACTTCTCCTCCGACCTGACGGCTGACGAGATCCTGATGTCGGTCAATTTCGGCACACGCCTGCGTTACCGCACCAAATAACCTCAAGACTTCGGCTCCCGGCCGCGCGACAGGCGTGCCGGGCGCTTTACCCTGCCTGAGATATGGCGGAGTTCTTATAAGCTTTTGAGCCGTTCCCGAGCAAAAAATCACACTTTTCCTACTGAGCGCTACACTCATTTTCAGGCTTGCCTGGTCACGATACCCACCGCACCCTTCGGCCGTCGCAAGGAGGCTTGATGAACGATGAGCTGCAGCACCTGAAAAATCTTGGCAAGACGTCGGCGCAATGGCTGCATGCGGTGGGCATCCACAGCGCATCCGACTTACGCCGCCTGGGGGCGGTCGATGCTTACCGCGCCGTGCGCACTCGCGGGTTCCGAGCATCGAAAGTCCTGCTGTATGCCATTGAAGGCGCATTGATGGATGTGCATTGGAACGACATTCCCGCAGAACGCAAAGAAGCGCTGAACCGTCAGTTCGATGCGCTCTCGACGCGCAAGAAAATTTAGGTCTGCGGAAGGGCAGTTGGAGAAAAATACGGGAATGGATAAAACAACTGTTGACTCTCAAATGAGAATCGTTATGATTATCACAACTGGTCGCGAGATCAGCCGATAACTGAAAGACCATTGGTTCGGACTCTCAGATTATCTCCTCATCAGGCTAATCACGGTTATTTGACCCGGCTCTTGCCGGGTCTTTTTTTGCCTGGAAAACCCTGTGCTCAGCGCGCGATGATCAACGGATGACCACGTTCCGGATGCGACTGCACCAACACATCCAGGCCAAACACCGCCTTGAGCGGCTCGGGCCGCAGCACCTGTGCCGGCGTGTCCAGGGCATGCGGGCGCCCACCCGCCAGCAGCAGGATACGATCACAGTAACGCGCGGCCAGGTTCAGGTCATGCAGGATCACCAGCACCGCCGCGCCACGGTCGGCAAAGCTGCGGACGGCCTGCAAGGTCGTATGCTGATGCAACGGATCGAGCATCGATGTCGGCTCATCCAGCAACAACGTCTGCCCCGCCTCGCCCGGCCATAATTGCGCCAATACTCGGGCCAGGTGCACCCGCTGACGCTCCCCGCCCGACAAGGCCAGGTAACTGCGACCGCTCAGGTGCCCTGCATCTGCCGCATGCAGCGCCGCGCGGATAATCTCCTCATCACGTACGCGACCGGTCTGATGGGGCAAACGTCCCATGCCTACCACTTCCTCGACACGGAAAGCGAAATCCAGGGTGGAGGTCTGGGGCAGCACTGCCAGGCGTTGAGCGCGTTGCGCGCCGCTCAAACGCTTCAATTCCTGCGCACCCAGCCAGACTTTGCCCTGATCAGGCAACAATTCACCGCACAGCGCACTCAACAAGGTGCTTTTACCCGCACCGTTGGGGCCCAATACGCCCAGCACTTGGCCCGGCAGCAGGTCCAGGGTCACATCCGCCAACACGGTCTTGCCTGCGCGACGGATGTGCAACGCTTCCACCCGCAGCATCAGGCGCGCCCCCGCAACAATAAATAGAGAAAAAAAGGCGCGCCGATAAACGCGGTGACGATACCGATCGGCAATTCCGCCGGCGCCAACGCCAGGCGCGCCACCAGATCGGCAAACAGCAGCAAACTCGCGCCCGCCAGCACCGAAGCCGGCAGCAACACCCGGTGATCCGGGCCTGCCAGCAACCGCACCAGATGCGGCACCACCAATCCGACAAAGCCGATCATGCCCGCCGCAGCCACCGCTGCGCCGACGCCCAACGCCGTACAGAACACCAGTTCACGCTTGAGCTTTTCAACATCGATACCCAGATGACTGGCCTCGGACTCACCCAGCAACAGCGCATTCAAGGCCTTCGCTCGGCGCGGCAGCCACAGCGCCACGCCCGCACTGACCAGCAGCAACGGCCATAATCGCGAATAACTGGCACCGTTGAGGCTGCCCAGGTTCCAGAATGTCAGGGTACGCAAGGTGGCGTCGTCCGCCAGGTAGGTAAACAGCCCCACCGTCGAACCGGCGAGCGCCGTCAGCGCAATGCCGGCAAGCAGCATCGTCGCGACGTTGGTCTGGCCGTTGCGCCGTCCCAATCGATACACCAGCGCGGTGACGCCCAGGCCGCCCAGAAACGCGCAGATCGATAATAGATACGGCCCGACCGCGTCCGGCAGCCCGCCAAAAAACGAGCCTGCGACAATGGCTACCGCAGCCCCCAATGCCGCGCCACTGGACACACCCACCAAGCCAGGATCAGCCAGCGGGTTGCGAAACAACCCCTGCATCGCCACGCCCGACAATGCAAGCACGCCCCCGACGGCCAGGCCCAGTAACGTGCGCGGCAAACGAATCTGCCCCAGGATCAACTCGGCCTGTTCGAGCCCCTGGGCATTGATCGGCATCCCCATCAATCGCAATGCGGCCCTGAGTGTGTCGAACAACGGCAGGCTGACCGGGCCCAGGGCCAATGAGAGCCAGATCGCCACCAGAGACAACAGCGCCAGCCCGATAAACAGCGTTTTCGGTTTAACCAATGTCGTCATGGGGCGGGTTGCGCGCTGGACGGGTAAAACCCGGCCGACAACTGCGCCAGGCTCTGCGGCAAGCGTGGCCCGAGCCCGCCCACCAGCAGTGTCGGGTCCAACTCAATCACCCGGCCGCTCTTGGCCGCTGGCGTGGACGCGAGGATAGGATTTTCCTTGAACAACGCCACACGGGCCGCTTCACCGCTGAGTGCCCGATCAGCAAATACCAGCACATCGGGACTCAACCCGGCCAGCGACTCCACCGAGAACAGTTTGTAACCATTGTGAGTCGCCAGGTTACGGCCGCCGGCCTGCTGCACTATCCAGTCAGCGGCGGTGTCCTGACCGGCGATCAACGGCTTGCCGCCGGCGTGCCCGAGCAACAGCAACACGCCCGGTGCTTTTTGCGTCACCTGGGCCTTGGCCACCCAGGCTTTCTGTCGGTCCAGAGACTGCTCATAGCCGCTGAACAATTGGCTGGCCCTGGCCTCGCTGTCCAGCAGCTTACCCAAATGCGCCAGGTTGGTTTTCAGGCTGGCCAAATCCGGCTGTGCCGAGAACATTTCTACCTGCACCCCGGCGCTGCGGATTTGCGCCAGCACCGGTGGTGGCCCCATTTCCTCGGTACCCACCAGCAGTTGCGGGCGCAGACTGAGAATGCCTTCGGCCGACAATTGGCGCTGATAACCGATACTTGGCAATGCCTTGAGTGACGCCGGATGCTGGCTTGTCGTGTCCACGCCGACCAGTTTCGACTCGCCCCCCAATGCCGTCACCCACTCCGATAACGCGCCACCGGCGCTGACCCAGCGTTGCGGCAGCTCCGAGGCTTGGACCGCTTGGCTGACCAGCAATCCGGCAACAAGCGCAATAACGCTGGCACTCAGGCGCATAACAGGGTTTCCTTTCAAGGCAGAGCCGCTCATGCACTCATCAATGTGACAGATACAGCCTGCCCGGCATCGTAATGAGCACCCGACCAGCTGACGGGCGAAACGGCATTTGATAATTGTTTGCATTTGAACGTCAAGGCACTTAAGGAATGAAATGAAGTTTCTCTGCCCCTCCGAAGCACTTGCGCCCGACAGCAGCCTCGGCTTTGATATCGACGGGCGCAAACTGTTGGCCGTGCGGCGCGATGGGGTTGCCTACTTCTATATCAACCGCTGTCCCCACCGCGGCATCCCGCTGGAATGGCAACCGCACCGCTTCCTCGATTCAAGTGCCAGCCTGATTCAATGCGCCACCCACGGGGCGCTGTTCCTGATCGAAAGCGGCGAGTGCATCGCCGGCCCCTGCGCAGGCCAAAGCCTCACCGCCCTGCCCGGCCGCGAAGACGAACAGGGCTTGTGGGTGGAACTCTAGTCACCCAACAGCACCTTCAACGGCCGCTCGACGTAAATCTCTTCAGGCGTGACCCGCACACCGTACGCCAGCACCTCGACCCCCGCCGCCTTGGCTTCACGCAACGCAGCGGCGTAACCCGCATCAATTTCCACCGCCGGGCGCACCGCATCGATCCCCGAGAGATTGACGCAATACAACTGCACCGCCCGCACACCTTCACGCGCCAGGTAAGCCAGCTCCCGCAAGTGCTTGGCGCCGCGCTGGGTCACCGCATCAGGGAATGCCGCCACTGAGCTGCCATCAAAGCCCAAGGTGACACTTTTAACCTCGACAAACGCGGCCCCCTGGGGGTATTCCAGGCGAAAATCGATCCGGCTCTTTTCCTGACCGTAGGGCACTTCTCGCTTCAACGCAGTGAAACCGTTGAGCTCAGTGATGACGCCGGCGCGCAGTGCTTCCTCGACCAACTGATTGGCGCGTGCCGTATTCACGCATGCCAGCCGACCCTGGGGCGTTTCGGCGATTTCCCAGGTGCCTGGCAACTTGCGCTTGGGGTCGGCGGAACGGCTGAACCAGACCTGGCCACCTTCGACCATGCAGTTGAGCATCGAACCGGTGTTCGGGCAGTGGATGGTGAGCAACTCGCCGGTAAGCGTCTCGATATCGGTGAGAAAGCGCTTGTAGCGGCGGATCAGCCGCCCTTCTTCGAGGGGAGGATGAAAACGCATCAGCCTTGCCAGCTCCGCAGGCCACGGGCAATCCGCTCCACCGCTTCTTGTAGTCGATCAAGGTTTTGCGTGTAGGCAAAGCGCACATGATGACCCGCCTGATAACGCCCGAAATCCAGCCCGGGGGTAAAGGCCACATATTCTGTTTCCAGGAAATGCCGGCAGAACGCGAAGGCATCACCGCCGAACGCGCTGATATCGGCATAAAGATAGAACGCTCCTTCCGGTTCCACCGCGATCCTGAAGCCCAACTCGCGCAGAGCCGGCAGCAGGAAGTCACGACGTCGGCCGAATTCGGCGCGACGCTCTTCCAGAATGCTCAGGGTTTGCGCGCTGAAACAGGCCAGGGCCGCATGCTGGGCCATGCTCGGCGCACTGATGTAGAGGTTCTGCGCCAGCTTCTCCAATTCACCCACTGCTTCAGGGGGCGCCACCAGCCAGCCCAGGCGCCAGCCGGTCATGCCGAAATACTTCGAAAAACTATTCAGGACAAAAGCATCGTCATCGACTTCCAGCACGCTCGCGGCGTCTGCGCCATAGGTGAGGCCGTGATAGATCTCGTCCACCACCAAGTGGCCGTCACGCGCCTTGACGGCACTCGACAGCCCGGCCAGTTCGTCCCGAGTCAGCATGGTCCCGGTAGGATTGGCCGGGGAGGCAACCAGCGCGCCCACGCTGTCCTGGTTCCAGTGTTCGGCCACCAGGTCGGCGGTCAATTGGTAACGCACCTGTGGCCCCACCGGCACCAACTGCGCCGCGCCCTCCACCAGGCGCAAAAAATGCCGGTTGCAGGGGTAGCCTGGATCCGCCAACAGCCAGTGCTTGCCCGGATCCACCAGCAGGCTGGTGGCGAGTAACAACGCGCCGGAGCCACCGGGCGTGATCAGAATGCGCTGCGGATCAATGTTCAACCCATAGCGCTGCTGGTAGAAACCGCTGATCGCGTCACGCAACTCGGGCAGCCCACGGGCGGCGGTGTAGCGCGTCTTGCCGTTGGCCAGGGCCGCCTGGCCAGCCTGGATAATCGGTTCGGCGGTGGTGAAGTCCGGCTCGCCGATTTCCAGATGGATCACGTCGCGGCCGGCTGATTGCAGCTCATTGGCCCGCGCCAGTAACGCCATGACATGAAAAGGTTCGATGGCGCGACTGCGCGCACTGTAGGGCTGAGCCATTAGCCTTCCTTAGACGGTGAGGACAAAATCCGGATTCTACCGAACCCTGGCGTTAAAACATGCTCTATTGCCTGCCCTACCGACTTGACGGTACGGGCAAGCGCCGGCAAAACGACTAAAATCAACATTCGAGACAAGACATACCCAGCCACGACGGGGCCCTGCAGTTTGCAACCCCGGCGCGACAGGCTCGACAACCGGGAGTGGCGCACCCCGAATCTATCTGGTAAGTTCGCCCGCTTGCAGCCGCAGGGCCGGCAGGTGTCGGTGACGTTGCAATCCTGCGCAATGGATTAGAAGAGTGAGAGGCGGTCTATTCATGTCCACCCAAGAAAAGCAAAGCATCAGCGGCTTCGAACCTTACGTAGAGAAGAAAGGTGAGGAGTACATGGGCGAGCCCATGCGCTTGCACTTCACCAAGATCCTGAACAAGTGGAAACAGGACTTGATGCAGGAGGTTGACCGTACCGTTGACCACATGAAGGACGAAGCAGCCAACTTCCCTGACCCGGCCGACCGTGCGAGCCAGGAAGAAGAGTTCGCCCTCGAACTGCGCGCCCGTGATCGCGAGCGCAAGTTGATCAAGAAGATCGACAAGACCCTGCAACTGATCAAAGACGAAGAATACGGCTGGTGCGAATCCTGCGGCGTCGAGATTGGTATTCGTCGCCTGGAAGCCCGCCCGACCGCGGACCTCTGTGTAGACTGCAAGACCTTGGCCGAAATCAAGGAAAAACAGGTCGGCAAGTAATACCTGCCGAGCTGAAGGAATGGGGCGTGCGAACGCCCCATTTTTGTGTCTGGCGTTTACCGATTTTCCAGTAGTATCCGGCCCATGACTGCCTCTACCTACATCGGGCGTTTCGCCCCCACGCCCAGCGGCCATTTGCACTTCGGCTCCCTGGTCGCCGCCCTCGCCTCCTACCTCGACGCCCGCGCCAACCAGGGGCGCTGGCTGATGCGCATGGAAGACCTCGATCCGCCCCGGGAAGAACCCGGCGCCCAGGCGGCAATCCTGCATGCCCTTGAGCGCTACGGCTTTGAGTGGGACGGCGAACTGCTCCGGCAAAGCGAGCGGCACGAGGCCTACGCCAAGGTACTGAACGATTTGTTCAACCACGGCCTGGCCTACGCCTGCACCTGCTCGCGCAAACAGCTGGAGCCCTACAACGGGATTTACCCCGGACTTTGCCGCAACGCCGGCCACGACCAGCAAGATGCCGCTATCCGTCTGCGCGTACCCGAGCTTGAATATCATTTTACCGACCGGGTACAGGGCCCATTCCGACAGCACCTGGGGCGCGATGCGGGCGACTTCATCATCCGCCGCCGCGACGGCCTGTACGCCTATCAATTGGCCGTGGTCCTGGATGACGCCTGGCAAGGCGTTACCGACATCGTGCGCGGCGCCGACCTGCTCGACTCCACGCCGCGCCAGCTTTACCTGCAGGAACTGCTCGGCCTGCGCCAGCCGCGCTACCTGCATGTGCCGCTGATCGTCCAGCCGGACGGTAACAAACTGGGCAAGTCGTACCGTTCGCCACCGCTGACCGCAGACCAGGCCGCGCCGTTGCTGCTCAGAGCACTGCGCGCCCTCGGTCAGCCGGCCGGCGATGAACTGCTTTACGCGAGCCCCAGGGAATTGCTGGATTGGGGCATCCAGCAGTGGGATGCCACACTGATCCCGCGCACACTCACGCTGGCCGAGGCGCAATTGCGCTGAAGGCGCTTGCAGCTTGCCGGGCATCCGTTACCATCGCCGCAGTTTTTTAATCAGAGGCCAACATGTACATCTATCGATTGGTCCTGCTGCTGGTCGTCGGGATCTACCTGTTTTCCCCCGCCATCATGGACTGGTGGATCGACGCCACGGGCGCCTGGTACCGGCCTTATCTGCTGTGGCTGATCCTGATCGTCGTGACTTTCATCCTGCAGAGCCAAAAAGATGCCGATGAGCTTTAGCCTCACCCAGATGCTGCTGATCAGCGCCGCCTACCTGGCGGCGTTGTTCGGCGTCGCCTGGATCAGTGAGCGCGGAATGATTCCGCGGGCGATCATTCGCCATCCGTTGACCTACACCTTGTCCCTGGGCGTGTACGCCAGCGCCTGGGCGTTCTACGGTACGGTAGGCCTGGCCTATCAATACGGCTACGGGTTCCTTTCCAGCTACCTCGGGGTGTCCGGTGCGTTCCTGCTGGCACCGGTGCTGCTGTACCCGATCCTGAAAATCACCCGTACCTACCAGTTGTCCTCCCTGGCGGACCTGTTTGCCTTTCGCTTTCGCAGCACCTGGGCCGGCGCGCTCACCACGATCTTCATGTTGATCGGCGTGCTGCCGTTGCTGGCCCTGCAGATCCAGGCGGTGGCCGACTCCATCAGCATCCTGACCCGCGAGCCCGTGCAACATCGTGTTGCCCTGGCCTTCTGCGCCTTGATCAGCCTGTTCACGATTTTCTTTGGCTCACGCCATATCGCCACCCGCGAAAAACACCAGGGCCTGGTGTTCGCGATTGCCTTCGAGTCGGTCATCAAATTGATTGCCATCGGCGGTGTCGGCCTTTACGCGCTTTACGGCGTGTTCGACGGCCCGCAACAGTTGGAATTGTGGTTGCTGCAAAACCAGACCGCCCTTGCCGCGTTGCACACGCCGCTGCAGGAAGGCCCGTGGCGAACGCTGCTGCTGGTGTTCTTCGCGTCGGCGATCGTGATGCCGCACATGTACCACATGACCTTCACCGAGAACCTCAATCCACGCTCGCTGGTCAGCGCCAGCTGGGGGTTGCCCCTGTTCCTGCTGTTGATGAGCCTGGCGGTGCCGCTGATCCTCTGGGCCGGCCTGAAACTGGGGGCCACCACCAACCCCGAGTATTTCACCCTCGGCATCGGTATCGCGGCCAACAGCCCGGCCCTGGCGCTGCTGGCGTACGTCGGCGGTTTGTCCGCGGCCAGCGGCCTGATCATTGTCACCACGCTGGCCCTCTCCGGCATGGCGCTTAACCACCTGGTGCTGCCGCTGTACCAGCCACCGGCCGAAGGCAATATCTACCGCTGGTTGAAGTGGACGCGTCGCGCGCTGATCGTCGCGATCATCATGGCCGGCTACGCCTTTTACCTGCTGCTGGGCGCCGGACAGGACCTGGCCAACCTCGGCATCGTGGCCTTTGTCGCCACCTTGCAGTTCCTGCCGGGCGTGCTGTCGGTGCTGTACTGGCCCACCGCCAACCGCCGAGGCTTCATCGCCGGGTTGCTGGCGGGCATCCTGGTGTGGCTGGTCACCATGCTGCTACCGCTGGTCGGCAACCTGCAGGGGTTCTATATCCCCTTGCTGAACATGATTTACGTGCTGGACGACACCAGCTGGCACATGGCCGCAATCGCCTCGTTGGCCGCCAACGTGCTGATGTTCACGCTGATCTCGCTGTTCACCAATGCCAGCCCCGAAGAAATCAGCGCCGCCGAAGCCTGCGCGGTGGACAACGTGCGCCGCCCGCAACGCCGCGAGCTGCATGCGGCCTCGCCCCAGGAATTCGCCACGCAACTGGCCAAGCCACTCGGCGCCAAGGCCGCGCAAAAGGAAGTCGAGCAGGCCTTGCGCGATTTGTACCTGCCGTTCGACGAGCGCCGCCCCTATGCCCTGCGGCGTTTGCGTGACCGTATCGAAGCCAACCTGTCGGGGTTGATGGGCCCCAGCGTGTCCCAGGACATGGTGGAAACCTTCCTGCCCTACAAGGCGGGCGGCGAGAACTACGTGACCGAAGACATCCACTTCATCGAAAGCCGGCTCGAGGACTACCACTCGCGCCTCACCGGCCTGGCCGCCGAGCTCGATGCCCTGCGCCGTTATCACCGCCAGACCCTGCAGGAACTGCCGATGGGCGTGTGTTCCCTGGCCAAGGACCAGGAAATCCTGATGTGGAACAAGGCCATGGAAGAGCTCACCGGTATCGCCGCGCAACGCGTGGTCGGCTCTCGCCTCAATACCCTGGGCGATCCCTGGAAAGAATTGTTGCAGGGTTTTATCAACCTGCCCGACGAGCATTTGCACAAACAGCACCTGGCGCTCGACGGCCAGACCCGCTGGCTGAACTTGCACAAGGCCGCCATTGACGAGCCCCTGGCCCCCGGTAACAGCGGCCTGGTGTTACTGGTCGAAGACCTCACCGACACGCAGATGCTCGAAGACAAGCTGGTGCACTCCGAGCGCCTGGCCAGCATCGGTCGCCTGGCCGCCGGCGTGGCTCACGAGATCGGCAACCCGATCACCGGCATCGCCTGCCTGGCGCAGAACCTGCGCGAAGAACGCGAGGAGGACGGTGAAATCACCGAGATCAGCGGGCAGATCCTTGAGCAGACCAAGCGCGTGTCGCGCATCGTGCAGTCACTGATGAGCTTTGCCCACTCCGGCGCCCACCAGAATCAGGACGAAGCGGTGTGCCTGGCCGAAGTGGCGCAGGACGCCATTGGGCTGCTGGCCTTGAACCGGCGCAATTTCGAAGTACAGTTCTTTAACTTGTGCGATCCGGACCATTGGGTCGATGGCGACTCGCAACGCCTGGCCCAGGTCCTGATCAACCTGCTGTCCAACGCCCGCGACGCCTCCCCGCCGCACAGTGCGGTACGCGTCAAGAGCGAGGCTTTCGAGCACACGGTCGACCTGATCGTGGAAGACGAAGGCAGCGGCATTCCACAGAACATCATGGACCGATTGTTCGAACCTTTCTTCACCACCAAGGACCCGGGTGAAGGTACCGGTCTGGGCCTTGCACTGGTCTATTCCATCGTTGAAGAGCATTATGGACAAATCACCATCGACAGCCCGGCTGACACCGAAAGCCAACGCGGCACCCGTATTCGGGTGACCTTGCCGCGTCATGTCGAAGCGACGTCCGCTGTGAACTGAGACCGTCGAGAGAATTGAATCAATGCCGCACATTTTGATCGTCGAAGACGAAACCATTATCCGCTCTGCCTTGCGTCGCCTGCTTGAACGTAATCAGTACCAGGTCAGCGAAGCCGGCTCGGTGCAGGAAGCCCAGGAGCGGTTCAGCATTCCCACGTTCGACCTGATCGTCAGCGACCTGCGCCTGCCGGGCGCACCGGGTACCGAATTGATCAAGCTGGGCCAGGGCACGCCGGTGCTGATCATGACCAGCTACGCCAGCCTGCGCTCGGCGGTGGACTCGATGAAGATGGGCGCGGTGGACTACATCGCCAAGCCTTTTGACCACGACGAGATGCTTCAGGCAGTGGCCCGCATCCTGCGTGACCGTCAGTCGGCCGGCAGTGCGCCGGTCGAACAACGTCCGGCAGGCAAGGCTGCCGACAAACCGGGCGTCGACAACAGCAACGGCGAGATCGGCATCATTGGTTCCTGCCCGCCCATGCAGGACCTTTACAGTAAGATCCGCAAGGTCGCGCCGACCGACTCCAATGTATTGATCCAGGGTGAGTCGGGCACCGGCAAGGAACTGGTGGCCCGCGCCCTGCATAACCTGTCCAAGCGAGCCAAGGCTCCGATGATTTCGGTGAACTGCGCGGCAATCCCCGAATCCTTGATCGAGTCCGAATTGTTCGGCCACGAAAAAGGCGCGTTCACCGGTGCCAGCGCCGGGCGCGCGGGCCTGGTCGAAGCGGCCGACGGCGGCACGCTGTTCCTCGACGAGATCGGCGAACTGCCCCTGGAAGCACAGGCACGCTTGCTGCGCGTGTTGCAGGAAGGCGAGATTCGCCGGGTCGGGTCGGTGCAATCGCAAAAGGTCGATGTACGCCTGATCGCCGCGACGCACCGTGACCTCAAGAGCCTGGCCAAGATCGGCCAATTTCGCGAAGACTTGTATTACCGCTTGCACGTGATTGCGCTCAAGCTGCCGGCACTGCGTGAGCGCGGCGCCGACGTCAACGAAATCGCCCAGGCGTTCCTGCTGCGCCAGAGCGCGCGCATCAACCGCACCGACCTGAAATTTGCGCCCGATGCGGAGCAGGTGATCCGGCATTACTCATGGCCGGGCAACGTGCGCGAACTGGAAAACGCCGTCGAGCGTGCGGTCATCCTGTCGGAAAGCCCGGAAATATCCGCCGAGCTGCTGGGCATCGATATCGAACTCAGCGATCTGGACGACGACGACTTCATCGGCCTGGCGCCGCAACAGGGCGCGGGCAGCAATACCAGCCACGAGCCGACGGAAGATTTGTCCCTGAAAGACTATTTCCAGCACTTCGTCCTCGAGCACCAGGACCACATGACCGAGACCGAACTGGCACGCAAGCTGGGCGTGAGCCGCAAGTGCCTGTGGGAACGTCGCCAGCGCCTGGGCATTCCACGGCGCAAGACCGGCGTCGCCAGCGAAAGTTGAGGGGCCGCGCCACAGGTAACACGTGCAGATGTGAAAAAACTGTTACCGCGGATATTTCGCGTAACAAAAGCCGGGGCTTACGGTAACGAAGCCCCGGCTTTTTTTGCTCCATCAAAAACCCGAATCTGCCTCAAACCCCCGGTTTTGCTGGGCAACGCTAAAGTTGGCACGCACCCTGCTATATGCTTAGTACAAAAACAATAACAAGCTTTGTACAAGACAATAAAAATAAGACGAATCGACTCACGCATAACAAAAACAACACGGCGGAGGCGCAGCTAACTGATTCTTTTGGAGAGGCGTTGCATTTGGGGCTTGCCCCGCAACCAGGCCGAGAACAACAAAAACTGCCCTAAGGCAGAGCCTGAACTGGTTGGATCGTAGATCAGCAACACAGCGACCAAAGCAATCCGTTTGCTCTTGCTCCCGATTGGGAGTGTCATGAAGGTGAAGCTTCATGACGAGGGCGATCAACAAAAACAAGAAGCCCGAAACCAATAATAAAAATAGAGCACGCAACTACTTCTGGGGGAGCTTCGGCTCCCCTTGTAGTTTCCGACAGATTGCCCCTGGATTGCCCCTCAAACGCTTTTGGCGCAACGCCCGCAGCTTGTTCCTACACCATCCCCTGACTAAATGCTAGAATCCCGGCCCATCATGCGGTCATTCTTCGTTATGGCCGAACATTCCTTCAAACAGTGCATCCCATGCTGAAGAAGTTGTTCCAGTCATTCCGTTCCCCCTTGCGTCGTACGCAACACATTCGCAGCACGCCTGAAGTGCTTAACAGCAATCAGCATTCATTGCAGCGCGCTCAATTCAGCCGTTACGCAGTGAACATCGTCGAACGTTTGCAGAACGCCGGCTACCAGGCCTACCTGGTGGGCGGTTGCGTACGCGACATGCTGCTCAATATCACGCCGAAGGATTTCGACGTCGCCACCAGCGCCACGCCTGAACAGGTGCGTGCCGAGTTCCGCAATGCGCGGATCATCGGGCGCCGCTTCAAGCTGGTGCATATCCACTTCGGTCGCGAAATCATCGAGGTCGCGACGTTCCGCGCCGGCCATCCGCAAAACGATGAAGAGGAAGACACCAATCAGTCTTCCCGCAACGAGAGCGGACGCATCCTGCGCGACAATGTCTACGGCACCCTGGAAGAAGACGCGCAACGCCGCGACTTCACCATCAATGCCCTGTATTACGATCCGGTCAGCGAGCGCATCCTCGATTACGCCAACGGCGTACACGACATCCGCAACAACCTGATCCGCCTGATCGGCGAGCCGACGCAGCGCTACCAGGAAGACCCGGTGCGCATGCTGCGTGCGGTGCGGTTCGCCGCCAAGCTGAACTTCGGCATCGAGAAACACACGGCCGCACCGATTCGCGAACTGGCACCGATGCTGCGGGAGATTCCGTCGGCACGCCTGTTTGAAGAAGTGCTCAAGCTGTTCCTCTCGGGCTATGCGGCCGACACCTTTGAAATGCTCGTCGACCTGCAACTGTTCGATCCGCTGTTCCCGGCCAGCGCCGAGGCCCTGGAGCACAACCCGACGTACACCCACACCCTGATCAGCGAAGCCTTGATCAATACCGACTTGCGCATCAAACAGAACAAGCCGGTCACCCCGGCCTTCCTGTTTGCCGCGCTGTTGTGGCCGGCCCTGCCCAAGCGTGTACTGCGCTTGCAGGACCGCGGCATGCCACCGATCCCTGCCATGCAGGAAGCCGCCCACGAGTTGATCAGCGAACAGTGCCAGCGCATCGCCATTCCGAAGCGCTTCACCTTGCCGATCCGCGAGATCTGGGACATGCAGGAGCGCCTGCCGCGCCGCAGCGGCAAACGCGCCGACCTGTTGCTGGACAACCCACGCTTTCGCGCCGGCTACGACTTCCTGTTGCTGCGCGAAAGCGCCGGCGAGCAGACCGACGGCCTGGGTGAATGGTGGACCGACTACCAGGACGCCAATGACAGCCAGCGCCGCGAGATGATTCGTGAACTCGGCAGCAAAGGCGACAGCACCGGCGAAGGGCCGAAAAAGCGCCGCCGCAGCTCCAGCAAGCGCAAACGCAGCGCCGCCGATGCCTCAGGCGCAACAGGCGAATAAACGTGGAACGTATCTACATCGGCATGGGCAGCAACCTGGCTGCCCCGCAACAGCAATTGCGCAGCGCTATCGACGCCTTGGCGCAGTTGTCCGGCACCACCCTCGCCGGTGTATCCGCCTTCTATCAAAGTGACTCCCTGCTCCCGGGCCAACCGCGCTATACCAATGCGGTGGCGGCCCTGGACAGCGACCTTGCGCCACTCGACCTGCTCGATGCGCTGCAAACCATCGAAAACGACCAGGGTCGCGAACGCCTTGAGCGTTGGGGCCCACGCACGCTGGACCTGGATATCCTGCTGTTCGGTGACCGCCTGATCGACGAGCCGCGCCTCAAGGTGCCGCATTACCAGATGCACCTGCGGGCGTTTGTGCTTTATCCGCTGGCCGAACTGGCACCTGCGAACCTGTCATTACCTGATGGCCCAACCCTGCGCGACTTACTGGCGGACTGCCCGTTTGTCGGCCTGGAACGCTTACCTCTGTAGGAGCGAGCTTGCTCGCGAACATCGTCAACGATAACGCGCACAGCCTGATTAAACGCGGCGCCTAAGCGTTCTTCGCGAGCAAGCTCGCTCCTACAATCGCGTCAGTAACAGCGGTAACACCGTCATCGTAACAATGCGGTAACACATCCAATTGACTTCCCGTGTCCTCCTCACGACTATAGGCGTCCCGCTGCTGCCAGCCCGGCGCTGAAGGGCGCAATCCAGGCCTTATAAGCACTGCTCTCAAGACAGTGCGCCTGTATAAACGAAGACTCACGCGCGTTACTCGTTGTTTCCAAGCGCCTGAACGAGGACCCTTTTCATGCCAGACATTACCCTGACCACCTTGCAGAGCCTCAAGCTCAAAGGTGAAAAAATCACCATGCTGACCTGCTACGACGCTACCTTCGCCCACGCCAGCTGTCAGGCCGGGGTCGAGGTGTTGCTGGTAGGCGACTCCCTGGGCATGGTACTTCAAGGGAATGACAGCACACTCCCCGTCACCACCGACGAACTCGCGTACCACACCGCCAGCGTCAAGCGTGGCAATGACGGTGCGTTTATCATCGCCGACCTGCCGTTCATGGGGTATGCCACCCTCGAACAGACCTTCCAGAACGCCGGCAAACTGATGCAGGCGGGTGCGCACATGATCAAGGTCGAAGGCGCCGTATGGCTCGCCGAGTCGATCCGCCTGCTGGCTGAGCGCGGCGTCCCGGTATGCGCGCACATGGGCCTGACGCCGCAGTCGGTCAACCTGCTCGGCGGCTACAAGGTACAGGGCCGCAATGAAGCCCAGGCACGCCAGATGCGTGCCGATGCCATCGCCCTGGAACAAGCCGGCGCCGCGATGATTCTGCTGGAGTGTGTGCCCAGTGAACTGGCTGCCGAAATCACCCAGGCCGTCAAAGTACCGGTGATCGGCATCGGTGCCGGCGCCGCCACCGACGGCCAGGTGCTGGTGCTGCACGACATGCTCGGCTTGTCGATCAGCGGCCACGTGCCCAAGTTCGTGAAAAACTTCATGGCCGGCCAGCCCAGCATTCACGCCGCACTGAGCGCTTACGTCAGCGAAGTCAAAGCCGTGACCTTTCCCGGCACCGAACACGGATTTTCTGCATGAACACCGTTAAAACCCTACGTGAACTGCGCGCCGCCGTGACCCACGCGCGCAGTGCCGGCAAGCGCATCGGCTTCGTTCCGACCATGGGCAACCTGCACAGTGGCCACGCCACCCTGGTGAGCAAGGCCGCGCAGCAATCGGACTTCGTCGTGGCGAGCATTTTCGTCAACCCGTTGCAATTCGGCGCCGGCGAAGACCTGGACAAATACCCGCGCACCCTTGCCGCCGACCAGGAAATGCTGCTGCAAGCCGGTTGCAACCTGCTGTTCGCGCCAACCGTCGATGAAATGTACCCCGGCGGCATGACCGGCCAGACCCGCGTCAGCGTCCCCCAGTTGTCCGAAGGCCTGTGTGGGGCCAGCCGCCCAGGGCATTTCGAAGGCGTCGCCACGGTGGTCAGCAAGCTGTTCAACATGGTCCAGCCGGATATGGCCGTATTTGGCCAGAAGGACTACCAGCAACTGGCGGTGATCCGCGCCATGGTGCATGACCTGAACATGCCGATCCAGATCATCGGCGAGCCGACCGTACGTGCCGCCGATGGCCTGGCGCTGTCATCGCGCAACGGTTATCTCACCCAGGAGCAACGCGCAATTGCCCCCGTGCTGTACCGCAGCCTCAGCCAGATGGCCAACGCCATCAAGAGCGGTGAGCGGGATTTCGCCACACTGCGCGCCGAGCACATCCGGCAGATCGAAGCCGCCGGCTTGCGCATGGACTACCTGGAAGTGCGTCAAGGCGTGCACTTGCGTCCGGCCACGCCCGAAGACCGGGACATCGTGATCCTGGTAGCGGCCTATCTGGGCACGACACGCCTGATCGACAACCTGCACCTGAACCTCAACTGACCCTGCTCGACACCCCGCCGATTGCCTTCATCGCTATGCCGGTATAAAAAAGTACCGGCATCAGCGCAGACAAAGCCAAGACATATCGACACGCTAGGTTTAATGTAATCGCCCTGCGCTCCTGGTTAGCGCTGTCTGGAACCCCGTCGCGTGTTAAAAGACTGGAGGTTTCGGGCTTTGAAGTGTCCTAAAGGCAGTCCCCGTAATAAAAGGAAACCCGCAGCGATGGCGTACTACCGCACCCCTCATGACGTTACCGCGCTGCCCGCCTGGCACGCGCTCGATCAACATCGCCAAGCCATGCAGGATTTCAGCATGCGCGAGGCCTTTAATGCCGACCCCCAGCGTTTCTCCGAATTCACCCTGAGCAGCTGCGGGCTTTTCCTCGATTACTCGAAAAACCTGATCACCCGCGAAACCCGCGACCTGCTGGTGGGCCTGGCCAACGAAGTCGGCCTTAAAGACGCGATCAACGCGCTGTATGCCGGCGAGCCGGTCAACTCCTCCGAAGGCCGTCCGGCGCTGCACACCGCCCTGCGCCGCCCGGTGGGCGACAAGTTGTCGGTCAACGGCGTGAACATCATGCCCGACGTGCACAAGGTGCTGAACCAGATCACTGACCTGGTCGGCCGTATCCACGACGGCCTGTGGCGTGGCTACACCGAGAAGCCGATCACCGACGTGGTAAACATCGGCATCGGTGGTTCGTTCCTCGGCCCGGAGCTGGTCTCCGAAGCGCTGCTGTCCTACGCCCATAAGGGCGTACGCTGCCATTACCTGGCGAACATCGACGGCAGCGAGTTCCACGAACTGACCATGAAGCTGCGCGCCGAGACCACGCTGTTTATCGTCTCGTCGAAATCCTTCAACACCCTCGAAACCCTGAAAAACGCCCAGGCCGCCCGCGCCTGGTACCTGGCCCAGGGTGGCTCGGAAGCCGAGCTGTACCGCCACTTCATCGCGGTGTCGAGCAACAACGCGGCGGCCGTCGCGTTCGGCATTCGCGAAGAAAACATCTTCCCGATGTGGGACTGGGTCGGTGGTCGTTACTCGCTGTGGTCCGCAATCGGCTTGCCGATCGCCCTGGCGATCGGCATGTCCAACTTCAAGGAGCTGCTGTCCGGTGCCTACACCATGGACCAGCATTTCCAGAACGCGCCGTTCGAAGACAACATGCCGGTGCTGCTGGGCCTGCTGGGCGTGTGGTACGGCAATTTCTGGGGTTCGCAGAGCCATGCGATCCTGCCGTACGACCATTACCTGCGTAACATCACCAAGCATTTGCAGCAGCTGGACATGGAGTCCAACGGCAAGAGCGTGCGCCAGGACGGCACGCCGGTCGCCACCGATACCGGCCCGGTCATCTGGGGCGGCGTAGGTTGCAACGGCCAGCATGCTTATCACCAGTTGCTGCACCAGGGCACCCAACTGATCCCGGCCGACTTCATTGTGCCGATCGTCAGTTTCAACCCGGTCTCCGACCACCACCAGTGGCTGTATGCCAACTGCCTGTCCCAGAGCCAGGCGCTGATGCTTGGCAAGACACGCGCCGAAGCCGAAGCGGAGCTGCGCGATAAGGGCATCCCTGAGGCCGACGTGCAGAAACTGGCGCCTCACAAGGTGATCCCGGGCAACCGTCCGAGCAACACGATCGTGGTCGAACGCATCAGCCCGCGCCGCTTGGGCGCGCTGGTCGCCATGTACGAACACAAGGTATTCGTCCAGAGCGTCATCTGGGGCATCAACGCCTTCGACCAATGGGGTGTCGAGCTGGGCAAGGAACTGGGCAAAGGCGTCTACAATCGCTTGACCGGCGCCGAAGAAACCTCGGCCGAAGATGCTTCGACCCAGGGCCTGATCAACTACTTCCGCGGTCGTCACCGCGGCTGATCAACGCCTGAACCGCTAGCCTCGAAATAACCCCCGGCCTGTTCAGGCCGGGGCTGTTAAACTGCGCGCCCCCATTGTCCTCATTCCCCCGCAAGCAAGGCGCGCTCCATGACTTCCTTGAACCAGGCGCTGCGCGCCGCCCTCGACCATCGCCAAGACCTGATCAGTGAACTGCATGCCCAGGGCACCGATTGCTACCGGCTGTTCCACGGCAGCCAGGAAGGCGCCGGTGGCCTGACGATCGATCGCTACGGCCCGCAATTGCTGGTGCAAAGCTTCCACCAATCCCTGCAAACCGCTGATCTGCTGGACCTGCACCAATTGATCAGTCAATACCTGGGCCTGGAGCTGCTGCTGGTGTACAACGACCGCTCCCGTGGCAACTCACGGATCGACCGTGAAGACAGCGTGTACCGCGCCGAACCTGCCGCGCTGGAGGATCTGGTCGGTCACGAATGGGGCCTCAACTACCGAGTGCGTGGGCGGCATGCCGGACAGGACCCGCTGCTGTTCCTTGACCTGCGCAACACCCGTGGCTGGGTCAAGGACCACAGCGCCGGTAAAAGCGTGCTCAACCTGTTCGCCTACACCTGTGGCGTAGGCTTGAGCGCGGCAGCCGGTGGCGCACGCGAAGTCTGCAACCTGGACTTTGCCGAGGGCAACCTCGCCGTGGGGCGCGAGAACGGTCTGCTTAACCCGCAGTTGCCGACCATGGCCTTCGTACAGTCCGATTACTTCCCGGCGATTCGCCAATTGGCCGGCCTCCCTGTCACTCAGCGTCGTGGCCAGAAACTGCCGAGCTATCCGCGCCTGGAACAGCGCCAGTATGACCTGGTCCTGCTCGATCCCCCCGCCTGGGCCAAAAGCGCCTTCGGTACCGTCGACCTGTTGCGCGACTACCAAAGCCTGCTCAAGCCCGCACTGTTGGCAACCGCCGATAATGGTGTGCTCATTTGCTGCAACAACCTGGCGAAAGTGAGCATGGACGACTGGCGCGAACAGGTGCTGCGTTGCGCGGAAAAAGCCGGTCGCCCCGTACGCGACTGGCAGATCATGGCGCCAGGCGCGGACTTTCCGTCGAAAGACCAGCAACCTCCGCTGAAGACCCTGATCCTGCAATTGTAGGAAGTTTCCCAGGCCTCGCGGTTCTTCGGAACCGAAATCACGTGCCATACTCCAAGGCACTCTCGTTCGACATAGATGGCTGTCACCCATGCCCAAAGGATTGTTCCGCGCCATAGGCGCCTTGTTGACCGCCCTTGCTGTGTATAGCGTGCTGGGCTTTCTGATTCTGCCCGGCATCGCCCTTCGTATTGCCAACCAGCAGTTGGCCAATTACGCAACGGTGCCGGCGCGTATCGAGCGTATCGAACTCAACCCGTTCAGCCTGGAGCTGACGCTATGGGGCCTGAAGATCGGTGAGCCGGGTAAGGAACAGGTGGGTTTCGAGCGCCTCTATGCCAACCTGCAGATCGACAGCCTCTGGACCCGCGCCCTGCACCTGGCCGATGTTCAACTCGAGCAGCCCAGGACCGAATTGCTCTTCGACAAGTCCGGCCAGTTGAACCTGGCGCAATTGTTCAAATTGCCCCCAAGCGAGCCAACCCCTGCCGATCCCGACGCCAAGCCTTTCCCGCTGCGTATCGACAGCATCAGGCTGGCGGGCGGCTATGTGCACTTTCGGGACCTGCGACCCAGCGAACCCATCGAATTTCTCTACGACAAACTCGACTTCGAGCTGAAAAACCTCAGCACCTTGCCGGAAGATAACGCCGACATGACCTTGGTGGCCGCCGGCCCCCAGGGCGGACAGATCGACTGGAAGGGCAACTTCAGCCTGGTGCCCATCACCTCCGAAGGCTCGCTGAAAGTCACCGACGGCAAAATGAAAGCCTGGTGGCCGTATGTGCGCGATGCCGTGCCGCTGGTGCTTGAGGACGGTGTGCTCAATTTCAGCACCCACTATAAGTTTAGCCTGGCCAAAGAGACCGAACTGAACCTGACCAACACCACCGCCAGCATTGCGCCCTTTGCGATCAAGGCGCCGGATGGCCGGCCATTGGCCCGCCTGGAGCGCCTGGACGTCAGCGAGACCACGGTGGACCTGGCCAAGCAACAGGTAGTGATCGGCAAGATCCGCAGCAACAAACTCGAAACCTGGGCCGCCCGCGAGGCTGATGGGCAACTGGACTGGCAGAAGCTGTTCGCCAGCCAACCCGGCAAACCGGCCAAGACGCCGGAACCGGCCTCCGCGCCCGCGACTGCCGACTCACCTGAAGCGCCACCGGCAGCGCCTAGCAAACCCTGGCAAGTGCTGCTCAAGGATGTGCAACTGCGCAACTACCAGGTGCACCTGGCTGACCGCCAGGCCAAGCCTGCGGTAGCCCTGGATCTGGGCCCGTTGAACGTCGATGTGCAGAACTTCGACAGCCTCAACCAACGCCCTTTTTCCTTGAAGGTCGACAGCGGCCTGGGCAAGCAAGGCAAGATCCAGGCAACCGGCGAGGTCAACCTCAATCCGGTCAGCGCCAGGCTGAAAGTGAATACCCAGGACATCGACCTGCGCGTCGCTCAATCCTATATCAGCCCGTTCATCCGGCTGGAACTGCGCAGCGGCATGCTGGGCAGCAACCTGGATGTCAACCTCAAGAGTACCGAGCCGCTGACCCTGCAAGTCACCGGCCGCGCGCAAGTGGATCAGCTGCACACGCTCGACACCCTCAAGTCCCGTGACTTTCTCAAATGGCAGCGTCTGGTGCTGGAAGGCGTCAATTACCAGCATGGCGACAGCCTGTCGATCGACAAGGTCAACCTGCTGCAACCCTATGCGCGCTTCATGATCAACGAGGACCGCACCACCAATATCGACGACCTGCTGATCCCGCAGCCTGCCGACAGCGGGAACAAATCGGCAGCCAAGCCGGCTGCAAGCAAAGACAAACCGTTGGGTATCCACGTCGGACAGGTCGCGATCAACGACGGCTCGGCCAATTTCGCCGACTTCAGCCTTACGCCCAACTTCGCTACCGCGATTCAACAACTTAACGGCCAGATCGGCACCATCGACAGTCGCCAGGCCAAACCGGCCAGCGTCGACATCAAGGGCAAGGTGGACCGCTACGCGCCAGTGACCATCAAGGGCAGCGTGAACCCGTTTGACCCTATGGCGGCGCTGGACATCGCGACCAGCTTCAAACGGGTCGAGCTGACCACCCTGACGCCGTACTCGGGCAAATTCGCAGGTTTCCGAATCCGCAAAGGTCGTTTGAACCTGGACCTGCATTACATGATCACCAAAGGCCAGTTGAAAGCTGAAAACAAGGTGGTGGTCGAGCAACTGCAACTGGGCGAGAAAGTCGACAGCGCCGATGCGGTGGACTTGCCGATTCGCCTGGCGGTGGCCTTGCTCAAGGACAGCGACGGCAAGATTTCCATCGAGCTGCCGGTAAGCGGTGACCTGAACAACCCGCAATTCAGCGTCATGCCGATTGTGTGGCAGACCTTGCGCAACCTCGTGGTGCGTGCCGCGACGGCGCCCTTCAAGTTCATTGGTGGGCTGGTCACCGGCGGCGGTTCGCAAGACCTGGGGAGTGTGTCGTTTGCGGCGGGCTCCAGTGAACTGGATAAAAACGCCGAAGGAGCCCTTAACACGCTGGCCAAGGCACTTAAGGAACGCCCTGCCCTGCGCCTGGAAATCGAAGGCACCGCAGCGGCCGGCAGTGACGGCCCGTTCCTGGCCGCGCAACGACTGGAGCGTGAGTACCAATACAACTACTACAAAATCCTGCAGCGTCGCGGCGATAAAGTCCCGGCCCAGGCATCGTTGCTTGTGGTACCCGAGAAGGAAAAGGCGCCTTTGCTGGAAGGCATTTACCGCACACGCCTGAAACAACAACCACCGGCCGAATGGAAAGGCCTGGGCGACGATGAGCGCGCGGCCAGGCTCAAGGACGGCGTGATCAAGTTCTGGAGTGGCAGTGACGTGCTGCTGCGCCAGCTCGGCCAGGACCGGGCCAGCACCATCAAGGATTACCTGGTGGACAAGGCTAAGCTGGAAGACGACCGCGTGTACTTCATTGATGCGCAGCTGGGACAGGCGGAAAAAGATGGTCGGGTGGTGACGCCGATGCACCTGGATGCCGAGTAACCAAATATGGGAGGAGGCTTGCTCCCGATTGCAGTAGGTCAGTCAGAGAGATGTTGACTGATACACCGCTATCGGGGGCAAGCCCCCTCCCACATTTTTTGCTCCTCGCCCGTGTTGTTCAGCAGGGGCAGGCGGAGAAAGATGCTCGGGCGCTGGCGCCAATGCATCGGGATGCCGAGTAACCCAATGTGGGAGGGGGCTTGCCCCCGATTGCGGTAGGTCAGTCAGTGATAGATTGACTGATACACCGCCATCTGGAGCAAGCCCCCTCCCACAATAAAACAGGCCCCGACACAAGTGCCGGGGCCTGTAATGACCACATCCGTGTGGTCGGTCGCATGAACTCCAGAGGTGCCTCGGGTGGAAATCTAACTCACCCTAAGCCGCCGCCATTCAGTTCAGACGCAATCGGTAGCGTTACTGAGCTTTCAGGCCATCAGCCGATACAGCTTTAACGCCTTTGATTTTCTTGGCGATCGCTACAGCAGTTTCTTTCTGCGCAGCAGTCACAGCCGCTGTGGACGACAGGGACACAACACCTTTGTTGGTTTCAACTTTGATGTCGGTGCCAGGGATACCTTTCTCGGTAACCAGATCAGCTTTTACTTTAGTGGTGATCCAGGTATCGCTAGTCGCCTCGCCAGCGTCATGAGCAGCACCTTTGGTTTTGTCGATGCCGTCAGCCTTGGTAGCGCCGCCAGCCAGCAAGCCGTCAGCAGAAACTGCGGTTACACCTTTGATTTTCTTGGTAATCGCTACGGCAGTCGCTTTCTGCGAGTCCGAAACGGCTACTTTGGAGGACAGGGAAACCACACCTTTGTTGGTTTCAACCATGATGTCCGAACCTGGAATGCCTTTTTCAGTCAGCAGGTCAGCTTTGACTTTGGTGGTGATCCAAGTATCCGAAACGCTTTCCTTAGCCTGGGTGGCTTCGCCGGCCGCCAGAGTCATAGGGGCTTGGGAAGTCTGAGCAAAGGCTACGTTAGCACCCATGGCCAGAGTCAGAGCGGTAGCAGTAGCGAGAGCGAACTTCTTCATACGAGTAACTCCTGTTTTATTAAAAGACTGCAGTACATAAATCTTGGTACTGAAGCGCTAACAGGGATATTGCAGGCAGTGTGCCAAGTCGCCAGAAATATAAAAACCCTTATAAAACAACCAGTTATAAAAAACGCTAATTTTCGGAATCGTGCAACTTGCATGAAGTCCATCGTGCCTGCATGCAAGTTGCGGCTTTTGCGCAGGGCTAAACAGCTGATTCTCTTCCATTTTCCCACGCTCATAAAAAAAGGACTCCGAAGAGTCCTTTTCTGCAGCGTGACGCTTGCGGCTAGTTAAACGCCCGAAGCCTTGGCTGCTGCTACGTCCTTGATGGACAGTTTGATACGGCCGCGGTTGTCCACGTCCAGTACCAGCACTTCCACTTCCTGGCCTTCTTTCAGAATGTCGGTCACTTTCTCAACGCGAGCGTCGCTCAGCATGGAGATGTGAACCAGACCATCCTTGCCCGGCAGGATGTTGACGAATGCGCCGAAGTCGACGATGCGCTCAACCTTACCGACGTAGATCTTGCCGATCTCGGCTTCAGCGGTGATACCCAGGACGCGCTGGCGTGCTGCCTCAGCCGCTTCCTTGGTTTCGCCGAAGATCTTGATCGAACCGTCGTCTTCGATATCGATCGAAGCCTTGGTTTCTTCACAGATCGCACGGATAGTCGCGCCGCCTTTACCGATGACATCACGGATTTTGTCGGTGTCGATTTTCATCGCGATCATGGTCGGAGCATTTTCCGACAGCTCGGTACGCGACTGACCAATGATCTGGTTCATCTGGCCGAGGATGTTCAGGCGCGCTTCCAGGGCTTGGCCCAGAGCGATCTCCATGATCTCTTCGGTGATGCCCTTTATCTTGATGTCCATCTGCAGCGCGGTTACGCCTTTGGCGGTACCGGCTACCTTGAAGTCCATGTCGCCCAGGTGGTCTTCGTCACCCAGGATGTCGGTCAGGATGGCGAATTTCTCGCCTTCTTTAACCAGGCCCATGGCGATACCGGCAACCGGTGCCTTCATCGGTACACCGGCGTCCATCAGTGCCAGGGAAGCGCCGCAAACCGAAGCCATGGAGCTGGAACCGTTGGATTCGGTGATTTCCGACACAACACGGATGGTGTACGGGAACACGTCGGCAGCCGGCAGCATCGCGGCGATCGAACGACGGGCCAGACGGCCGTGACCGATTTCACGACGACCAGCACCGCCCATGCGACCACACTCGCCCACCGAGAACGGAGGGAAGTTGTAGTGCAGCATGAACGGGTCTTTTTTCTCGCCTTCCAGGGTGTCCAGCAGTTGCGCGTCACGGGCGGTGCCCAGGGTCGCGACCACCAGGGCCTGGGTTTCACCACGGGTGAACAGCGCCGAACCGTGAGTCTTCGGCAAAACGCCGACTTCGATGTTCAGCGGACGCACGGTACGCGTGTCGCGACCGTCGATGCGTGGCTTGCCGTTTACGATGTTTTCGCGAACGGTGCGGTATTCGATTTCACCGAAAGCCGCTTTGACTTCGCTGGAAGAAGGCTGGCCTTCTTCACCGGACAGCTTGGCGACAACCTGATCCTTCAGCTCGCCCAGGCGAGCGTAACGGTCGGCCTTGACGGTGATGGCGTAAGCCTGGGAGATCGCGTCGCCGAACTCGGCACGGATAGCGCCCAGCAGCGCAGTGGCTTCTGGTTGTGGAGCCCAGGTCCAGGTTGGCTTGGCAGCTTCGGCAGCCAGTTCCTTGACGGCGTTGATCACCACCTGGAACTCGTCGTGGGCAAACAGCACGGCGCCCAGCATCTGGTCTTCGGTCAGCTCTTTGGCTTCCGATTCAACCATCAATACGGCTTCCGAGGTACCAGCAACGACCATGTCCAGGCTCGATGCTTTTTGTTGCTCGTAAGTCGGGTTCAGCAGGTAGCCGGTGCTTTCGTGGAACGCAACACGGGCGGCGCCGATCGGGCCATCAAACGGGATACCCGAGATAGCCAGGGCAGCCGAAGTACCGATCATCGCAGCGATGTCCGGATCGGTTTTCTTGCTGGTGGAAACGACGGTGCAGACAACCTGCACTTCGTTCATGAAGCCTTCCGGGAACAGCGGACGGATCGGACGGTCGATCAGTCGGGAAGTCAGGGTTTCTTTCTCGGAAGGACGGCCTTCGCGCTTGAAGAAACCGCCAGGGATCTTACCGGCAGCGTAAGTTTTTTCCTGGTAGTGAACGGACAGAGGGAAAAAGCCTTTGCTCGGGTCAGCGGTCTTGGCGCCAACCACGGTCACCAGTACGGTAACGTCGTCGTCAACGGTAACCAGCACTGCGCCGGAGGCTTGACGGGCGATACGGCCTGTCTCGAGGGTAACGGTCGACTGACCGAACTGGAATTTTTTGATAACCGGGTTCACGGTGTCCTACCTTCTTTGTGGCTCTTGGGGAACTTGTCTTCTTGCGAAATTCTTGGGCAACGTCGGGAATCGGCCCAACCCTTGTCCAGGGTAAAACGTGTATCCAGATAAAACTTGAGGCTGGGAGCCTGCCATGGGCCAGCGGGAATCCCACTGACACACGGCAGACAACCAACCTCTAGCGCAATCGCTGATTAGCGACGCAGACCCAGGCGACCGATCAGAGCCTGATAACGACCCAGATCCTTGCCTTTCAGGTAGTCCAGCAGCTTACGGCGCTGGTTTACCATGCGGATCAGACCACGACGGGAGTGGTGATCTTTACCGTTGGCCTTGAAGTGACCTTGCAGTTTGTTGATGTTGTGGGTCAGCAGTGCAACTTGCACTTCTGGCGAACCAGTGTCACCAACAGCTTGCTGATAGTCAGCTACGATTTGTGCTTTTTCTTGAACGTCGAGAGCCATGAGGCAATCCTTTTTTCAGGAAACCACCCAGAGGGCGGTTTCAACAGGCCAGGGACAAATCCCTGTATCTAAAAATGAGTGTTGACCATGCCTGTTAACAGCCACACTCGTTCGGTCATTCTGACCGAATCAGTCGACGCGGCGCGATGCGCCCGTCTTCGCTCACTTCACCGATACCGATAAAGCGACCGTTATGATCCTGTACTCGCACCATGCCGAATTTCGGGGCATCCGGGGCGCGTACCGGCTGGCCGTTGAGCCAGTAGAACGCGCTGTGCTCCGAAAAGTGCAGCAATGGCCAATCCAGCAAACCGCTGTCCGACGGCATCAGGAAGCGATCAACCGCCTCATTGCCGCCTTCGGCATGTACCGCTTCGAGCTCTTCCAGCGTGACCGTCTGGGCCAGGGTGAAAGGGCCGGCCTGTGTACGTCGCAGTTCGGCAACGTATGCGCCACAGCCCAGTTGCTCACCAATATCTTCCACCAGGGTACGGATATAGGTGCCTTTGCTGCAGTCCACCGCCAATCGGGCAGTGTCACCTTCACAGGCGAGCAATTCCAGCCGGGCAATAGTAACAGAACGCGGTTCGCGCTCCACCACTTCACCGGCACGCGCCAGCTTGTAAAGAGGCTGGCCATCACGCTTGAGCGCCGAGTACATCGGCGGTATCTGGCTGATTTGCCCACGGAAAGCGGGTAAGGCGGCTTCAATATCGGCACGACCAACGGTCACATCGCGAACCTGCAGGACATCACCTTCAGCATCGGCCGTGGTGGTGGTCTTGCCCAGTTGCATCAGGGTTTCATAACCCTTGTCGGAATCGAGCAGGTATTGCGAGAACTTGGTCGCCTCGCCAAAGCACAACGGCAGTACGCCGGTGGCCAGGGGATCGAGGCTGCCGGTGTGCCCGGCCTTCTCGGCATTGAGCAGCCAGCGGACCTTCTGCAACGCGGCATTGGAGGTAAAGCCAATGGGTTTGTCGAGCAGAATGATGCCACTGACGTTACGGCGGATACGTTTGACCTGAGCCACCGCTTACTCCTTGGCGTCTTCAGGTGTGGACGGATGCTGGCTGTCTTCAGCCACGGCGCGCTCGATCAATGCCGACAGGTGCGCGCCACGCACGACGCTTTCGTCGTAGTGGAAGTGCAACTGGGGAACGCTGCGCAACTTCATTTCACGGGCCAACTGCATGCGCAGGAAACCTGCGGCGGCGTTGAGCACCTTGATGCTTTGCGCGATTTCTTCGCTGTTGTCCTGGCCCATCACGGTGATGAAGATCTTGGCGTGACCCACGTCACGGCTCACTTCAACGGCGGTGATGGTGACCAGGCCAACGCGTGGGTCTTTGACTTCGCGACGGATCAGTTGAGCCAGCTCGCGCTGCATCTGATCGCCGATACGCTGGGTACGGCTGTATTCTTTTGCCATGTCTTGTTACCTGTTACTGCCACACGGTGAAACCCGTGGGGTCTGAAAGCGGCAAACGCCCGGCCTGACAAAAGCCAGACCGGGCGTTGCGTTTAGAGTCCGTACGCTACGCGGGGCATCTGCATGCCCACACGCGGCGTGGCTCCGGAAGTGCGCGAGTTAGAGGCTGCGAGCAACCTGAACCTTCTCGTAGACTTCGATCTTGTCGCCAGGCTTGACGTCGTTGTAGCTCTTGACGCCGATACCGCATTCCATGCCGGCACGTACTTCGGAAGCGTCATCCTTGAAGCGGCGCAGGGATTCCAGCTCGCCTTCGAAGATAACGATGTCTTCACGCAGTACACGGATTGGACGGTTACGGTGCACCGTACCTTCGATAACCATGCAACCGGCGATCGCGCCGAATTTCGGCGAGCGGAACACGTCACGCACCTCGGCGATACCCAGGATGTTCTCCCGGACGTCACTGCCAAGCATGCCGGTAAGGGCTTTCTTGACGTCTTCGATGATGTCGTAGATGACGTTGTAGTAACGCATGTCCAGGCCTTCCTGCTCGACGATCTTGCGAGCGCCGGCATCGGCACGCACGTTGAAGCCGAACAGTACAGCGTTGGAAGCCAGTGCCAGGTTGGCGTCGGATTCGGTGATACCACCGACACCGCCACCGACAACGCGCACTTGCACTTCGTCGTTACCCAGGCCGTTCAAGGCGCCGTTCAACGCTTCGAGGGAACCACGTACGTCAGATTTGAGGACGATGTTGAGCGTCTTCTTCTCTGCCTGGCCCATGTTCTCGAAGATGTTTTCCAGCTTGCCGGCGTGAGCACGAGCCAGTTTGACTTCGCGGAACTTGCCTTGACGGAACAGAGCCACTTCACGGGCTTTCTTCTCGTCGGCAACCACACTCATCTCGTCGCCAGCGTCCGGGGTACCGTCCAGGCCGAGGATCTCGACAGGGATGGAAGGACCGGCTTCCTTGATTGGCTTGCCGTTCTCGTCGAGCATGGCACGCACGCGGCCATAGTTCGAACCGACCAGCACCATGTCGCCTTGGCGCAGGGTACCGTCTTGAACCAGTACGGTAGCAACCGGGCCACGACCCTTGTCGAGACGCGATTCAACCACAACACCGCGGCCTGGGGCCGATGGGGTTGCTTTCAGTTCGAGTACTTCGGCTTGCAGCAGCACCGCTTCGAGCAGTTCGTCCACACCGGTACCGACTTTGGCCGAGACCGAAACGAACGGCGTATCACCGCCCCACTCTTCGGACGTCACACCGTGAACCGACAGTTCGCTACGGATGCGATCGAGATCGGCGCCCGGCTTGTCGATCTTGTTCACTGCAACCACCAGTGGAACACCGGCGGCCTTGGCGTGCTGGACAGCTTCAATGGTCTGCGGCATTACGCCGTCGTCCGCTGCAACCACCAGGATCACGATGTCGGTCGCCTTGGCACCACGGGCACGCATTGCGGTAAACGCGGCGTGACCCGGGGTGTCGAGGAAGGTGACCATGCCGCGCTCGGTTTCAACGTGGTACGCACCGATGTGCTGGGTGATACCACCGGCTTCGCCAGCCGCTACCTTGGCACGACGGATGTAGTCGAGCAGCGACGTCTTACCATGGTCAACGTGGCCCATTACGGTCACGACCGGCGCACGGGAGAACGTCTCACCTTCAAACTTCAGGGACTCGGCCAGGGAATCTTCCAGGGCGGTGTCGCTGACCAGGGTCACTTTGTGGCCCAGTTCTTCGGCTACCAGTTGAGCAGTTTCCTGATCAAGCACCTGGTTGATGGTCGCTGGGGTACCCAGTTTGAACATGAACTTGATGATTTCAGCCGCCTTGACCGACATCTGATTGGCAAGATCGCCAACGGTGATGGTCTCGCCGATCTGCACATCACGCACGACCGGGCCGGTTGGGCTCTGGAAACCGTGGGCATTGCGCTTTTTCAGCTTGGCCTTGCCGCGACCACCACGACGGAAGCTGTCGCTTTCTTCGTCGGTGGTACGTGGGGCAACGCGTGGCGCAGGCGCTTTCTCTTTGACCGAGGCGCGATGCGGAGCGTTTTTACGCTCGCCATCACCGCCACCACCGCGACGATTGTTATCGTCGGCACGTGGTTTGTCCGGACGACGAGGTTCGTCGCGCTTGCGATCTGCTGCAGGAGCAGGTGCGGCAGCCACCGGGGCAGCCTCACGCACCGCTTCAACAGGAGCGGCGACCGCTTCAGTGCTGGCAGGTTGCGCAGCAGCAGGCTGGCGACGCGCTTCTTCTTCGGCGCGACGCTTGGCTTCTTCTTCAGCCTTCTGACGAGCAGCATTTTCTACTGCGCGACGTTCATCCAGCTCGCGTTTGCGCTCGGCTTCGATTTCTTCCGGGCTGCGCTGTACGAAGACTTTCTTCTTGCGTACTTCAACGCTGATGCTCTTGCTACCTGCAACACGCAGGGTGCTGGTAGTTTTGCGCTGCAATGTAATCTTGCGCGGTTCTTCCACTTTCGCCTTGTGGCTGCTTTTCAAGTGAGTCAGCAAAGACTGCTTCTCACTGTCGCTCACATGTTCCTCGGCGGCGGTGTGCGGCAGACCTGCCTCACGCATCTGCTGCAACAGGCGCTCTACCGGTGTTTTGACCTCATCGGCCAGTTGTTTCACCGTGACTTGCGTCATGCACTTCTCTCCTCAGGCCGCGCCTAATTACTCGAACCAATGGGCTCGGGCGGCCATGATCAACTTGCCGGCACGATCTTCGTCAATGCCGTCGATGTCGAGCAGATCGTCAATAGACTGCTCGGCCAGGTCTTCGCGGGTAATTACGCCGCGCACCGCCAGTTCCATCGCCAAATCCTTGTCCATACCCTCAAGCGAGAGCAGGTCTTCGGCCGGATGGGCGTCTGCCAGCTTTTCCTCAGTAGCGATGGCTTTAGTCAACAAACGATCCTTGGCCCGAGCGCGAAGCTCGTTGACGGTGTCTTCGTCAAAGCCGTCGATGTTGAGCATTTCTTCCAACGGTACGTAGGCAATCTCTTCCAGGCTGGTGAAGCCTTCATCTACCAGCACCTGCGCCAGATCTTCATCGACTTCCAGCTCTTCGATAAAGTTGCGCAGGATGTCACCGGTTTCAGCTTGCTGCTTAGCCTGGATGTCCGATTCGGTCATCACGTTCAGGGTCCAACCGGTCAGTTGGCTGGCCAGACGCACGTTCTGACCACCACGACCAATGGCCTGAGCCAGATTGTCTGCGCCAACGGCGATGTCCATTGCATGGGCATCTTCGTCAACGATAATTGCCGCCACTTCAGCCGGCGACATGGCGTTGATCACGAACTGCGCCGGGTTATCGTCCCACAGGACGATGTCCACACGCTCACCGCCCAATTCGCCCGACACTGCCTGGACGCGCGAACCGCGCATACCAATGCAAGCGCCCTGCGGGTCGATGCGTTTGTCCTTGGAACGGACCGCGATCTTGGCGCGCGAACCCGGGTCGCGGGACGCAGCCATGACTTCGATCAGGCCTTCGGCGATTTCCGGCACTTCGATACGGAACAGCTCGATCAGCATTTCCGGCGCGGTACGCGACAGGATCAACTGAGGGCCGCGGTTCTCGGTGCGGATTTCCTTGAGCAGCGCACGCAAGCGCACGCCGACACGGAAGGTTTCGCGAGAGATGATGTCTTCACGGGCCAGCAACGCTTCGGCGTTGTTGCCCAGGTCGACGATCACGTTGTCGCGGGTTACTTTTTTCACGGTACCGGAGATGATTTCACCCAGGCGTTCGCGATAGGCGTCAACGACTTGAGCACGCTCGGCTTCGCGAACCTTCTGCACGATGACCTGCTTGGCGGTCTGTGCAGCGATACGGCCGAACTCGATCGATTCGATCTTTTCTTCGACGACATCACCGACGTTGGCGCCAGGGTGCGTTTGCGCAACCTTGCTCGGCCAGGTTTCAATCGCCGGATCATCAAGATCGGCTTCTTCGACGACCGTCCAGCGACGGAAAGTCTCATAGGCACCGGTGTGGCGGTTGATTTCCACACGCAGATCAACTTCATCTTCAAAACGCTTTTTGGTAGCAGTGGCCAGGGCCAGCTCCAGCGCTTCAAAAATCACGTTTGCCGGTACGCCCTTTTCATTGGATACCGACTCAACAACCAGCAGTACTTCTTTGCTCATCGTACGCCTCGCCTTTCGCAAGCCATTGGATCCGCGGGATCCGCGTCTCAGTCAAAACTGGGAATAATGTTGGCCTTGTCGATCATATCGATCGGCAACAGGAACTCGTGGTCTTCTACCTGCACCACGACATCCTGCTCTTCTACACCGCGCAGAAGGCCCTGAAAGTTGCGTCGCCCTTCGAACGGGGAGCGCAGCTTGATCTTCACTTGTTCACCGGCAAATTTTGCAAACTGATCAATAGTGAACAGTGGGCGTTCCATGCCTGGCGAGGAAACTTCAAGGGTGTATTCAACGGAAATCGGATCTTCAACATCCAGGACACCGCTGATCTGACGGCTGACAATTGCACAATCGTCCACCAGCACGCCGCCCTCTTTATCGATATAAACGCGCAACATTGAGTGGCGACCTTGAGCCGAAAACTCAATACCCCAGCATTCATAGCCTAGGGCCACGACCACCGGGGCCAGCAAGGCCTGCAACTCTTCTAGCTTGCTCGACACCTGAACCCCCTCGTGCATGTATGTGCATGCTGTGCAAAATAAAAAAATGGGCGAAACGCCCATCCTTGAAACGCCGTCGAACAGCGGCGTTGAAAGTGTCCAGCTAACAAAAAGCCCCTTAAAAGGGGCTCCGCTAAAACTGGTTGCGGGGGCCGGATTTGAACCGACGACCTTCGGGTTATGAGCCCGACGAGCTACCAGACTGCTCCACCCCGCGACAAAGCTGGGGCGGAAGTATACGACCGATCCCTTACAGGGTCAATGTAACCTTCCACCTACAAGAAAGCCCGCAACAGCGGGCTCTCCTGATAATTGGTACCGAGAAGGGGACTCGAACCCCTACACCCTATGGGCACAACCACCTCAAGGTTGCGTGTCTACCAATTCCACCACCTCGGCAATACAGCGTTTACAACCTTCTTACTTCTGCTCTTGAGCTGGAGGCACGTCAGTCGCTGGAGTAGCCGACTTTTGCTCTTGAAGCACCGGGACATCATCAGAAGCCGGTTTTGCTTTTGGTACTTCCAACACTGCTGGGTTTGGCAAACCTACTTGAGTCAGCACATGAGCCTTCTCTTTAGCAAAGTAACCTAACCCCAAGCTGGTTATGAAGAAACCGGCGGCAAGTATAGCAGTAAACTTACTAAGAAAGGTAGAGGAACCTTGGCTTCCGAATACAGTATTTGAAGCACCTGCACCGAAAGACGCACCAGCATCCGCACCTTTACCCTGTTGCAACAAAACCAGGGCAACTACGCCCAGGGCAGCCAACAGATGAAAAACGACTACGACTGTTTCCAGCATTTTTTCAGTTTCCCGCGGCGCGACAGATCGCACCGAACTCATCTGCATTCAGGGAAGCTCCACCAATGAGCCCCCCATCGATATCCGGCATGCCGAACAGTTCGACCGCATTGGCCGCCTTCACGCTGCCGCCGTATAGAAGCCGCACACCTTGTGCGACTTCAGAATTTTCTGCCGCCAACTGCGCGCGGATGGCGGCGTGCACATCCTGCGCCTGTTGCGGTGTAGCAGTCAGCCCGGTACCAATGGCCCAGACCGGCTCGTAAGCGATTACTGCCTTTGCAAACGCACCAACACCCAGTTCCTCGATGATGCTGCCCAGCTGACGCGAGACAACTTCAAGCGTCTTGCCCGATTCGCGCTGCTCAAGGGTTTCCCCTATGCACAACACCGGGATCAAACCACAAGCCTGTGCCGCTGCGAACTTGCGGTTGAGCATCTGATCGCTTTCACCCATCAACTGGCGGCGCTCGGAGTGCCCAACAAGCACATAGGCACAACCGGCATCAACCAACTGACTCGGCGCAATCTCACCGGTCAACGCACCTTGGGCGGGTTCCACCGCGCAATTCTGCGCACCGACCTGAATCGACTGACCTTTCAAGCCATCAACCACTTGGCCGACATGCAGGAAAGGCGGGAAAACCGCAACATCCACATCGCCAGGCAAGGCCAGGTGACGAAGGCCATTGATCAGCTCAGCGACACTGGCGCGGGTACCGTGCATCTTCCAGTTACCAGCTACCATCGTGCGACGCATGCTGTACCCCGTCGGTCAAAGTGGGCGCAGATGTTACCCAACCACACCATCACTGGCAAGCCGAATTCAGGCGCAAACTTCAGTTACCAGTTTTGCCAGGTCTTCGGCATGGCCGCGAACCTGTGTTTCGTCCTCGCCTTCGACCATGACACGCACCAGAGGCTCTGTGCCGGACTTGCGCAACAACACCCGCCCACGCCCCGCCATTGCCTGGGTTACACGCTCGCACGCTTCCTTGACAGAGGGGTGCTCGATTGGGTTTTCGCCACCGCCGAAACGCACATTGAGCAGCACCTGCGGACACTTGCGCAGCGCCTGTCGCGCCTGCGCGAGGCTCTCTTCGCGACGACGCAAGGCCAGCAACACCTGCAGCGCGGCGATGATTGCGTCGCCCGTGGTGGTGTGCTGGAAGCAAACGACATGCCCCGAGTTTTCACCACCAATCAGCCAATTGCGTTCCAGCAACTCGGCAATCACGTAACGGTCACCTACATTGGCGCGAATGAAGGGAATCCCCAATTCAGCCAACGCCAATTCAAGCCCCAGGTTACTCATCAGCGTACCGACGACACCCCCTTGCAGCTTGTTACGCTCATGCAAGTCGCGGGCAATGATGAACAGCAGGTCATCACCATCCACGACCATGCCGGTGTGATCGACCATCAACACGCGGTCGCCATCGCCGTCAAAGGCGATACCCAGGTCCGCATGCTCGGCCAGAACCGCCGCCTGCAACTGCTCCATGTGCGTGGAACCGCAGTTGTCGTTGATGTTCAACCCGTTGGGCTGAGCCGACAGCACAGTGACTTGCGCACCGAGCTCCTTGAATACACTCGGCGCCACCTTGTACGTCGCACCGTGGGCACAATCGACGACGATCTTCAGCCCGGCGAAATTGGTGCTGCTCGGCACGCTGCTTTTACAGAATTCGATGTAGCGACCGGAGGCATCGTTGATACGCGACACCTTGCCCAGCTTGCTGGACTCAACCACCGTCATCGGCGCATCCAGCAGCTCTTCGATCATCAGCTCGATCTCGTCCGGCAACTTGGTGCCCTGCCCCGAGAAAAACTTGATGCCATTGTCATCGTGCGGATTGTGCGAAGCACTGATCACGATACCGGCTTGAGCATGAAAGGTACGCGTCAGGTAGGCGATCGCCGGTGTAGGCATGGGGCCCAGCAGCATCACGTCGGCACCCGCGGCGGACAACCCTGCCTCCAGCGCGGATTCAAACATGTAGCCGGAAATACGCGTGTCCTTGCCCACCAGGATGCGGCACGCGCCCATGCTGCGGAATGCCATGCCTGCCGCCCAACCCAGCTTGAGCATGAAATCTGGGGTAATCGGGTATTCACCGACCCGACCACGGATACCGTCGGTGCCAAAATATTTCTTAGTCATGAGTGCTCCATCATTCTTATTCGGCTGATTCTACAGCGGCAATCATGCGCACCACGTCCACCGTCTCGGCGACATCATGCACACGCAAAATACGAGCGCCCTTGGTCATGGCAAGCGCAGCCAGCGCGAGGCCGCCATACAGCCGCTCACCCACCGGGCGATTCAGGGCCTGCCCTATCATGCTCTTGCGCGAAACACCGACCAGAAGAGGCCGACCAAGGGCGTGCAGGGCTTGCATATGCTTGAACAGGCTTAAATTATGCGGCAGGGTCTTGGCGAAGCCAAACCCGGGATCGAGAATGATCTTTTCAGCGCCAATGCCCACTGACGCGCACTGGGCGACTCTGTCAGCGAGGAAGCGACTTACCTCGCCAACCAGGTCGTTGTAGTGCGGATTATCCTGCATATTGCCGGGTTCTCCCAGCATATGCATCAGACACACGGGCAGGCCGGTCGCCGCAGCGGCGTCGAGGGCACCGTCGCGCTGCAATGAACGCACATCATTAATCAGGCCCGCTCCCAGGCGTGCAGTTTCCCGCATCACCGCCGGCGTTGACGTGTCCACCGAGATGATCACATCCAGCTCGCGCGCAATGCGCTCGACAATCGGCGCCACCCGCTCCAGCTCCTCCACAGGAGAAACAACGCGGGCACCCGGCCGAGTCGACTCGCCGCCGACATCAATCAACGTCGCGCCGGCAGCCACCATCGCCTCGGCATGACGCAACGCGGCATCCTGCTGACTGAAGCGGCCGCCATCGGAGAACGAGTCGGGAGTTACATTAAGAATGCCCATGACATGCGTATGGGCCAAATCAAGAACCCGGTTGCCGCAAGGCAACCGGGTGGAGGACGACGCAGAAATCATTTCAAACCTTAATGGTCAGCCGCCGGGCCGCCGATCGGAGCTTCAGGACGTTCATTCTGCACCACTGGCGGAGTGCCCGAGGTACCTGAACCACCTTCCCAATCGCGAGGCTCACGAGGCGTACGCCCCGCCATGATGTCGTCGATCTGATCGGCATCAATAGTCTCGTATTTCATCAGCGCATCAGCCATCGCGTCCAGCTTGTCGCGGTTGTCGGTGAGGATCTGCTTGGCCGTGCCATAGCACTGGTCAATGATGCTGCGCACCTCGGAGTCGATCAGCTTGGCTGTCTCGCCCGAAAAACTGGCACTTTGACCGCCACCGCCACGCCCCAGGAATACTTCGCCTTCTTCCTCGGCATACATCAACGGACCGAGTTTCTCCGACAAACCCCACTTGGTCACCATGTTCCGGGCGATCTGGCTGGCGCGCATGATGTCGTTGGAAGCGCCGGTGGTGACACCGTCGAAGCCCAACGTCATCTCTTCCGCAATCCGACCGCCGTACAGCGAACAGATCTGGCTGATCAGCGCACGCTTGGAGAGGCTGTAACGATCCTCTTCCGGCAGGAACATCGTCACGCCCAAGGCACGACCACGTGGAATGATCGAGACCTTGTAGACCGGGTCATGCTCAGGCACAACTCGACCCACGATGGCGTGACCCGCTTCGTGATACGCAGTGTTCTGCTTTTCCTTCTCGGACATGACCATGGATTTGCGCTCTGCGCCCATCATGATCTTGTCCTTGGCCAATTCGAACTCTTTCATTTCAACGATGCGCTTGCCGGTACGGGCTGCGAACAACGAAGCCTCGTTGACCAGGTTGGCCAAATCAGCACCGGAGAAGCCTGGGGTACCACGGGCAATCACGGCCGGGGCCACGTCGTCGCCCATTGGCACTTTACGCATGTGGACCTTGAGGATCTGTTCGCGACCGCGGATGTCCGGCAAGCCTACCACCACCTGGCGGTCGAAACGGCCAGGACGCAGCAGCGCAGGGTCCAGTACGTCAGGACGGTTGGTTGCAGCGATGACGATGATGCCGTCATTCATCTCGAAACCGTCCATCTCCACCAGCAACTGGTTGAGGGTCTGCTCACGCTCGTCATGACCGCCACCCATGCCGGCGCCACGATGGCGACCCACGGCATCGATTTCGTCGATGAAGATGATGCATGGCGCGTGTTTCTTGGCCTGTTCGAACATATCGCGAACACGGCTGGCACCGACACCGACGAACATCTCGACAAAGTCAGAACCGGAAATGGTGAAGAACGGTACCTTGGCTTCGCCGGCAATCGCCTTGGCCAACAAGGTTTTACCGGTACCCGGCGGACCGACCATCAGTACGCCACGAGGAATGCGTCCGCCCAGGCGCTGGAACTTGCCCGGATCACGCAGGAACTCGACCAGCTCACCGACTTCTTCCTTGGCTTCGTCGCAACCGGCGACATCCGCCAGGGTGGTTTTCACCTGGTCCTCGGAGAGCAGGCGTGCCTTGCTCTTGCCGAAGCTCATCGGCCCGCCCTTGCCTCCCGCACCCCCTTGCATCTGGCGCATGAAGAACATGAACACGGCGATAATCACCAGGATCGGGAAGCTGGCTACCAGGAGCTGGGTCCAGATGCTCTGCTGCTCAGGCTGTTTGCCTTCCACAACGACCTTGTTGTCCACCAGGTCGCCGATCAGACCGTTGTCCTGAATGGCCGGACGAATGGTCTTGAAGCTGTCGCCATCAATACGCTTGCCGGTAATCACGTAGCCATCAACCGCCACGCGCTCGACCTTGCCATCCTTAACTTGCTGGATGAAGTCGGAATAGTTGAGGGTCTGCGGCTCGTTAGGGCTGGAGAAGTTGTTCATCACCGTCACCAGGACAGCCGCGATGATCAACCACAGGATCAGATTCTTTGCCATATCGTTCAATTAACTACCCTCTGAAGCAAGCTCCGCTACTGGCGCGCGCTTCGCATGATATTCACCGGCCTAACTTACTACATTACCTACACCACTGGCAGGCGCCGTCTGTAACCCTTTGTGAAACTTTGACTACACAATAATCGTAAAGCTTCATGACGAAAGCGATATAAAAAAACCTATCGCCTTCCTCGAATCTCTCAAAAACGCTCTTCGCTCGCCGCACCTTCAACGCCGCGAAAGCCGCGACAGAGCAGGTATTGCTCCCGGGACCTGTCCCGGGAAGAGTCGGGCTTGCGTGTTTGCACCTTGTCGAACAGCTTGCGGATGTTCTTGTGGTACTCGTCAAACCCTTCGCCCTGGAAGACTTTCACCAGGAAATCACCACCAGGACGCAGTACCCGACCCGCCAGGTCCAGCGCCAATTCACACAGGAACATGGCACGCGGCATATCGACGGCCGGTAATCCACTCATATTGGGGGCCATGTCGGAAATCACAAGGTCTACCTGCGAATTTCCCACCGCCTCAAGAATCTCTGCGAGCACGCTGTCCTGGGTGAAATCACCATGAACAAAGGTCACATCCGGGATGCTGTCCATCTCCAGGATGTCTGAAGCGATCAAGCGGCCCTGCCCACCAATCAGACGACTGGTCACCTGGGACCAGCCACCCGGGGCCGCGCCCAGGTCAATAACGCTCATGCCGGGACGGATCAATTTGTCCTTGTCCTGGATCTCCAGCAATTTGTAGCTGGCCCGGGAACGGTAGCCGTCCTTCTGCGCCTTTTTGACGTAAGGATCGTTGAAATGCTCTTGTAGCCACTTAAGGCTGGTTTTGGAACGGGCCACGGGCCACCTCGAAAATAAAACGGGTCGTGATTAACTGGGCGGTCCCGGACTCGCTCGGGTAAACTGGCCGCCGCTTTTTACAAGATCAGACGCAGGGGTCAGATTATGCCGCTCACTCAAGAGCAGAAGAAACAGTACAAATCCATTGGCCACCATCTGAAACCAGTTCTGATTGTGGCAGACAACGGTTTGACTGAAGGTGTGTTAGCCGAATTCGAACGCGCACTCAATGATCATGAACTGATCAAGATCAAGGTCAATATCCTTGATCGCGAAGCGCGCCTGGCCGCCGTTGCAGAACTGTGCAAGGTGGGCAAGGCGGACCTGGTTCAGGTTATCGGCAAGATGGCGCTGCTGTATCGCAAGAATTTCAGCGTCAACAAGCAACTGTCGAACGTTCATCGCTTCAAATGATGACAAGGGTCAGGGGCGTGCTTCGCGCGCCCCGCCACTCCATCCCGGTGCGGGCTGTATAACCAGCACCAGGCCGGAGAACCCTAGCACAAGATAGCTGAATAGCTGCCAGCGCAACGCTTGCGGCAGCCAGACATGCACGACGCAATACATTGCGCACGCATACAGCGCCATCAATAGCAGTTGGCCGCGAATATCCCGCCACAAACTCCCCAAGCCTTCAGCCTTGACCAGCACTAATGCCTGGAGGGTCACGCACGCCGCCGCAAAAGCCACCAGCAACGCACTGAGCAATTCGTCGATCTCATCGATCAGCAGCGGCGCCAGGCCAATCAAACCCAGCGCTGGCAGCACGCCAATGTGCAACAACCACAGGCCACCCACCCAAAGCATCTGGGAGAGCTGCCAAAGCATGGCGCCCGCACGAAGCGGGCGCCGTCTTTCAGATGTGACGAACTTCAACAATCTCGTACTCGATCACGCCGCCGGGGGTTTTCACAGACACCACGTCCCCTTCTTCCTTGGCAATCAAGGCACGGGCAAGCGGTGAACCCACGGAGATCTTGCCGAGTTTGAAGTCAGCCTCGTCTTCGCCCACGATGTGATAAACAACGCGCTCATCGGTCTCGACGTTGGCGATTTCCACCGTGGTGCCAAAAATCACCTTGCCGGTATGCGGGATGGTCGTGACGTCGATGATCACCGCATTCTGCATGCGGCCTTCGATATCACGGATCCGCGCCTCGACCATACCCTGCTGCTCGCGAGCAGCGTGGTATTCGGCGTTTTCCTTCAAGTCACCCAACTCGCGGGCCGTACCGATGTCCTGGCTCAGCTTTGGACGTACGACTTTGGTCAGATGGGCGTGCTCCTCTTCCAGGGCGCGAGCGCCCTGAACGGTCATCGGGTATTTGGTTATGCTCATGCCTTCAATCCTGCGTGTAGATCCTGCAAGCGACGCACGGTCTTTTCCGGACCGAACTTGAGCGCTTCGCAGATGGCTTCGCCAGCAGCAATGGTGGTGGTGCAGTAGATCTTGTGCTGCAAGGCATTACGACGAATGGAGTAGGAGTCCGCGATCGACTGGCGACCTTCGGTGGTGTTGATGATCAGGGTGACTTCGTCATTCTTGATCATGTCGACCACGTGCGGACGGCCCTCCGTCACTTTATTCACGCGGCGTACTTTCAGGCCGGCAGCCTCGATCAGCTTGGCGGTCCCGGCGGTAGCCACGACTTCAAAGCCCAAGTTGATCAGATCACGGGCCACACCCGCAACCAGTGGCTTGTCGTCATCGCGCACGCTGATAAACGCAGTACCGCCGGTCGGCAGCACTTCGCTGGCGCCCATCTGGGCCTTGGCGAAGGCTTCGCCGAAGGTGTCGCCCACGCCCATCACTTCACCGGTGGACTTCATTTCCGGGCCCAGGATCGGGTCCACGCCAGGGAATTTGGCGAATGGGAACACCGCCTCTTTCACGCTGTAGAAGTTCGGAATGATTTCCTTGGTGAAGCCGATTTCCTTCAGGGTCTTACCGGCCATCACGCGCGCAGCGATCATGGCCAGGGACACACCGATGCACTTGGACACGAACGGTACGGTACGCGAAGCGCGCGGGTTGACTTCGATGACGTAGATGTCTTCGCCTTGCAGCGCCAACTGCACGTTCATCAGGCCGACCACACCCAGTTCCAGGGCCATTTTCTTGACCTGTTCGCGCATCTCGTCCTGGATGTGCGCCGGCAGCGAGTACGGCGGCAGCGAGCACGCGGAGTCACCGGAGTGAACGCCCGCCTGTTCGATGTGCTGCATGATCGCTCCGATCACCACGTCGGTACCGTCGCACACCGCGTCCACGTCCATTTCGATGGCGCAGTTGAGGAAGTGGTCGAGCAGCACCGGGCTGTCGTTGGAGACTTTCACCGCGTCACGCAGGTAGCGCTTGAGTTCTTCTTCTTCGTAGACGATTTCCATCGCGCGGCCGCCCAGTACGTAGGACGGACGCACCACCAGCGGGTAGCCGATCTTGCTGGCTGCACGGATGGCTTCGTCTTCGCTGCGCACGGTGGCGTTCGGCGGCTGACGCAGGTTCAGGCGCTCGACCATTTGCTGGAAACGCTCACGGTCTTCTGCACGGTCGATGGCATCCGGGCTGGTACCGATGATCGGCACGCCAGCGGCTTCCAGGGCACGCGCCAGTTTCAGTGGGGTTTGGCCGCCGTACTGGACGATCACGCCTTTTGGCTTCTCGACGCGGCAGATTTCCAGTACGTCTTCCAGTGTCACCGGCTCGAAGTACAGGCGGTCGGACGTGTCGTAGTCAGTGGAAACCGTTTCCGGGTTGCAGTTGACCATGATGGTCTCGTACCCGTCTTCGCGCAGGGCGAGAGCGGCGTGTACGCAGCAATAGTCAAACTCGATGCCTTGGCCGATACGGTTCGGGCCGCCACCGAGGATGATGATCTTGTCGCGATCCGACGGCGCGGCTTCGCACTCTTCCTCATAGGTGGAGTACATGTACGCAGTGTCGGTGGCGAACTCGGCGGCGCAGGTATCAACGCGCTTGTAGACCGGGAAGATATCCAGCTTGTGGCGATGGGTACGCAGGTTTTTCTCGGTCACACCCAGCAGCTTGGCCAGACGCTGATCGGAGAAGCCTTTGCGCTTGAGGCGGAACATCAGGTCGCGGTCGATGGACGACAGGCCGAGGGTCTTGACCTTCTCTTCTTCCTTGATCAGGTCTTCGATCTGCACCAGGAACCACGGGTCGATCATGTTCATGCCGAAGATATCTTCGACGCTCAGGCCGGCACGGAAGGCGTCAGCCACGTACCAGATACGCTCGGCGCCCGGTACGGTCAGCTCGCGCTTGAGGATGCTCATGCTTTCCGGGTTGCTCAGGTCGAGCTTCTCGTCCAGGCCGCACACACCGACTTCCAGGCCGCGCAGGGCTTTCTGCAGGGATTCCTGGAACGTACGGCCAATGGCCATGACTTCACCGACCGACTTCATCTGAGTGGTCAGGCGCGCATCGGCCTTGGCGAATTTCTCAAAGGCAAAGCGCGGCAGCTTGGTCACGACGTAGTCGATAGACGGCTCGAAAGACGCCGGCATGGCGCCGCCGGTGATTTCATTCTGCAACTCGTCCAGGGTGTAACCGATCGCCAGCTTGGCCGCGATTCGCGCAATCGGGAAGCCGGTGGCTTTCGATGCCAGCGCCGAAGAACGCGATACACGCGGGTTCATCTCGATCACGACCATGCGGCCGGTATCCGGGCAGATGCCGAACTGAACGTTGGAACCACCGGTTTCCACGCCGATTTCACGCAGTACCGCCAACGAGGCGTTACGCATGATCTGGTATTCCTTGTCCGTCAGGGTCTGCGCCGGCGCAACGGTGATCGAGTCACCGGTGTGCACACCCATCGGGTCGAAGTTTTCGATGGAGCAGACGATGATGCAGTTGTCCTTCTTATCGCGGACAACCTCCATCTCGTATTCTTTCCAGCCGATCAGGGATTCGTCGATCAGCAGCTCTTTGGTCGGCGACAGGTCCAGGCCGCGGGCGCAGATTTCTTCGAACTCTTCACGGTTGTAGGCGATGCCACCACCGGTGCCGCCCATGGTGAAGGACGGACGGATAATGCACGGGAAGCCCAGCTTTTCGAGAACCGCGTTGGCCTCTTCCATGCTGTGGGCGATACCGGAGCGCGGGCAATCAAGGCCGATGGACTTCATCGCCTTGTCGAAACGCGAACGGTCTTCAGCCTTGTCGATGGTGTCGGCGTTGGCACCGATCATCTCGACGCCGAACTTCTCCAGGACGCCTTCGCGCTCCAGGTCCAGGGCGCAGTTCAGTGCGGTCTGGCCGCCCATGGTGGGCAACAGCGCGTCCGGACGCTCTTTCTCGATGATCTTGGCAACGGTCTGCCATTTGATCGGTTCGATGTAGGTGGCATCGGCCATGGCCGGGTCGGTCATGATGGTGGCCGGGTTGGAGTTCACCAGGATGACGCGGTAACCCTCCTCGCGCAGGGCTTTACAGGCCTGGGCGCCGGAGTAGTCGAATTCGCAGGCCTGGCCGATAACGATCGGGCCAGCGCCGAGAATCAGGATGCTTTTTATGTCTGTACGTTTTGGCATGGGTTTGTCACTCAAATCCGCAGGTCAGTCGGCAAGCCGTCTTGAACATTCTTTGAAGAGCCTGCGGGGGCCACCGAAATTCGGGACCACCCGCAGGCCGCTCAGTCAGCGTCGCTTGGCCATCTCATTGATGAAACGGTCGAACAGCGGCGCTACGTCGTTCGGGCCCGGGCTGGCTTCAGGGTGACCCTGGAAGCTGAACGCGCTCTTGTCGGTGCGCTCGATGCCTTGCAGGGAACCGTCGAACAGCGACTTGTGAATCGCGCGCACGTTCGAAGGCAGGCTCGCTTCATCCACCGCAAAACCGTGGTTCTGGCTGGTGATCATGACAACGCCGGTGTCCAGGTCCTGCACGGGGTGGTTGGCACCGTGGTGACCGTGGCCCATCTTCAGGGTCTTGGCGCCCGAGGCCAGGGCCAGCAACTGGTGGCCCAGGCAGATACCGAATACCGGGATCTCGGTTTCCAGCACGTCCTTGATCGCCTGGATCGCGTAGTCGCATGGCTCCGGGTCACCAGGGCCGTTGGACAGGAACACGCCGTCCGGTTGCAGGGCGAGTACATCGCTGGCCGGGGTTTGCGCCGGCACCACGGTTACGCGGCAGCCACGCTCAACCAGCATGCGCAGGATGTTGTACTTCACGCCGTAGTCGTAGGCCACAACGTGATAAGGCAAGTCGGCGGCCTCGATAGTCGCGTGGCTGTCGGTCTTCAGGTCCCAGACAGTGGAGCGCCATTCGTACTTCTCTTTGACGCTGACGACTTTCGCCAGGTCCATGCCTTTCAGGCCAGGGAACCCTTGCGCTGCGGCAATCGCGGCCTCTTCGGAGATATTCTCACCGACCATGATGCAGCCGTTCTGCGAGCCTTTTTCACGCAGGATGCGCGTGAGGCGGCGCGTATCGATACCGGCGATCGCCACAACGTTGTTGGCTTTCAGGTAATCGGACAGCGACATCGTGTTACGCCAGTTGCTCGCAACCAGTGGCAGGTCACGAATCACCAGACCGGCCGACCAGACGCGATCAGACTCGGCGTCTTCCGGTGTAGTACCGGTGTTGCCGATGTGCGGATAGGTCAGGGTAACGATCTGTTGGGCGTAGGAAGGATCGGTAAGGATTTCCTGATAGCCGGTCATGGCGGTGTTGAACACCACCTCACCAACGGTTTGACCGTCGGCTCCAATGGCTTCGCCGCGAAAAATGCTGCCATCAGCAAGGGCGAGTATGGCTGGCTTAGTCAAGAAGACCTCCCGTAAATAAAGCCTGAAAGGGCGATCGCAGGTTGCAAAAAAGCGGAGTGACGTATGGACACGTCACCCCGCTTCTTCACTGAATTATTCTGCGCGCTTTTAGTGGACACACTAAAGCTGTAGCTTACAGAAAAAGGCTTTTTTGGTCCACCGCTAATGAGCCTGAAAGGCAGGGGAATGCGACAGGGCGTCGCTTAGCGGGTAAAACGGGGCCCAAGCATAAGCTTGAGGCCCTGTTTAAGCTACCGATTAGTGCAGGTCGAGCACATCACGCATGTCGTACAGGCCAGGCTCGCGCCCTTCCAGCCAGAGCGCAGCGCGCACCGCGCCCTTGGCAAACGTCATGCGACTGGAAGCCTTGTGCGTGATTTCCAGGCGTTCGCCCTCAGTGGCAAACAGCACAGTGTGATCGCCGACCACATCACCACCGCGTACGGTGGCAAAACCAATGGTGTCGCGCGCACGGGCACCGGTGTGCCCTTCACGGCCATACACCGCCACTTTGCACAGGTCACGCCCCAACGCATCGGCGATGGCCTCGCCCATCCGCAAGGCAGTCCCGGACGGCGCATCGATCTTGTGACGATGATGGGTTTCGATAATCTCGATATCCGCCTCATCACCCAATACGCGAGCGGCCATATCCAGCAGCTTGAGGGACAGATTCACGCCTACGCTGAAGTTCGCCGCAAAGACGATCGGGATATCCTTGCCCGCCTGAGCCAGCAACTGCTTCTGCTCCACCGTCAAACCGGTGGTACCGATCACCATCGCCTTGCCTGCCTTGCGACAGAACGCCAGGCTTTCCAGCATCACCTCCGGCAGCGTGAAATCGATCAACACGTCGAACTCGTCGGCCACCTGCGCCAGATGACCGGACAACGAGACGCCGATACGGCCCAGTGAGGCCAACTCACCCGCGTCCGCACCGATCAACGTGCTGCCCGGACGCACGATCGCCGCGGTCAGCCCGGACGCCGGCGAGCGCTGCTGCACGGCTTCGACCAGCGTCTTGCCCATGCGCCCGGCAGCGCCCATTACGGCTATACGTCGCATACTCAATTCCTTACAGGTCGCCGAAGAAGCGCTTCACACCATCGAAAAAGCCCGTGGTTTTCGGCGAGTGAGAGTCATCACCTTCCAACGAACTGCGGAACTCTTCAAGCAGCTCACGCTGACGGCGATTCAGGTTGACCGGCGTTTCTACCGCCACGCGACACATCAGGTCGCCGGCCCCGCCACCGCGCACCGGCGCAACGCCTTTGCCACGGATACGGAACTGCTTGCCGGTCTGCGTACCCTCTGGAATCTTCAGCTTGACCCGACCGTCCAGCGTCGGAATTTCCAGCTCACCACCCAGGGCCGCATCGACGAAGCTGATCGGCACTTCACAGAACAGATGCTTGCCATCACGCTGGAAGATCGAGTGCTCGCGCACATTGATCACCACATACAGGTCGCCCGTAGGCCCACCCTGAGTACCGGCCTCCCCTTCACCCGACAGACGAATGCGGTCACCGGTATCCACGCCCGCCGGCACTTTCACCGACAGCGTCTTGTACTCTTCGACGCGACCTTCGCCATGGCAGGAATCGCACGGGTCGGAAATGATCTTGCCCTGGCCATGGCAACGCGGGCAGGTTTGCTGCACCGAGAAGAAGCCCTGCTGCATCCGCACCTGGCCGATACCGCCGCAGGTCGGGCAGGTGATGGGCGAAGAGCCCTTCTTGGCACCCGAGCCGTCGCACGGTTTGCAGTTGACCAGCGTCGGTACACGGATGTTGACGCTGGTGCCGCGCACGGCTTCTTCCAGGTTCAGCTCCAGGGTGTAGCGCAAGTCGCTGCCACGTTGGGCCCCGCCACGCTGGCCACCACGGCCACCGCCAAAGAAATCACTGAACACGTCACCGAAAATATCGGAGAAGTTCTGGCCACCAAAACCGGCACCGCCGCCACCCATGCTCGGGTCGACGCCGGCATGCCCATACTGGTCGTAGGCTGCACGCTTGTTGGGATCAGACAGACATTCGTAGGCCTCATTGGCCTCTTTGAACATTTCTTCGGATTCTTTGCTATCCGGATTACGGTCCGGGTGGTGCTTCATCGCCAGGCGACGGTAAGCCTTTTTCAGGTCCGCCTCGCTAGCCCCGCGCTCCACACCCAATACTTCGTAATAGTCACGCTTTGCCATAAGTCTTTGCACTCTTAAGGACGTTCAGCCAGACCCTCCTGAGCCTCGCCAAACTCGTTGAGCCCCAATGCAGGCCCGGACCCAACTCACGTCAATTCAACGATCCTGGTCATTACTACTTTTTAGCCGGCCACCCGACTAAAAACGCGGTATTTACTGCTCGGAAAGCAGGAGCATTCCCGGCCACACCGCCAGCACCCGAACGCTGTCGCATACTGTAAAAATTCGCATACCCCAGACACGCCAACGCGGGAGCAAGCTCCCGCGCGGCGACATCCTACCAGTCACCGCTTGTGAGCGGTCAACCGGGCGACCAAGTTACTTCTGGTCTTTGACTTCTTCGAACTCGGCATCGACAACATCGTCGTGCTTGGCTTCAGGCTCTGCTTGCTGCGCAGCACCTTCAGCCGGCTGGCCTTGTTCGGCGTACATTTTCTGGGCCACTGGCGCGGACACCTTCGACAGCTCTTCAACCTTGGCTTCGATAGCGGCCTTGTCGTCGCCTTTGATAGCGGCTTCCAGGGCAACTACAGCGGCTTCGATTGCAGTTTTCTCTTCGGCAGTCACCTTGTCGCCAGCATCAGCGACCATTTTGCGCGTCGAGTGAACCAGCGCGTCACCCTGGTTACGGGAACCCGCCAGCTCGGCAAACTTGGCGTCCGCATCAGCGTTGGCTTCAGCATCACGAATCATCTGTTGAATTTCTTCATCAGACAGGCCGGAGTTGGCCTTGATGGTGATCTTCTGCTCTTTGCCGGTCGCCTTGTCTTTCGCGCCAACGTGCAGGATACCGTTGGCGTCGATGTCGAAGGTCACTTCGATCTGTGGCACGCCACGTGGGGCTGGTGGAATCTCGGCCAGGTCAAACTTGCCCAGGGATTTGTTCTGCGCAGCTTGCTTGCGCTCGCCTTGCAGCACGTGAATGGTCACGGCGCCCTGGTTGTCGTCGGCAGTCGAGAACACCTGGGATTTCTTGGTAGGAATCGTGGTGTTTTTCTCGATCAGCGCGGTCATCACGCCACCCATGGTTTCGATACCCAGAGTCAGCGGGCTGACGTCCAGCAGCAGCACGTCTTTCACGTCACCGGCCAATACCGCGCCCTGGATAGCAGCACCCATGGCAACCGCTTCGTCCGGGTTCACGTCTTTACGTGCTTCTTTACCGAAGAACTCGGTGACTTTCTGCTGCACCAGCGGCATACGGGTCTGGCCACCGACCAGGATCACGTCATTGATCGCGCCAACGTCGATACCGGCGTCTTTCAGTGCAATGCGGCATGGCTCGATGGTGCGCTGAACCAGGTCTTCAACCAGTGCTTCCAACTTGGCGCGCGAGATCTTCACGTTCAAGTGCTTAGGACCGGTAGCGTCTGCAGTGATGTACGGCAGGTTCACGTCGGTGGACATGCTCGACGACAGTTCGATCTTGGCTTTCTCAGCGGCTTCTTTCAGGCGCTGCATCGCCAGCGGGTCACCCTTGAGGTTCATGCCGCTTTCTTTCTTGAATTCGTCAACGAGGTAGTCGATCAGACGAATGTCGAAGTCTTCACCACCCAGGAACGTGTCGCCGTTGGTGGCCAACACTTCGAACTGGTGCTCGCCGTCAACTTCCGCGATCTCGATGACGGAGACGTCGAAAGTACCACCGCCCAGGTCATAAACGATCACAGTGTGGTCGCCTTTGGCCTTGTCCATACCGTAGGCCAGGGCCGCTGCGGTAGGTTCGTTAATGATACGTTTTACGTCAAGACCCGCGATGCGGCCGGCGTCTTTGGTTGCCTGGCGCTGGCTGTCGTTGAAGTAGGCCGGAACAGTGATGACCGCTTCGGTCACGGTTTCACCGAGGTAGTCTTCGGCAGTCTTCTTCATCTTTTTCAAGACTTCAGCCGAGATCTGCGGCGCGGACATCTTGTTGCCGTTCACTTCAACCCAGGCGTCACCGTTGTCGGCCTTGGCGATTTTGTAAGGCACCATCTTGATGTCTTTCTGTACGACTTCTTCGTCGAACTTACGACCGATCAGACGCTTCACCGCGTACAGGGTGTTGTGCGGGTTGGTAACGGCCTGACGCTTGGCCGACTGACCAACCAGGATCTCGCCATCGTTGGCGTAAGCGATGATCGACGGCGTGGTACGCGCGCCTTCAGCGTTTTCGATAACTTTGGCCTTGCCGTTTTCCATGACCGAGACGCACGAGTTGGTGGTCCCCAGGTCGATACCGATAATCTTGCCCATGTTTGACTCTCCCGAAACTTGAATTTGGTTGCCGCAGCAGTTGTGGCTAACTGCGGTAGCACTTAATCGCTTGACTTATAAATGGGGGCCTTGCGGCGGATTTCAAGCCTGCTCATCAATAGAAGGCGAAACGGGTGCGGGAGCCTTGCTCACCACCACCATCGCCGGGCGCAACAAGCGACCGTTGAGCAGATAACCCTTCTGGAATACCTTCAATACGCTGTTGGGCTCCAGGTCGTGGCTTTCCTGCATCGCCATCGCCTGGTGGTGCTCCGCGTTGAACGGCTCACCGCCGAGTGGATCGATGGCTTCCAACTGATAACGCTTCAGGGTGTCCTGGAACATTTTCAGGGTCAGTTCGATCCCCTCGCGCATCGGGCGGATGTTTTCGTCATCCGGATTGGACAATTCAAGGCCACGCTCCAGGCTGTCAATAATCGGCAGCAGGTCGTTGGCGAATTTTTCCAAGGCGAATTTGTGAGCCTTTTCTACGTCCTGCTCGGCACGGCGGCGGACGTTCTGCAGATCGGCGGCAACACGCAACGACTGATCCTGCGCTGCGGCCAATTGCTCTTCGAGCACTTGCACACGAGTACCCAGCTCATCACCGGCAGCCGAATTGGCGTCTGGCGTTTGCGTATCCTGCGTCTGTTCGTCAGCCATAGCTTTCTCCTTTCAAAATCATGCGCGAACTCAACTCGCGCTTCTGTTCCGGTATATGGGGCCACAATTTTCAGGTTCAAGGGCGCGGACGTTACCAAAAGTCTTTCGCATGTCTCGGATCATTTCCCGCCTCTACATTCCTTATTGAGCTAAAAAAAGCACCCGATCAAGCAAATCGAGCTAAGCGCCAGGATTGTCAGCCTCAAACAAAACACTGTATAAATAACCAGACCTAAAGCCTGGGAGCGGCCGTCATGCTCGTGCACCTGTCCGTACATAACTACGCCATCGTTGAACATCTGGATCTCGAACTGGATCGCGGCATGAGCGTAATCACAGGCGAGACCGGCGCCGGCAAGTCGATCATGCTCGACGCCCTGGGCCTGACGCTCGGGGACCGCGCCGACAGTGGCGTGGTGCGCCCCGGCGCCGACAAGGCCGACATCCTGGCCACATTCGATCTGGCGGATATTCCCGAGGCCGAGGCCTGGCTGGCCGAGCGCGACCTCAATAACGAAGGGCCGTGCATCCTGCGCCGGGTGATCACCGCCGAAGGACGCTCACGCGGCTACATCAACGGCACGCCCTGCCCCCTTGGCGACTTGAAAGCCCTGGGTGAACTGTTGATTGATATCCACAGCCAGCATGAGCACCAGTCCCTGCTGAAAACCGACACCCATCGCCGCTTGCTGGATGAGTACGCCGGCGCCACCGAACTTGCCCGCCAGGTCCACCTGGCCGCGCAACGCTGGCGCCAGACGCGCCAGGAACTGGAACGCCTTTCCAATTCCGGCGACGAGCAACGCGCTCGCCACCAACTGCTCAGCTATCAACTCGAAGAGCTTGAAAGCCTGGGCCTGGGCGAGACCGAACTGGAACAGCTTGAACAGGAACACAAGAACCTGACCAACGCCGAGACGCTGCTGGGTATCTGTCGCCAGGTGATCGAGCAATGCAGCGAAAGTGATTCCGGCAATGTGCTTAACGCACTGACCGCGAGCCTCAATCGCCTGTCCAGCGTGACTAACGCCTCCGGCTCACTGAGTGAAGCCACCACCCTGCTGACCAGCGCGCAGATCCAGGTGGAGGAAGCGGTGGGTGAATTGAACCGCTTCCTCGATCATTTCGATGCCGACCCGGCGCGCCTGCAGGTAATAGAAGAGCGCCTGGACACTATCTACACCCTGGCGCGCAAACATCGAATCCAGCCAACCGAAGTGGCGGCAGTGCAACAAAAGCTGCTGGATGAAATCGAGACCCTGAACGCGAACGACGAGTCCATTGAGCGCCTCGGCGAAGAACTCGCCTCCTTCGCCCGCCATTATCAGGAAAAGGCTCGTGAGCTGAGCGACCTTCGCCAACAGGCCGCTACCCGCCTGGCCGGTGCCGTGGAACAGGAAATCCAGCGCCTGGGCATGCCCGGCGGCCGCTTCACTATCGAGCTGCACGCCAATACCAGCCATGAACTGCAACCCCACGGACTGGAACAGGTGGAGCTGCTGGTCAGCGCCAACCCGGGGCAACCGCTCAAAGCCCTGGCAAAAGTCGCCTCCGGCGGTGAGCTGTCACGGATCAGCCTGGCGATCCAGGTCATCACGGCGCAAACCTCGCGCGTACCGACTCTGGTGTTCGATGAAGTGGACGTGGGCATTGGCGGACCGACTGCCGAAATTGTTGGCCAGTTGTTGCGCCGCCTGGGCGATCGGGGCCAGGTGCTGACGGTGACCCACTTACCGCAAGTGGCGGCCCAGGGGCATCAGCATTTGTTCGTGCACAAAGTGCGGGGCAGCGATGCGACGCGCACGGCCGTGTCCAAGCTGAACAAGTCGGAGCGCGTGGAAGAAGTGGCGCGGATGCTCGGCGGTATTGATTTGACCAAGGAGTCCCTGGCGCACGCGAAGAAGATGGTCGTAGCAGCGAAGGCCTGAGCGAGCATTTTCCCTCTTATATAAAGCACGAAGGCGACCCTAGGGTCGCCTTCGATCGTTGCGCAGAGCAAATCTGCGTCGTTTTTTACTTTTTCTTACGGATGTACAGCACCAGATTATGGTCGACCAAATCGAAGCCATGCTCCTCAGCGATCTTATGCTGCAGCGCTTCGATCTCAGGGCTGGTGAACTCGATAACCTCATTGGTATCCAGGTCAACCATGTGGTCGTGATGCCCGCCGTCGGCCAATTCAAACACTGCATGACCGCCGTCGAAATTATGACGAACCACCAGCCCTGCGGCTTCAAACTGGGTCAGGACACGGTAAACCGTGGCCAGGCCGACGTCTTCATTAGACTCCATCAGCGCCTTGTAAACGTCCTCGGCACTCATGTGGCGTTGCTCAGCAGAATCGAGCATTTGTAGAATCTTGACTCGGGGCAGAGTCACTTTGAGACCGGCTTTGCGTAGTTCGCTATTTTCAACCATGGTTAGCTTTCTCGCGGATGCTGCTTCGCAGCTTCTCTTAATACGGGTATGATCGGCGTTTACGTTGTCCCAGCCAAGATAGTGGAAGTCGCCCACCGATGCAAAACACCAAGCTCTTGCTAACCAGTTTCACCTTTGTGGGACTGCTCGCACTCGCCGGTTGTTCATTCCCCGGGGTTTACAAAATCGACATCCAGCAGGGCAATGTCGTCACGCAGGACATGATAGACCAGTTACGTCCGGGAATGACCCGACGGCAAGTAAGGTTTATCATGGGCAATCCCCTGCTGACCGACACTTTCCATGCCGATCGCTGGGATTATCTCTACAGCCTCCAGCCTGGCGGCGGTGAGCGCCAGCAGGAGCGCGTCAGTGTCATTTTCAATGGCAATGACCAGCTTGTCAGCCTGTCCGGTGACTTCATGCCCGGCGTAAGCCGCGATGAAGCGCTGTTGGGCAAGGACAGCGGCACCAGCGTGACCGCCCCTGCGCAGGAAGCCGAGAAGCCGAAATCCGAGGTGCCGGCCAAGCCAGGCTCCTTGCTGGACCAGATCCAGAAAGACGTCGATGGCGTGGAAACCGTGCCCGTCCCGACGCCACAGCCTCTGGACACCAGCCCGCAGTAACAAGGCAACACTCAACAAAAAGCCCGGCATGCCGGGCTTTTTGTTGTCTGAAGGATTTATGAGTTTTGCTGCCTGGTCTTCGCCGCCCTGGCCGCACGCTGCCGGCGTATTTCCTTGGGATCTGCCAGCAACGGCCGGTAGATCTCAATTCGATCACCTGGCTGCACAACACGCGCATCAGGGTCCGAAACCACCTTGCCGAAGATCCCCAGCGGGCAGTCAGCCAGCATCCATTGCGGAAACTGCTCAGCCATTCCCGACATTTGCACCGCCGCCCTCAGGCTCGTGCCCGCCGGAACCTTCACCTGCAATAAAACCTGGCGATCAACGGCGGCATGCACCACTTCAATCTCAACCATGCAGTTGCTTGGCCCGCTGGCAGAACGCATCCACCAGCGTATTCGCCGCCTGATTGAACAAAGGCCCCAATGTCGCGCGGACGATCGGCCCCGCGTAATCGAACGACAGATCCAGGCTGATCTTGCAGGCCTTGTCCGTCAGCGCCTTGAATACCCAGACCCCATGCAACTGGGTGAACGGGCCTTCCTGCAGATTCATCTCGATGGATTTTCCAGGCACCAGCACATTGCGCGTAACAAAATGCTGGCTAAGCCCACCCTTGGCTACGCCGACGCTGGCAACCATGTACCCGTCATCGCCCTCCAAAACCTCGGCAGTGGAGCACCACGGCAGGAATTCCGGGTAACGCGCGACGTCGTTGACCAGGTCATAGAGCGCCTGTGCGGGATACGGCAGCAGGGCCGAACGTTGAATATGCGTCGTCATGTGAGCGTTATTTCCACAGCTGAGCGGGCAAACATCGCGAAACAACAGCCAGATCCGCGAGAGAAAAAAACCAGAGAACTGCCCGCATTGTCCGGGATTCGTCCAACACGCTCAAGCACGCAGGTTGACCGTAGCCGACACGCTCGCAACTCCCTATAATGCCGCCCCTATGGCTAAACAAAAGAAACACCCAACAGGGACCATCGCGCAAAATAAAAAGGCGCGACACGATTACTTCATCGAACATCGGTTCGAGGCTGGTCTGGTCCTGGCCGGCTGGGAAGTAAAAAGTCTGCGTGCCAGCAAGCTGCAGCTGGTCGACAGCTATGTGCTGCTCAAGGATGGCGAGGCGTGGCTGCTGGGCAGTCATATCACCCCGCTGACCACCGCGAGCACTCATGTAATTGCCGACCCGGTGCGCACGCGCAAGCTGCTGCTCAATGCCCGCGAGCTGGAAAAACTCGCTGCGGCAGTGCAACAGAAAGGCTACGCCTGCATCTGCTTGTCCTGGTACTGGAGCAAGCACCTGGTCAAGTGCGAAATTGCGCTGGGCAAGGGCAAGAAGGAATACGACAAACGCGACACCGAACGCGAGCGCGACTCCAATCGCGAATTGCATCGCGCGGTGCGTAACAAAGGCAAGGAAGACTAACCTTGTGACGATGCAGCTTCGGGCGACTCGCCCGAGGCTACATGCCTTTACGTCGCTCCGCCCGAGCCACGCGCTGAACCTCCTGACGAACCTCCTCCAGCACTTCCTGCACATACAGCAGGTGACGCGTTGAGATATCCCGCGCCTGCTCGGCCCGCCCTTCAATAATTGCCAGGTACAAATCGCGATGCTGGCTGATCAGCATGTCGCGGGTCTCGGTGCGCTGTTGATACATGCCGCCAATGTTAGTCACCACGTTACGCTTGAGCAGATCGAACAGCCCGCGAATGGTGTGCAGCAGCACGGCGTTATGACTGGCCTCGGCAATGGCCAGGTGAAACCGCGCATCTGCCGCGCCCTCCTCCACTCGACTCACCTCATCGACGCGCGCGTAGCAATCCTGCAACGCCTCGAACGCCGCTGTCAGCCGCTCACGGTCCACTTCCGTTGCCCGTAACGCCGCGTAATAAGCACAGGAAGCCTCAAGCGTCTGGCGAAATTCCAGCAGGTCCCGCTGCGCTTCAGGATTGTTTTCCAGCAGATGCAACAAAGGGTCACTGAAGGTTGACCCCAGGGATTCCACCACATAGTTGCCACCGCCCTGACGACTGACCAACAACCCTTTGGCCGCCAGCTTCTGAATCGCTTCTCGCAGCGACGGGCGCGACACACCAAATTGTTCAGCCAATGCGCGCTCGGCCGGCAAGCGCTCGCCCGACTTCAGCGTGCCCTCAAGGATCATGCCCTCGAGCTGCTCGACAATATCGTCAGACAAACGGCGCTGACGCACCTGATCAAACCCCATAACCCGCTCTCCACCATCCCGACCACGCGCCGGGCTCTCTATTCTGGCCTATCGCCGCGCTCCCGGCACCTATCAGAACGCCTCGGATTATCCCGATCAGAACGCCGCACACCCACTCGTACGACCAAAGTTTCCTGGGCGGCAAATTGACACACCCCTGCCAAGCCTCTTAATCTAGCCCACAGCGACTGTAAATTGGTATTACCAATTATCCATAGCGTACAAACAACAACAATCAGGGGCCACCCCATATGCAAACCTGGCAACAGCTCTACAGCCCTCTTGGCAGTCTCGGTGTATCCGCACTGGCCGCCGTTATCCCCATCGTATTTTTCTTCCTGGCCCTGGCTGTATTCCGCCTCAAGGGGCACGTGGCCGGCAGCATCACGCTGGCGCTGTCGATCCTGGTGGCGATTTTCGCCTTCCAGATGCCGGTGGACATGGCCCTGGCCGCCGCCGGCTACGGCTTCGCCTATGGCTTGTGGCCGATTGCATGGATCATCGTGGCGGCGGTATTTCTCTACAAATTGACGGTCAAGAGCGGCCAGTTCGAAGTGATCCGCAGCTCAGTCCTGTCGATTACCGACGACCAGCGCCTGCAGGTACTGCTGATCGGCTTCTGCTTCGGCGCCTTCCTCGAAGGGGCGGCCGGTTTCGGTGCGCCCGTGGCCATTACCGCCGCGCTGCTGGTCGGCCTGGGTTTCAACCCGCTCTACGCCGCCGGCCTGTGCCTGATTGCCAACACCGCCCCGGTCGCCTTTGGTGCGCTGGGTATCCCGATCATTGTGGCGGGCCAGGTCACCGGCATCGACGCCTTCAAGATCGGCGCCATGACCGGTCGCCAACTGCCCCTGCTGTCACTGTTCGTGCCGTTCTGGCTGGTGTACATGATGGACGGCCTGCGCGGCGTTCGCGAGACCTGGCCCGCAGCCCTGGTGGCGGGCCTGAGCTTTGCCGTCACTCAGTACTTCACCTCCAACTTCATCGGCCCGGAACTGCCCGACATCACCTCGGCACTGGCCAGCCTGATCGCCCTGACTTTATTCCTCAAAGTCTGGCAACCCAAACGCAGCGCCGGCGCGCAGATTGCCGGCGCCACCTCGAGCACGGCGGTTACCGCCAGCGCCGGTGGCTTCGGTTTGCCGCGCAACACCCTGGTTTCGCCGTACAGCCTGGGGCAGATTTTCAAGGCGTGGTCGCCCTTCCTGATACTCACCGTGCTGGTGACCATCTGGACCCTCAAACCCTTCAAGGCGATGTTCGCCGCCGGCGGCTCGATGTACAGTTGGGTGTTCAACTTTGCGATCCCGCACCTCGACCAACTGGTAATCAAAGTCGCGCCGATCGTCACCAACCCCACCGCCATACCGGCGGTATTCAAGCTGGACCCGATTTCAGCAACAGGCACCGCGATTTTCTTCTCCGCGCTGATCTCGATGGTGGTATTGAAAATAGACGCCAAAACTGGTCTTACCACTTTAAAAGAGACCTTCTACGAGCTGCGCTGGCCGATCCTGTCCATCGGCATGGTGTTGGCCTTCGCCTTTGTCACCAACTACTCGGGCATGTCCTCGACCATGGCCCTGGTGCTGGCCGGCACCGGCGCGGCCTTCCCGTTTTTCTCACCGTTCCTCGGCTGGCTCGGCGTTTTCCTGACAGGCTCGGACACCTCGTCCAATGCACTGTTCAGCTCGTTGCAGGCCACCACCGCCCACCAGATCGGCGTCAACGACACCTTGCTGGTGGCGGCAAATACCAGTGGCGGCGTGACCGGCAAAATGATTTCGCCGCAATCGATCGCCGTGGCCTGTGCGGCGACTGGCCTGGTAGGCAAGGAGTCCGACCTGTTCCGCTTTACCCTTAAACACAGCCTGTTCTTCGCCACGATCGTCGGGCTGATCACCCTGGCACAGGCATATTGGTTCACCGGTATGCTGGTGCACTGAGACCTGCACGCAATAGGGTAAGAATCGACGCCGGACAACGGTTCCGGCGCCAGCTATTTCTGGAGGACCGATGAGCCTGCCTGCCGCATTCCTGAGCGACGTCGCACAACTGATCCCGAAGGATCGTCGTTTTGACGATCCACTTTCCACCCTCGCCTTCGGCACCGACGCCAGCTTTTACCGATTGATCCCACAGCTGGTGATACGCGTGGAGTCGGAAGACGAAGTCGTCACGCTGCTGCAACTGGCCCAGCGCGACCGCGTCGCCGTGACCTTTCGCGCAGCGGGCACCAGCTTGTCCGGCCAGGCCATCAGCGACTCGGTGCTGATCGTGCTGGGTGATCAGTGGAATGGCCGCGAAATTCGCGCGCAAGGCCTGCAGATCCGCCTGCAACCCGGCGTCATCGGCGCTCAGGCCAACGCCTGGCTGGCGCCATTCGGGCGCAAGATCGGGCCGGACCCGGCGTCGATCAACGCTTGCAAGATCGGCGGCATCGTTGCCAACAACGCCAGTGGCATGTGCTGCGGGACGGCGCAAAATACCTACCACACCCTGGCAGGCATTCGTCTGGTCCTGGCCGATGGCAGCCGCCTCGACACCGAAGACCCCGCCAGCATCCAGGCCTTCCGCCACACCCATGGCGCGCTGCTGGAACGTCTGGCCACACTGGGCCGCGAGACGCGGGCAAACGCCGAACTGGCGGCAAAAATCCGCCACAAATACCGTCTGAAAAATACCACCGGCCTGTCGCTGAATGCCCTGGTGGATTTCGATGACCCGCTGGATATCCTCAGCCATTTGCTGGTGGGGTCCGAGGGCACGCTGGGGTTTATCAGCGCCGTGACCTACGACACGGTGATCGATCACCCACACAAAGCCTCGGCACTCATCGTATTCCCGGACGTCGAGACCTGCTGCAACGCGGTCACCGTGCTGAAAACCCAGCCGGTGTCGGCCGTTGAGCTGCTGGACCGGCGCAGCCTGCGCTCGGTACAGAACAAACCGGGCATGCCGGCGTTCGTACAGCAACTGTCGGAAAATGCCTGCGCGCTGCTGATCGAATCCCGCGCCGCGTCTCCTTCATTACTGCATGAACAACTGGCGCTGATCATGGCCTCACTCGCCTCTTTTGCGGTGGAGAAGCAGGTCGACTTCACCGAAGACCCGCTGGAAAACGCCCGGCTCTGGGCGATTCGCAAGGACACCTTCCCTGCCGTAGGCGCCGTACGCAAAACCGGCACCACCGTGATCATCGAGGACGTCACCTTCCCGGTCGAGCAGCTGGCGATTGGCGTCAACCGTTTGATCGAACTGTTCGACAAACACCACTACGACGAAGCCATCCTTTTCGGACACGCACTGGAAGGCAATCTGCACTTCGTCTTCACCCAAGGCTTCAACAGCGCGGAAGAAGTCGCACGCTATCAAGCGTTCATGGACGACGTTGCACAGCTGGTGGCGGTTGAGTTCGGTGGCTCGTTGAAAGCCGAACACGGCACCGGTCGCAATATGGCGCCGTTCGTCGAACTGGAATGGGGCAGCGATGCCTATCAACTGATGTGGCAGCTCAAGCGCCTGCTCGACCCCAACGGCATCCTCAACCCGGACGTGGTGCTCAGCGAAGACTCGCAGATTCACCTCAAACACCTCAAGCCCCTGCCCGCCGCCGATGAGCTTGTGGATAAGTGCATCGAATGCGGGTTCTGCGAGCCGGTATGCCCGTCGAAAGGCCTGACCCTGAGCCCGCGCCAACGCATTGTGATCTGGCGCGACATCCAGGCCAAACAACGCGCCGGCGTCGATACCACCGAATTGGAAGCGGCCTATCACTACCAAGGCATCGACACCTGCGCCGCGACCGGGCTCTGCGCCCAACGCTGCCCTGTAGGCATCAATACCGGCGACCTGGTGAAAAAGCTGCGCAGCCGCGACGCCGACCGTACGAAAACCGCTGAATGGCTCGCCACCCATTTCGCCACCGCACTGCAAGGTGCGCGCTTTACCCTGCATGTCGCCAACGGCGCGCGCATGCTGCTGGGCGCCCCACGCCTGGCGAAGTTATCGGCCACCGTCACCCGGCTGTCCAAAGGGCAAGTCCCGCAGTGGACCAACGCCATGCCACAACCGGAAAAAGCCATTCGCTTCAGCCCGACCGTCACCGACGAGCGACCCCGGGTGGTCTACCTGGCGGCGTGCGTCTCACGCGCCATGGGCCCGGCAGCGGGGGATAAAGAGCAAATGTCGCTGTACGACAAAACCCGTGGCCTGCTGGAAAAAGCCGGTTACCAAGTGGTCTTTCCCGACCATCAGGACAACCTGTGCTGCGGCCAACCTTTCGCCTCCAAAGGCTATGCCGAACAGGCCGAACACAAGCGCCAGGAACTGATCGGCGCCCTGCTCCACGCCAGCCGTGGCGGCCTCGACCCGATCTATTGCGACACAAGCCCGTGCACCCTGCGCCTGACGCAAGACCTGGGCGAGACACGCCTGGACCTCTACGACCCCGTACGTTTCATCCGCACCCACCTCATGGACCGCCTCGACTTCACGCCGCAGGAGGCGCCCATTGCCGTCCATGTCACCTGCAGCACCCAGCACCTGGGTGAAAGCCAGGCGCTGATCGACCTCGCCCGACGCTGCGCCAGGACCGTCGTCATCCCCGAAGGCATTCACTGCTGCGGCTTTGCCGGCGACAAAGGCTTCACCACCCCGGAACTCAACGCCCACTCACTGCGCAGCCTCAAGGACGCGGTGCAACACTGCAGCGAAGGCATCTCCACCAGCCGCACCTGCGAGATCGGCCTGAGCCTGCACGGCGGCATCGATTATCACGGGCTGGTCTACCTGGTGGACCGCGTCACCCAGGCCCGCGCCCATTAAGCCCGCAAAATAAAACAGAACCCCTGCGCGCCGGTGTAGTCATCTGCATAGGCCTCGAGAAACGAGGCTCATCAGTGATGTCGCTGGCAGCCCCTCAACGCCAGCAGCGTCGAGCCCTTTGCGCAAGGAGATACCCTATGAAGCGTTCCGCTCTTGCTGGCTTGTTCATTACCGCTGCGATGCTGGCATCCCCTGCTTTTGCAGCCGGTGATAAAGACCTGTGCCAGATCAACCTGGACAAAATCAACAACGGTAAAGCCCTGCTGTCCACCGACACCAGTGGCAAAAGCGGCGAAATCGACACCGCCGTCGCCCAAGCCAAGGCAGCCCACGCGGCCGGTGATGACAAGAAGTGCATCGAAATCACCTCCAAGGCCCTGCAAGACCTGCAGAACAGCGAGAAAGGCGGTCAGTAAGCGATAGGGCCGACCTTCGGGTTGGCCTTTCGTGAAGGTTTGGCGTACACTGCACAAGCTTGTCACTCACTAGAAACAACGAGTTACAAGCACGGGGCCGTTTAGGATTCGACGCCGGTCGCGAAACTTTAGGTGCATGCCGAGTTGGTAACAGAACTCGTAAATCCACTGTTGCAACTTCTTATAGTTGCCAATGACGAAAACTACGGCCAGGAATTCGCTCTCGCTGCGTAAGCAGCCTTAGCCCTGAGCTTCTGGTACCTTCGGGTCCAGCAATCACCAGGGGATGTCTGTAAACCCAAAGTGATTGTCATATAGAACAGAATCGCCGTGCAGTACGTTGTGGACGAAGCGGCTAAAACTTACACAACTCGCCCAAAGCACCCTGCCCTTCGGGTCGCTGAGGGTTAACTTAATAGAAACGGCTACGCATGTAGTACCGACAGCGGAGTACTGGCGGACGGGGGTTCAAATCCCCCCGGCTCCACCAAATATGCCATACAAATCAAGCACTTAGCGTTTATCGCAAGTGCTTTTTTTGTGCCTGAATGGGTCGTTTTGGCTCCGGAATGACAGCTTAATGACAGCATATTTGCTGACACCACCAAACAGATCGAGATAAAGATTGATCTTGAGCGAATGGAGAGCGTGGCATTGTGACTACCGATGTAGTCTCAGGACTGGTATAGGTCGCGGTACATCAAAATGGTTGCAGCCTGCACACCGCGCTTTCGCTGGCCTGCTACGGCGGCATTGCGGCTGCTTTCCAAGAAATTAAGCCTGCTATAGAAACGCAGCGTCCCTTCACGGTTGATAGCATTAACCGTCAAAAGCCGTGCGGAGAACGGGGGCGTGAAGGATATACCCTGGATCAAATTGATGATTACCTCACCAATACCCCGGGACTGAAAGTCTTTTGCAACTGCGAGCTTTGTGATTTTCACTGCAGGAAAAAAATCTATTGCCGCCTGAAAAGGCAACCCTAACTCAGTCAGCTCAACCCCTTCCAGCCTTAAGCTATCGCAAGAAAGACTAAAAAAACCTACTGGGGAAGGGCACTGATCTAAGAAAACCACCGTAGTCGACGTAATACCGTGCTTAGCATACAACTTAGCGTCTTCCTTTAGGAAAACGTCAAGGTCAGCATCGCCCGAAGTAAATGAGTCCAAGATACCTTGATCAACATCATCAACAGGTGCAAGGATGAAGTCATCAAGATTCACTCAGGGCTCAATTCCGTTCGACGCTTCGCTTTTGAAAAGCTTTTTGAGCGGCCGACGCGTAGGAACAAAGCGTTGCTTTGCGCTCATGCGTAAGACCGACGGTACCCAACCGTGCGACGAGCGCGCGACTTTCGTCTGCTGAAAGTGCAGGCGAAGATTCAATGATTGGTTTAGCAGCCATGCTATAGCCTCTTTACGAGTAGTCGCGAGACCTCTCAGCCCTAAGGAGCGAGGAGATCAGGCAGGTTATGTCAGTGTATCTGCCGTGTAGACCGGATCTTGACCAGAAAATTCGGAAAACAATGCGTTTTTTAGCTCTCCGTAGGCTGGCGATTCAGCGCCAGCCTACGGAGAGCTGAAAATAATAGCAATACCTCTGCGGGCGGCGATCATAAACTATCCTCATCCTACTTGCATGAGCTTGTGCCTCCGTCTGTCAGATGGGGCCTTCCATTCCGATCAGGACTGCTGCCTGCAGATCTACGTGCTTATCATTTTTTAACTTTGGGCAAGAGCCCCACTAGCTAGACCCCACCAAGACATCAGGTAGGGCTCAGGCCTCCTAGATGCAGGTGATGCAGCAGTATGGGCTGGAAAGACGCATAGGCCACGAAACACTTGGCTTCCATATGTCTACTGTCTAAAACTTTAACGTTAGTTAGCTACGGCTTAGGTCAATAAATGCGAGGTAGCTAGAGGTGGATTTAGACGACAAGCCCATCGCCCTCCTTACACCATCTTGCCGTCAATCCTAACGCTGGCCTTGCCGCTGCCCGAGTTCGGAATCCATACCTCGACCCGCTTGCCCGATTCTGTAGTAACCGTGATGACCACGCTGGTGGGAGGCGGGCGTAGGTCATCGCCACATATCAATTCGACAACGTCCTCGCCTGAGGATTTGTCGTTAAGCGGATCCCACAAGTCGCCATTAACAAGTGGGGCAGTTACTTTGATCGACATCCAATATTCCCGTCCAGTGTGGTTGATGCCCTGAAGCTACCAGATGCGGGATGTCCCCTGATATTCCTGCATCTGCCAAGTACTGCGGAAGCTGCGCACTTGGATGAATTGGCATGAAGCATGCGTGCTTAAACAATGGCGAAAGCACAATACCCGCCACTACCAGTTCAGGATCCTAGAAGACTGAGAGCCTTACAGCGCGTTTAGGAGCGTCATCATGACAACAGCCGAAAAGCTGGGAGATGGGTCTGGTCACGACAAGGTCACAGAAAAGCGAATGGCCGAACTAGTGGGCACCACCCCGAAAGCCCTGCAACGGAAACGAGAGCGCAACGTCATCCCTGAGAATGTTTGGTCGAAAATCGACGGACGAATCATGTATAGCTATGGAAGTATGACGAATGGCTCGAGAGTCAATGGGGCTGTCCGCAGGAGCTGAGCGCGCCGCAAAACACATCCCCCTCAGGCACTCGGAAAAAAAAGAGCCCTTCTGCGACAACCTTTCCTTCCAAGAAAAACTGCATAGAGCCTCAGCAAAATAAGTTATACATTCTCAAATGAAGCAGCTAGCGAGGGAAGACAGAGTGCCCGTCTTTAAGCCCAATCAGCAGTTACGCCGCGACCTGAAAGAGGCTGCGGCCCTGCTCGTATGGGCTGGAGTGGATTTATTTGTAGTATCCGAGCGCATGCTGGCCGCCGGCGATGAGGAAGTCGCCCTGGAGATGCAGAGGATTGCAATCGGCCTTCAAGAATCAGAGGACAGGCTGGCGGGTTATGCGGATGAGGTGAAGGCGGGAAGAATTGTGCGGGATAGGTCCTGATTAAACCGATAATACCAAGGAGCGGCAATGCACAAAGACACCTGGCTAGACGACTGTCGCCAATGGTGCCAGCGGATAAAGTTCCTATCTGAAGATGTGGAGTGGTCCGAAAAACCCTCTCACAGCGGATGGCTCGAAGCCACAAGTGGCTTGCTGGATGATCGTCGCGTAACAATTCCCAACCTCTACTTCAAAGGCGAATTTCAGCCTGGGAGAATGGGAGAGCGCGTCAGCTATGGGCTCATGTACCGAGAGGGCAAGGAAAAGCGTCGCGTCTTCATGCTTGAAGTGTGGCCGGTGCATGAGCGGTCCCATAGAGAAAAAGGAATGGACATGTTCGGGCCTCATCTTCATCTTGGTGACGAGCGCTTGGCTCAAGTAACGAAAAAGGTCCGATCGTCGATCAGTGGGGCCACTGAGCGTAGATGGGTTGAGCGATTCGTACGACACGCTAGAATTATGAGCGTTAACGGTCGTTCAATATCGACTCCTTTCGATGACGATCTATTTGGGTAAGGGTATGTGCAGCATTGGATGCGGAGATTTTTTCTCAAAATCGGGGTGGCATTGCCAAACCGTCAATGTTGGTAGCGGTCCAGCTACTTACATCAGCACGCCTATAACATTGCCAGGAGGCAAGCCCCTTGATTTTTACCTGATCAAGCGAGGAAACCATATCGAATTTACCGATGACGGGATAACCATCTTCGCGCTTCGCTCGCTTGGATACGCTCTCGGCGACAAGAGAAACTGGAAAGGCCTTGAAAATCTCGGCGTACGCCACGGTTTTGAGCTGACCAGCGCCGGAGCCTTTGAATGCGTTTTCCCTGAGGGCGATCTCGATATTTGGGGGGCGAAGATTCTTCGGCTCATGGCGGCAATCGCTACATGGGAGGAAGACAGATTCTCCGAGGGAGATACCGACTTCTCATTGACTGAAGAGGTCGAGATGCTGCTTCGGGCTAAAGACCCGGAAAGAAAGCTGCTCAGGAATGCTGCTCTCCGCGTCGGCAAGATTGATGTAACCTTCGATTTTTTGTGGGGAGATACCTATGTTGACGCTGTCGCCCCGGTGCAACAGTCAATCAACGCTCGGCTTAGGAAGGCCGTGATCATCAATAAATCCGAAGAGCCAGTTGATGTATTGTTCATCGTTGATGATCGGGACAAGAAACAAAAAGCCGAGGACGAAATCAATGTTCTCGGCGGGCTGTCCCCAACGATACTGTTCAGCGACTTTCAGGCACATTACAGTTCCGCTGTCCACTGACTCAAGCCCGGCCCAGCGCCGGGCTTCTAGTATCTGCCATGCCCGAACTGAATCCATAGCCCGCCACCGATCTGGTATTTCTTTGTCAGCAATTTGATCTGGCCGGTTGCACTTGCCTGGTCTACGCTCAGCGCACCACAGATGGAGACACAGCAATGCCCTCCCCTGAGTATTCCCTCCCTGACGTCCTAGAGCGCATCTACGAGAACCAGCTCGCCCTTGAGGCAGCCATTATGGAAATTACTTTGTGGGCGAAAGACAGCGACACCACAAACATGGGCGAGAACATCCGTGGCGCGCTGGAGACAATTGGAGAGAACGCCGGGCACAAAAAGCAAGGCTTAGCCCGATTACAGCGGAACGCTGACAGATAGCAAAAGCAGTTGGTAATTAAAAGCTTATTGATTAGTGGATACCCGAGCTTAACACTCATAAGTAATTGAACAATTAAACCAATGGACACCAAATGAAAACTAGCAAACTCTTAACATTCATTACCTCATTCATACTTTCGATCAATTGTTTCGCGTCAGAACCAAATGGAAATTACCGTTTTAGCTATGAGGCAAATCTTGAGCGGATCAATAGTACACATATTAATAATGAAAAAATAGAACCAAGCTTTTTTATTGTGGCTGTAGATGGCCACTCTGGGATGCTGGCGCATCACGATAATAGCGCAATTATTGAGCAATATCAGGAAGGTAAGAGAACTATCACTCGCGTCGCTCCGCAGAAATATGGTTATCGTTTGATGATTGCCCCGGAACCCCAGAATCCTGGGCAATTCGAGAAAGAAGGTCGTATCAATTCAACTGTTAGTTTCGACCATAGCGTTAAGGGCCAGGATGGGAAGGCTAGCCTTCGTTCAATAAACAAGACGGTATCCCTTTCACTTGGTGAAACTGTCGAATTGGAGTGGGTCAACGAGGGACAAAAGTATCGTCTAATAGTAAAATTACTCGGCGTTCACCCGATCATTCAATAGTCGTTTTTTTGGCGACACCCGAATAGATGAAGGTAGCGCTAAAAGACAGGTATGGCGCCACATATATAATTAGACGACTTCCCTTCATCTCTTTTCTCTTTGGCCCAAGTCCTCATTGACGGTGACGGCTTCGTACGCATTACCATCTAATGCGCTGACGGTAAGGTGGGCATTTACGACTGGCGGCTCTAGGTGCTATACCAAGGCGAGCCTGCCGAAATTTTCGAATGGTTCAAAGTCGGAAGCGCCGTGGGAAATCCAAGGAACAATGACTGCGCAATAGTCAACCCATTATAAAATTAAAGCGATCAGTGTCTAAAATGAATCTGCCTTCACCGCCTCAATCTAGGAGTTTAAATTGAGATCAAGCTGGCTAAAAAAATCAACACCAACAGAGCTTATAAATATAATACGTAAAAATTTTAGTGTCACGCCTGACGGTAGAACGGGCTACAACATGGAGTCCACATTCTACTTCGACGCACTTTTTAGTCTTATTACCCACCACCACGACCTCGACAACGAAACACTTTACTTATATTTTAAGAGCTCTTTAATCTGCTGCTTCGAAAAAAACAAGATTCAGAAGCCAGATGAAATACTTAGAGAGTTTGACAGGGCAGTAAACACAAGCAAATCCAAAATTAAAACATTCATACTAGTCACTTCAATAAACGTCAAAAAAATTTACCATACCCCAAGAAAAACCGTACATAATTGCATTATAAGCTTTCATAACATTATCCCAAAAAAATACGCATCCTCAAGATCAAAGCAAATCGAAAGTCAATCTGGCCATGACTTTTCCGAGCAGGAAAATTTTACTTTCGTCACAATAACTACAAAGGCGATAAACCCAGAGCATGCCTTCAGGAATGCTATGAAGTCGATGGACATCGTCAGGTCTTTATTGCAAGTAGGATTCGTTAAAAACATGCAACTTCTTTCAAACAACAAAGAACACGAGTATCCGACAAAAAGCATAATTCAATATGGGCAAGCTCACACACTACACTTTCCAAACGGAAAGTCAGCAAGCGATAATTTTTGGTACGAGCCTAACTATAAAAAAACAAATGCAATTTCCTTAAGATCTCCTGAAAGGACTTACAAAGAACTATCGCACAGACTGCGTCAACTTAATAAATCCCCCTATTATGAGCACTGCCTATCTATAATTACCAGCTATGCAGATGCGACAGACAGCAAAGACACTGAGTTAAGATTCATGAAACTATGGGTAACCTTAGAAAAACTTACTATCACCGACAACTCTGAAAAAATAGCAAAAAGAGTGGCATTCTTCTATGAGGAAAGAGCTTTACACGAAAGGCTAATGGAGTCTTTACGCTGTTCTCGAAACACACACATCCATGGTGGCAACAAGCCGATTAATATAGAACAAAAAAACTTTCAACTATGCAAAATAATTGATCACCTGATAAAATTCACACTAGCCAATGCATTCAAGCTGTCTAGCCGCCAAGAAATACAAGATCTGATCTCGTTTCCAACTGAGAGCAAAAATTTAAAATCTCAAATCGCATCACTTAAAATGGTTCAAAAATTCATTGGTGAATAACTCAAGAGAGCACATTCTCATTACTCTCAACACCAACGGATTCAGGGCATTTACCATTGAGTTCAAATGCCCCCGGCCCACCAATTGAAACCAGTGAAGTCCGCCCAGTGCGGGCTTCGCTGTATCTGGAGTACCGAATATTGCTGAAAATCGCTATGGATGAATGCCGATATTGGTGCGTCTCAGCAGCTTTTCATCAACACCTCCCCCGGCGTCCTGCCGACCGAACACCAATGGGACAGCGTTAGTCCCCTCTGAAAAGTGCTGCTGCTCTATCTGCAAACAAACGAACAGGGTGAAGAAAAGGACGCTGGTCGGTGGGCATGAGGGTCGCCGCGTCCAACTGAGCTATGCCCGCCGACAAGCACTGGAAGACCTGTTTGTAGCCGGCCCATTTTGCCACGCTCAAAGGATATAGCGAACGCTGGCGAGCAATTCGGCCAGCACACAGCATATGAGAGAAAAACACAAAAAAACCCGCGCAAACAACAAAAACTCCTACAATCCAAGGTCGGTTTTCCTACACATTTTTTGCCCCCACTAAATAATACCCAAGAGATAGCACAGTGAGTGACTCAGACAGCTCATCCGCGCCACTGGTTGACGTAGTGAAGCTTGCCGCATCCCTTCAGCGTTTCGCAGATGACCGCGACTGGCAGCAGTTCCACTCCCCAAAAAATCTCATCTTAGCGCTCACTGGCGAGGTAGGAGAACTGTGCGAGATTTTCCAATGGATGAGCGATGCCGATTCGCTCTCCGTAGCTAAAGATCCCGAAATCGGCCTAGCCGTAAAAGACGAATTGGCGGACGTACTGATGTACCTGGTTCGCCTGAGCAGCGTACTCGGCGTTGATCTCAACGAAGCGGTGACACGGAAACTCACCTCGAACGGCCAGAAGTACCCCGTGGATAAAGCCAAAAGCAGCAGCAAAAAGTACGACCGACTCTGAACAACTCGAACCTAAGGACAGCCCGTGATCGTCTACGCTGCGACCAAACAGCAATTTCTTAAAGACAACGATAACGATGACATTGAGGAGGTGATCCTCAGGCATTTCAAGGAAGCCACCGGCAAGACCGTTGGCAAGTCGGAAATCAGGTCTTGGCAAGGATCTCTAATGTATATGGCCAAGGTCCTTAGGGATGAAGGCCTGCCGAGCGACGCGGGCCTGGCCATTGAGCTGCACATTCCGCAGTCGTCGAAGCGCATCGATTTTCTGCTCACAGGTCGCGACGAAAATCAGGCAAAAAAAGCCGTCTTGATCGAATTAAAGCAATGGAGCAAGGCGAGCGCCACTACCAAGGATGCCATCGTCAAAACGGCATTGGGTGGTGGCCTCGTTGAGACCATTCACCCGTCCTATCAAGTATGGTCATACGCCGCGCTGCTGGAGGGTTTCAACGAGGCGGTGTATGACAAAAGCATCGAGATCCGTCCGTGTGCCTACCTTCATAACTACGTCAGCGACGGCATCATCGACTCAGCTCACTACGAGCCCCACATCAGCAAAGCGCCACTGTTCCTGAAAGGGCCGGAGGAGCTCACCAAACTTAGAAGCTTCCTGAAAAAGCATATTGCTCACGGCGACAACAAAGAGGTTCTCTACGAACTGTCCGATGGGAAAATCCGTCCGTCCAAAGCGCTAGCCGAAGCCCTCGAAGGGCTGATGACAGGCAAGCCAGAGTTCGTATTGATTGACGATCAAAAAGCAATTTTTGAATCAGCGCTTGCGGCAGCAAGCGAAGCCTCGGACCAGGCACCACAGGTGCTGATCATTGAGGGGGGGCCGGGCACCGGGAAAACTGTTCTGGCTATCAATTTGCTGGTGAGGCTCACAGAATTGAGGCTGTTAAGCAAATATGTCTCGAAGAATGCCGCCCCACGCAAGGTCTACGAAAGCAAACTGGTTGGCACCATCAAACGCAGCCATTTCTCGAATTTCTTTTCAGGCTCTGGGGCGTTCATCGACACTGAGCCCAATACATTCGATGCGCTTATCGTGGACGAAGCTCACCGGCTGAATGAGAAAAGCGGGCTTTATGGGAACCTTGGCGAAAACCAGATCAAGGAGCTGATTGAATCAGCGAAATGCACAACTTTCTTCATCGATGAAGACCAACGTGTGACCCTGAGCGACATAGGCAGCAAGCAGGCTATACGCGCCTTTGCCGAAGCCAAGGGGGCTGTGGTCGAGGAATATGTGCTGTCTTCACAGTTTCGCTGCAGCGGTTCTGACGGTTACATGGCATGGCTGGATGACGTCCTTGGCATTCGCTCGACAGCAAATCCGACGCTCGACACCTCGGAGTACGAGTTCAAGGTGTTCGACTCGCCTCAGGCATTGCATGACGCCATTGACGAGAAAAACCATGGAAACAAGGCTCGTGTGGTCGCGGGCTATTGCTGGCCTTGGTTGAGCAAGAAAGACCCCACCGCAACTGATATCGTCATTGGTGACTACAAACGCCAATGGAACCTGGATCAGGATGGCAGCCTATGGATCATCGCTGAGAACTCCATCGAACAGGTTGGCTGCATTCATACCTGCCAGGGTTTGGAAGTCGACTACATCGGGGTGATCATCGGGCCAGACCTAGTCGTACGTGACGGTAAGGTAGTGACATCCCCGGATGAGCGCGACAAGCACGATAAATCAATTCGCGGCTGGAAAAAAATGATGAAAGAGCAACCTACCCTCGCGAAAAAAGAAACAGACGTGATCATCAAAAATACATACCGAACCCTGATGACACGCGGGATGAAGGGTTGCTACCTGTACTGCACAGACAAAGAGACTGCGCAATACTTCGAGAGTCGGCTTAACCAGCACAGCAATTATTGACGCTGTCGTTTGCTAGGAGCCCCTGTACGTGCGGCGAGTGGGGACATCGTACGCGCAGGGGCATCAATCAACAGCGCGACCATTTGCTTGATAGATTCGATCCCGATTCGTTTATCGGGCGGAGCTCAAAAAGCACCGTCCATCGGAATCCAGACCACGCAGCGTTCCAACTGGTATTCCAAGCAAGTTGACCAATAAATTATTAACCGGAAAAAACAGATAGATACCGATTTTTTTCAAATTACCCCGGTATTTCAAAGCATCGACAAAACCCGCCTAGTGCGGGTCTTGTTGTTTCTAGGGTTCAAAAGCTCCGCTGGCAAACCTTCAGAATTTTCCCACAAAAACTCGCGCCATCCATGAAC
>NZ_JAFLXH010000029.1:0-84208 GCF_019891515.1 Pseudomonas sp. Wu6 | reverse complement strand
CAGCAGCGCAGCTTTACGTTCTTCTGAATAGAAAGGCATGACCATACTCTTGCCGCCCCCGGAATGCTTTTCAAAAAGCGGGGGACACGACAACTACCCTGACACCGGGGGTCAAGATCAAGAGCGACTCGCTTCGCATCGTGGTTACGGTTGGGCGCTGCTGGGTTGTGTAGATACCTATGCTCCCTCCCACAGTTTGTCCTGCTGTGGCTTTAGAGGGCGATTGGCTTGCGGCCGGCGAACGAGTGCGCCAGGGTGCCGCCGTCGACCAGTTCAAGCTCGCCACCCAGTGGCACGCCATGGGCAATACGTGAGGTGATCAGCCCCTTGTTGGTCAGCAACTGGGCGATGTAATGCGCCGTCGCTTCGCCTTCAACGGTAGGATTGGTCGCCAGGATCACCTCGGTGAAGGTGCCCTGTTCTTCGATCCGCGCCACCAGTTGCGGAATGCCGATGGCTTCCGGCCCCAGGCCATCAAGCGGCGACAGGTGGCCCTTGAGCACGAAGTAACGCCCGCGGTAGCCGGTCTGCTCCACCGCATACACATCCATTGGCCCCTCCACCACGCACAGCAGCGTGTCGTCGCGACGAGGGTCGGCGCATTGCGGGCAGAGTTCTTCTTCGGTCAGGGTGCGGCATTGGCGACAGTGGCCCACGCCTTCCATGGCCTGGCTCAGGGCCTGGGCCAGACGAGTGCCGCCGCTGCGATCACGCTCCAGCAGTTGCAGCGCCATACGCTGGGCAGTTTTCTGGCCCACGCCCGGCAAAGTACGCAGGGCGTCGATCAGTTGGCGAATCAGGGGGCTGAAGCTCATGGGCGAAGGGTCCGACAAAACAACGAGACGCGGTTTATACCCGCGCCTCGGATTAGCGTCAAATGCTCAATCCTGCGCGACGCGCACGACCAACTTGCCGAAGTTGCGCCCCTCGAGCAAACCGATAAACGCTTCGGGCGCTTGCTCCAGGCCGTCGACCACGTCTTCACGGAACTTGATCTTGCCCTCGCGAACCCAGGGCGCCATGGCGCTGAGGAACTCCGGCTGGCGATCACCGTAGTCGTCAAACACGATAAAGCCCTGGATGCGCACACGCTTGGTCAGCAAGGTGCGCTGCAGCGCCGGCAGACGATCCGGGCCGCTTGGCGCCTCGTGGGCGTTATACCCGGCGATCAGCCCGCACAGGGGCACCCGCGCCTTGGGGTTGAACAACGGCATCACGGCATCGAACACCTTGCCGCCGACGTTCTCGAAATAGATGTCGACGCCATTGAAGCAGGCCTGGGCCAGCTCGTCGGCAAAGTGTTCGCTCTTGTGGTCGATGCAGGCATCGAAACCCAACTCATCGACCACATAGCGGCACTTGTCCGCCCCCCCGGCAATGCCCACCACGCGCAAGCCCTTGAGCTTGGCCACCTGGCCCACCACCGAGCCCACCGCACCGGAGGCCGCCGCCACGACCAGGGTTTCACCGGCCTTGGGCTGGCCGATGTCCATCAGGCCCATGTAGGCGGTCATACCGGGCATGCCCAGCACCCCCAGGGCCATCGACGGGCTGGCCAGGCCGTTGGGCACCGGCATCAGGTTGCGGCCATCGGAGATACTGTGGCTTTGCCAGCCTGTGGAACCGACCACCAGGTCGCCCACCTCGAATTTCGGGTTGCGCGACTGCTCGACACGGCTGACTGCGCCACCGGTCATCACGTCGTCGATTTCCACGGGTGCTGCGTACGACGGCGCGTCGCTCATGCGTCCGCGCATGTAAGGGTCCAGCGACAGGTAGAGTGTCTTGAGCAGCACCTGGCCGTCGGCCAGCTCTGGCAGGTTTACGCGTTCGAGGCGGAAATTTTCCGGGGTCGGTGCGCCTTGAGGGCGTGAGACCAGCACAATGCGTTGGTTCAGTGTGGATTCTTGAGGCATGAAGGGGCTCCTTTAGCGAATGCATCGGTATAGGGTGCAGACCATCGGGAGGCGGTTGGGGTTCAGATCGTTCCCATGCTCTGCGTGGGAATGCATCCTCGTGACGCTCCGCGTCACCCGCCGGGACGCGGAGCGTCCCTGGCGGGTTACCACGCAGAGCGTGGGAACGATCACCAGGCACAAACAAAAATGCCAGGCACGAGGCCTGGCATTGGAGTGCAGCTAAAGCCTGCCGATCAGAACGGCAGCTTCATGCCCGGTGGCAGTTGCATGCCGGCGGTCATGCCGCCCATTTTTTCCTGGCTGCTGGCTTCGATCTTGCGCACCGCGTCGTTGACGGCAGCGGCGAACAGGTCTTCCAGCACTTCACGGTCGTCATCGCTGACGCCTTCGAGCAGGCTTGGGTCGATGCTGACGCGCTTGATGTCGTGACGACCGGTCATCACCACGCTGACCATATCGCCACCGGCTTTACCGGTGACTTCGGCGTTGGCCAGTTCTTCCTGCATCTTGGCCATTTTTTCCTGCATCTGCTGCGCCTGCTTCATCAGGCCGGCCATGCCACCTTTCATCATGGGAATCACCTCAAAAGTACGTGGATCAAAAGAGTCGCCCGGTTCATGACGCCTGGGGCGCCGGGGCTTCGACAGGTTCAATAGTATCGTGACGGACGACCGCACCGAACTGTTGCATCATTTGTTGGATAAGCGGATCAGCCTGGATCGACGCCTCCGCATCGCGCTGGCGGTTCAGGCGTCGACGCGTCGCAGCCTGGGCCGGGGTTTCCTGTTCGGGCTTGATCAGCTCGATGGCGATGGTCAGCGTGCGCCCATGGTACTGGTTGAGCGCGTCGTTCAGACGGCGCTGCTGGGTGGCATTGAACAAGGCGCTGTGGGCCGGGTCCAGGTGCAGGAGCCAGTGGTCGCCGTCGATGGCAATCAACGTGCAGTTGGCGGCGATACTGCCGGTCATGCCGGAGATCGGCAACTTTGGAAACAATTCCAGCCATTGCAGGGCCAGGCCGGTGGCCGGTGCCGCAGCGGGCTCCACTTCCGGCTCGGGGGCTGGTTCGGCGGTGTGTTCGCTGGCGAGTTCGTCCAGGTAGCTGTAGGCCGAATCCATGTCCGGCTCGATGTAGTCTTCGTCCAGCGGCGGTTCATCGTCGAGGTCGATGCCAGGCGTGGCCGCCTCGACCTGGGCCACGGTCGGCTCCGGCACCGGCGCCGATACCCACTCCGGCGCATCCAGCACTACGCTGTCCGGGGTCGGCGCGGGCATTGGCGTCAGTTCGGGCTGCTCGCCGGTGGTGTCCAGTACCGGCTCCACGGCGGGCTGTTGCTCGGGCTCGACGGGCGCTTCAACCGGGTCGTTCCAGGGCAGATCCACTACCGGGGCGATTTGCGGCTCAGGCTCAGGCTCAGCCTCGATCAGCGCTTCAGGCTCGGCCTCCGGGGCGGCAACCACCGGCTCGGTGACCGCTGGGGGTGCAACCGCCACTGGCGCGACGACCGCCGCACCAGCCACTGGTTTGGCGGAATCAGCTGTGGCCTGGCTGATCCCCACTGGCTTTAGCGGCTGTCTCGGCGCATCTGCCGAGTCGGCGGGCCGGAAGGCGAGCATGCGCAGCAGGACCATCTCGAACCCCCCGCGCGGGTCCGGCGCCAGGGGCAGGTCGCGACGGCCGATCAGGCCCATCTGGTAATAGAACTGCACGTCTTCGGCCGGCAGCGCCTGGGCCAGCGCCAACACGCGGTCGCGGTCGCCATGGCCGTTGTCGACCGCCTCAGGCAATGCCTGGGCGATGGCGACGCGGTGCAGCACGTTGAGGATTTCCGAGAGCACGCCATTCCAGTCCGGCCCCTGCTCCGACAAGTGGCGCACGGCTTCGAGCAAGGCCTTGGCGTCGCCCTCGATCAGCGCGTGCAGCACGTCGAACACCTGGCCGTGGTCCAGCGTGCCGAGCATGGCGCGCACATCGGCGGCCAGGACCTTGCCTTCACCAAAGGCGATGGCCTGGTCGGTGAGGCTCATGGCATCACGCATCGAGCCATCGGCAGCGCGGCCCAGCAACCACAGTGCGTCGTCTTCGAACGGTACGTTCTCGACACCCAGCACGTGGGTCAAATGCTCGACCACCCGCTCGGGGGTCATGTTCTTCAGGGAGAATTGCAGGCACCGCGACAAAATCGTCGCAGGAAGTTTCTGCGGGTCGGTGGTGGCCAGGATGAATTTGACGTAGGGCGGCGGCTCTTCCAGGGTCTTCAACAGCGCGTTGAAGGAGTGGCTGGACAGCATGTGCACTTCGTCGATCAGGTAGACCTTGAAGCGGCCACGGCTCGGTGCGTACTGCACGTTGTCGAGCAGTTCGCGGGTGTCTTCGACCTTGGTGCGGCTCGCGGCGTCGATCTCGATCAGGTCGACGAAACGCCCTTCGTCGATCTCGCGGCACACCGAACAGGTGCCGCACGGTGTCGAGGTGATACCGGTTTCACAATTCAGGCATTTGGCGATGATGCGCGCAATGGTGGTCTTGCCCACGCCGCGGGTACCGGTGAACAGGTAGGCGTGGTGCAGCCGCTGGCTGTCCAAGGCATTGATCAGAGCCTTGAGCACATGGGTCTGGCCGACCATTTCGCGGAACGAGCGCGGACGCCATTTACGTGCAAGAACCTGATAACTCATCGAAAACCGTCGCAACTGGGAAGCGGGAGGCGGTAATGCTAGCGGAGCAAGGGGGAAATTGCATCCGGCACGCTCGTCTTATCTGACTAAGCGCTCCTCAGAGGCCTGATCCTGCACCGGCTGTACGCCGCAAAGAACGCGCCCAGCGCGCCTCCAGGCCGATAGCTGCGACACTGGCCAGCACCATCAGCCCGCCCAGCAGCACCTGCAGGGTCATGCGCTCGCCCAGCAGCATCGCCGCCATGATCATCGCTACGGGTGGGATCAGGTACATCGCCACCGAGGCGCGGCTGACTTCAACGTGCTTGAGCACGTAGCCCCAGGCCAGGTAGGCCAGGGCACTGGGAAAAATACCGAGCACCAGCACCGCCATGTTGTCCGGCAGCGGTGCCCGTGCCACTGCAGCGGGCAGACCTGGCAGGTTCACGCACAGCATCAAGGTGCCGGACCAGACCATATAGCAGGCCAGCGTCAGCGGGCTGTAGCGGTAAGCGTAATGTCGCAGGACAGCGAAATACACGCTCCAGGACAGGGCCGCCAGCAGGATCAGCAAACCGCGTGGGTCCATCTCGGCCATGCCATGATCGCCCCGGACCACCACCAGCACACCCCACAAGCCCAACAGCACACACCCCCAGCGCCAGGCACTGACCCGCTCTTTCAGGCAGAAAAACGCAATCAACACGCTGAACAGCGGTGCCGACTGCGCCAGCACGCTGGACGCCGACGCGGTCACCCACTGCTGGCCGCTATTGAGGCAGGTGTGGTGCAGGAACACCCCGAAAAAACCCAGCACCAGCAGCCACGGCAAATCCCGCAGGCGCGGCCGGCCAATGCCCGCCACCAGCGCCACCGCGCCCATGAACAGCGAGGCGATCAGGAAGCGCAGCAACGCCAGTTGCCCAGGGCTGTAGCTGTGCAAGCCGATGTGCACGCCAATCGGCGAATACGCCCAACAGAGAATCACGACGGCAACGACTAGCGTAAGCTTCACAGGAGATGGGGCATTCATCGACGGCATCCGGGCACAGGAAAGGAATGCCATCAGTCTTGGCCCGCGCCAGGCGCAGCACAATTAAGCGTTTCTGAATTCTGAGATCACTGGAACTGAGCAATGGAACTGGCCCAACTGAAAATGGTGCGAGCCGTGGCGCAAACCGGCAGCGTGGCGCAGGCCGCCCTGCAATTGCACTGCGTGCCCTCCAACATCACCACGCGCATCAAGCAGCTGGAAAGCGAGTTGGGCACGCCCTTGTTCATTCGTGCCGGACGCGGGCTGGCGATCAGCGCCGCCGGGGAGATTTTCCTGGATTATTGCGAGCGCATCCTGGCGCTGGTGGAGGAGTCCAAACGTGCGCTGGATGCCACGGCGACACCTCGCGGCACGCTGCGCATCGGCGCGGTGGAGTCCAGCGCCAGCGGGCGCCTGCCGCCGCTGCTGGCCGAGTACCACCGGCGCTACCCTGAGGTCAGCCTGGAACTGGTCACCGGCGCCTGGGCGCAGTTGCTGGACGACCTGCAGCACCATCGCCTCGATGTGGCGCTGGTAGCCGCCAGTGGCAAACACCCGAAGCTGGAACACAGCGTGGTTTACAGCGAACGCCTGGTATTGATCGCCAGCGCGTCGAGCGCCCCCATCACCGGCGCCGCAGACCTGGCCGGCCGCACATTATTGGTGTGGCCGCCCGGCTGCCCCTACCGCGCCGCCCTGGAAAACTGGCTCAAGCCTCAGGACTTCAAGCCGGCGATTGCCAGCTATGCCAGTTGGGGCACGATCATCGGTTGCGTCAGCGCGGGGATTGGCGTGGCGTTGGCGCCCGAGGGCATTCTGGCGCGCTATGAGCAGTCCAACCCGTTGGCGTCCTATCGCTTTGAAGCGCTGGCGCCCGTGGACAACCTGCTGTTCTGGCACACGGACACCCAGCGGCACCTGGCACGGGACGCGTTCGCCGGACTGCTGCGCGAAACCTTCGGCTGACACAGTCCAAAATTTGGGAGGGTCAAGCCCCAATGCCAGTCAGTTAAGGCTCTTTGTAGGAGCGAGGGGGGCGCCTAGCTCTTGCTCGCGAAAAACTCACAGGCACCGCGTTCATTCAGGAAGCAAGCGTTATCGTTGACGTTTTTCGCGAGCAAGCTCGCTCCTACAGACTGGCATTAGGGCTTGCCCCCTCCCACTTTTTTTAGATCTTCGGTGCAGTCAACCGTGCGTACTGGTCCCGACTGATCCAACCGGTGAACGAACGCTCGCCAGCATTGATAAATTCCACCTGCGCCCAGCCGTCCTTGAACGCCAGTACACCCACCACATCATATTTGACGATGTAGGGCCGCTTTGTCGCTTTGGCGCCCGGCGTTTTCAACAGGTAAGCCTTCTCCGCCGATACCGTCACCAGGCCTATCCATTTTTTCCGCGCGGTCTGGCTCAACGCCAGGCCCGTCGCGATGTCCGGCATCAACACGTTGATGCAACCTGGATGCTGGCGACCTTGCTCCACGGTCAGGGTCACGCCGTCGGCTGCTGCCGCTACGCTGCCGGGATAAGCCGCCTCGCGCCAGGTGGTCAGCGCTTCGGGCTTACCTTGCAGAAAGAAGCTGCACCCGCGCGTCACGCCCTCGCCCATCGCTTCCGAGTAGAACCCCTCCACCTGCTGCTGCGGCGTCACCGCCAGCATCAGCCCTTCGTACTTGCCCGACTGCAACGCGGCAGGCCCTGCAAACACGGGCACCACGACGCATAACGACAACACACCCATCGCCAGTAAACGCATCATCTTATTTCTTCCCTTCCAGTACGTCGTAGGCCTGCTTCATCAGCACGTCGTAGTTGCCGTAGTCCTCACCGTTATAGTTGCGCGCCATGGCGGTAAAGTCCTTGTTTTTCATGGCCGTCATCAACGCGGTATTTTTGCCGCACAGGCTCAGATAGGCCTTGAGCTGATTGCCGGCATTGATCTTCAAGGCCGCCACGAACTCGAACACGGTCTTGAATCCGCAAGACGCGAAATTGAACCCCATGATCTGGAACATGCCCCACGAGGCCGACAGCAACGCCGCTTCCTGGTCCAGGGCAAACGCCGTGGCCATGGTTTCCCAGGCCTTGACCTGGTCCTTGTTGTTGGCCTGCCACTGCGGGCCGGCTTTTTTCTTGTAGATGTACGACAGCAGCGGGTGCGACTGGTCGTAAATGTGCTTGGTGTACTTGCGAAAGTGATGGCCTTCGAAGGCGATGATCGGCAACTTCGCTGGCCCGAAACCGACCTTCCCGCCCGACTCGATCGTGGCGAACGCCTTGATGACATTCACCGAGATGCCGTTACCCAATTGCTTGGCGGCGTTCTGAAAATCCGTATCGCTGAGCGTCATGCCGCCATCGCAGGTGGACTGCATCATCAACTGCCGGTTACGCCGTTCGGCCTCGATCACCGCACGCACCTGGTTCAGGTAGACATTGACGGTGGCCTGCACCGCATCGGCATTGTTATTGCCAAAGGCGTTGAGAAAACTCGGAATGCGCATCGTCGGGAAGGCCGTCACCGGCACCTTCAACGCCTCTTCGATCAGGCTGTTGAAGGTACGACCGGTAGGGTCGATCACGCCATCGGGGTGGGCGTACTTGAGATGACGGAACTGGTATTGGCTGATGCACTGCACCAGTTGGCCATCGCATTTGCCGTTTTCGGGCAGGGCGAAACCCAGCTTGGGAATGATCAGGTTGAATAGATACTGGATGCACTGAACATCGGCAGGCAAGTTGCGGGCTTTACCGGGCGTACCGACCGAGGCGCTGATAAGACGAGGCAACCCTTGCAGGCTTTTCATGACGGACATCCTTGTGCGTTAAAGAAGCGACTGCGCTTCGATATCAAGTCCACGCCCTTGTCGTACTCTGAAACAAGTGACCGGCGCAAGCTAACAAGGTGCCTGGGGGTTGTCCAGAGAGGCTTTCGAAAGTTGTGAATCAGCCAGAATAAATCACTCAGTAGCCATGCACATCGCGGGTCTTCTGATACTGGTGGTAGTCGATCCACTCGACCACGTCATAGGGCAGATAAAGCTGCACGGTGGCGCGGGAAATCGCGATGTACACCGCGCACAAGCGCTGATCGAACGCATACGCGTCCTGGAACTTCACATTGGTGAGCAACTCGGGCGTGAGCAGGACCCGTTCAAACTCCATGCCGCCGGCGTCTTGCGCCAACATCAATAAACAGCGCTCGCCGGGGTGGCCGCTGAGCCTGTTCAAGCGTGTCACGTCGGCCACGTTAAAGCCTTTTTCCAGTTGTTCCTCGACCCACAGGAACGCCTCATCGAACCGGCACGCGTCGCGCACCTGCTGCCAGTCGGCCATATCGCTGAAAAACGGATGGGGACCACGATCGCCGTAATCGCTGCCATAGAATTGCGGCTTGAACAGCGCGATGACGGTGTCCATGAAATAGTTGAGATCCTGCTGCGCCTCGCTGCTGGCAAACGCACAGGCACAACGCTCTTCGCTCAGTTGAATGAGCCACTTCATGGTGTCCCAGCAGGACGCGGTCAGCACCACGCAACCTGGCGGCGGCACAAAGCCCTGGGGATACAGCTCGATACCGACGTCCGCATCCCGTGCGCCCTCGAAGAGCACCTTGCTTTTCTGCGAGTGCTGGCTGATCAGCGGATTGACCAGGCGCTCGACATTGCGCCCGGAGCGTACGCTATAGCTCACATCCGTATGGCGAACCTCGCGGGCGCGCTTGACCAGCACCCCACTGGCCTGCTGATACTCGTCGCCCAGGGTGATCAGCACCTGGCGCCCGCGCTCGATGATTTGCAGCAAGGGCGCTGGAATGTCCTGGCTCTCATCAATCAATACATGGGTATAGCGCTCAGGCACCACACTGCCGGCGAGGCTGGCGCGCTTGATCATCAACAACGCTTCAAACCCGGAGTGAGCGCTCCAGGCCGGATTCGCCTCAAGGTAGCGCCATAACCGGCTGGAGTATTCGACCAGTACCTTGGCATCAACGCTGGACAGCGCTTGCTTGAAGTGCGGCAGATGTTTGGCCGACAGGCTGTAGTCCCGTGAGCCGCAGTAGTTTTCAAGCACCTTGAGGCAGACATCCAGCAGCGCCTGCCCTTCCAGATGACGAAAACCGAAGATGTTCAATTCCTGCGCCAGTGCCTGCTTGCTCGGGACACGCCCTTGGGTAGCCAACGGCTGTGACCTTGGGCCATGTAACAAGACGTGGGCAAACCCGTGGAAGGTTTGCCCGGCCTTTCTCTCCCGCACGCCCACCATGCGCGCGCGCAGGGTTTCCAGTTTTGCCGGTGTACGTGCCAGCAACAAGGTCTTTTCGGGGCGCAGATGCTCCATCAGCGCCACCAGCAGGTGACTCTTGCCAATGCCGGCGTACCCTTGCACGTGCAGGTCTTCGTTCAGGTTGGCGCGAAAGGTGCGGACCAGTTTGTCCTGCTCGGCGCTCAACCAGCGCTCGCGGTGCCTGGGCGTGACCATCTGCTGGCGGAAGGGATTGTTGGTCTTGAGGTGACGGACTTTGTACTCGACGTCCCATTGGCCGTCGGGCAATAAATACTCTCGCGCCTGGACTTCATCCGCTAACAGAAAACGCAACTTCAGGCTCTTGACCACATTGAGGCCGAAGTAAAGCTTGCGCGGGTCAAACAACCGTTGTGCCTCCGACAGCAAGCTCACGGCAGCCGAATGCCTGCCCTGCGCCGCCCAGCCAATGAGTTTGGCCAGCACCCTTTCAGCGCCCACTGCACTCAACTCGTGTTCCGGCATTTGCGCCAGATTCTGGATAACCAACACAGCGGCCAACTCCGGTTCACTCAGGGCCAGCAGCGCACCCGCACCGTCAGAACCCAACAAACCCGCACAGGTTTCATCGGTGATCGGCAAGAACACGGGGCTGGATAAATCAAAATGTTCCGAGTGCATACAGCCTCATGGCCAGGAGAGAGACGCTTGGGAGTATGCCACCAGTCGTGGAAGGGTCGTCATGCACTGCGCAATAAGCGTCACAGATGACTGGCTGAATAACTGAGATTTTTTGGGAGGGTATTACAGAAGGGAGCGTTATGGAGGCAACCCCACCAGCCACACCCCGGCACACAATGTTCCCGCTGTGGCTGCTGCCTTCCGGCTCTGACCAGGTTCACGGGTAATCGTTGCGGGGGGACCGATGGGGTCACCATAACGACGCTGGCCTCTCGGCAAGCGGGGCCATTGTACCGATCTGATCGGAAGTTACAACCGTAAAAAATGAGAAGCTTCAAGTACTTGCCATGGCCTTCAATGATGACGCTCTCCCAGCCACTCTGTAGGAGCGAGCTTGCTCGCGAAAAACGTCAACGATAACGCGTGCTTTCTGAATTAACGCGGTGCCTGTGAGTTTTTCGCGAGCTTGCTCGCTCCTACAGACTGGCATTGGGGCTTGCCCCCTCCCACATTTTTTTCATCATTGTGCCTGCAGGACCTCATCGGCCCTGCCGCCCTCTTCCTGGATGACCAGGTGGATAAAGTGCAACTTGGCTATCACCGCCGGCGGCAGCACGAAGGGGTAGAAATCCGGCTGGCCCATGGCGCGGGACAGTTCGTTGAGCATGCCGGCCAGTTCGATCCAGGCGTTGACGAAGGAGAGGAATGCCGCTCCACCAGGGTGTTCGGGGTCGTACAGGGTGGTCAGGGGAAACGGCTGGTAATCGAGGTCCATCTCCCGAGCGCTCATGCCAAACCCCAGGGCGGTGTCGACCGCGTCCATCATGTGCAGGTAGTGCGCCCAGGTCTCGGCCCAATCTTCCCAGGGGTGCATGGTGGCGTAGGCGCTGACGCAGGTTTGCTGCCAGTCCGGGCGTGGGCCGTTCTGGTAGTGCTGATCGAGCGCGTCGGCGTAACTGGCGCGTTCGTCGCCGAACAGGTTGCGAAACGGCTCGAGCCAGTGGCTGTTGGCGATCAGGCGGTCCCAGTAATAGTGGCCGACCTCATGGCGGAAGTGACCGAGCAAGGTGCGATAGGGCTCGTGCATCTGTACGCGAACCTTTTCACGATGGGCGTCGTCGGCTTCCTTGATGTCGAGGGTGATCAGGCCGTTGGCGTGACCGGTCGTGGGCGCATTGCCTTGCAGGTCGATGCCGACGAAGTCGAACGCCAGGCCGGTGTCTTCGTTGACGCTTTTGGGCACCACCTGCAGGCCCAGGCTGATCAGTTGGGCCACCAGTCGGCGCTTGGCGGTTTCCACCTTGCGCCAGCGCTCGGGATTTTCCGCGATGGACAAATCCGGAATGGTGCGGTTCAGGCTGCACGCTACGCACAGGGCCGAGGTGCTGTGCGCCGGAATCAGCCAGTTACAGGCCGCCGGGGTCTGGAGGTTGGCGCAGCGGCGAAAGGCTCCTGCGTCGAGGTCGGCGTCCAGCAGCCAGGTGTCAGCCACCGGACCTGGTTGCAGTGAAGACAAGCGGCTTTGCTGTGGGTGGTAGCCCAGCAGCGCCGAGCAGGCCAGGCACTGGCTGTTGCGAAAGAACAAGGACTGGCCGCAGCGGCATTGCCATACCTTGCTGTTACGCGAGGATTCGGCCATGAACGGTGCGGCGATGCGCGTGCTGAGTTGCTCGAAGTAGCGAAACATGGCGATCTCTCCCAGGGGTGACTGAGACTAGATCATTTCCCTCGCAGGATCGTTCCCACATTCCGTGTGGGCATGCATGCGTTGACGCTCTGCGTCATGCCTTGGAAGAGCGGACGCGGAGCGTCCAGGGCAGCATTCCCACGCGGAGCGTGGGAACGATCGTCAGACGGGAATGTTGTGCTTGGCGAGGAAAGCGACGAACGCCTCTTCGTCGAGCACTTTGAGCCCCAGTTCGCTGGCCTTGGCCAATTTGGAACCGGCGCCCGGCCCGGCCACCACGCAGTGGGTCTTGGCCGAAACGGAACCGGCCACCTTGGCGCCCAGGCTTTCGAGTTTGTCCTTGGCCACGTCGCGGCTCATCAACTCCAGGGAGCCGGTGAGCACCCAGGTGTGTCCGGCTTCCGGCAGGCCTTCGACGACCTTTTTCTCGCTCTGCCAGTGCATGCCGAAGTCCTTGAGCTGCTGCTCGATGGCCAGGGCGCGGTTGGCGTTGTCTTCGCTATCAAAAAAGTCGCGCACAGCCTTGGCCTGCTTCTCGGGCAGGGCCTGGCGCATGTCCAGCCAGTCGGCCTTGATCACGCCTTCGAGGCTGCCGAACTTGTCCGCCAGTTTCTGCGCCGCGCCCGGCCCCACGGAGGGCACGTGCAGCTTGTCGAGCAGGCCGCCCAGGGTGGTGCTGGCGGCGAACTCGGCGCTCAGGTCGCCCTGCTCCTGCAATTGCAGGGCGCATTCATCGGGCGACAGCAGCGCGCCAATCACCTCCTGGTTATGGCTGTCTTCAAAGAAGCTGTGGATTTCGTGCGCCACTTCCAGGCCCACGTCCGGCAAGTACGTCAGCACTTCCGGCAAGGCCTTCTGCACCCGCTCCAGGGACGCCAGGGAGCGCGCCAGCACCTTAGCGGTCTCCTCGCCCACATCGGGAATGCCCAGGGCGTAGATAAACCGCGCCAGGGTCGGCGTCTTGCTGTTTTCGATGGCGGCGATCAGCTTTTTGCTGGAAATATCGGCAAAGCCTTCCAGGTCGATGATCTGCTCGTACTTGAGTTTGTAGAGGTCGGCCGGCGAGCCGATGAGTTTTTCATCCACCAGTTGTTCGATGGTCTTGTCGCCCAGGCCGTCAATGTCCATGGCGCGGCGCGAGACGAAATGAATGATCGCCTGCTTGAGCTGCGCGCCACAGGCCAGCCGCCCGACGCAGCGGTATACCGCGCCCTCGCTGACGGTTTCCTTGCCCTTGCTGCGCTTGACCAGTTGCGTGCGTTCCACGTGGGAGCCGCACACCGGGCAACTTTCGGGGATCTGCACCGCACGGGCATGTTCAGGACGACGCTCGGTAACCACCGAGACCACCTGCGGGATCACATCCCCGGCGCGGCGGATGATCACCGTGTCGCCGATCATCAGGCCCAGGCGCGCCACTTCGTCCATGTTGTGCAGGGTGGCGTTGGACACGGTCACCCCGGCGACCTTGACCGGTTTCAACCGCGCCACGGGCGTGACGGCGCCGGTACGACCGACCTGGAATTCCACGTCGAGCAACTCGGTCAGTTCTTCCATGGCCGGGAATTTATGCGCAATGGCCCAGCGCGGCTCACGGGCGCGGAAGCCCAGTTCCCGCTGGGCGGCAATACTGTTGACCTTGAACACCACCCCGTCGATCTCGTACGACAGGCTGTTGCGCCGCTCGCCGATGTCGCGGTAGTAGTCCAGGCATTCCTGAATGCCCTTGGCCAGTTTCAGTTCATGACTGATCGGCATGCCCCACTTTTGCAACTGCTTGAGGTTGCCGATATGGGTGTCACTGATGTCCGCCGTCACCTGGCCGATGCCATAGCAGCAGAATTCCAGCGGGCGGCTGGCGGTGATCTTCGAATCCAGCTGGCGCAGGCTGCCGGCCGCCGCATTGCGCGGGTTGGCGAAGGTCTTGCCGCCGACTTCCAGTTGCGAGGCGTTCAGGCGCTCGAAACCGGCCTTGGACATGAACACTTCACCGCGCACTTCCAGGGTGGCCGGCCAGCCGCTGCCGTGCAGCTTCAACGGGATGTTGCGCACGGTGCGCACATTGACGCTGATGTCTTCGCCGGTGGTCCCGTCGCCACGAGTGGCGCCGCGCACCAGTTCGCCATCCTGATACAACAGGCTGACCGCCAGGCCATCCAGCTTCGGCTCGCAACTGTATTCGACACTGGCGAACAAGTCCCCGGCCGGCAGATCCAGGCCCTCGGTCACACGGCGATCGAATTCCAGCATGGTCGATTCATCGAAGGCGTTACCGAGGCTGAGCATCGGGATTTCATGCCTGACTTGAGTAAACGCCGACAACGCCGCGCTGCCGACCCGCTGTGTCGGCGAATCACGCGTCACCAGTTCCGGATGTTCGGCTTCCAGGGCTTTGAGCTCATGGAACAGGCGGTCGTACTCAACGTCCGGAATGCTCGGCTCATCAAGGACGTGGTAACGGTAATTGTGCTGATCCAGTTCAGCGCGCAGTTCGAGGATGCGGGTACGGGCGGCGGTCATGGTGTTCTCTCAAAAAGCAAAAGAGCAGCCGAAGCTGCTCAAATGGTAGTGCGCTTATTCTATCCGACAACGCCGAGGCGTAATCCTCAGCGTTTTTGTGTCAGGGCGCGACGCTCGAACTCGACGATGCGCTGACGGTAATGCTCGATGGTCTGGGCGGTGAGGACGCTGCGTTGGTCGTCCTTGAGCTCGCCGTTGAGTTCCTGGGACAGCTTGCGGGCCGCGGCCACCATCACGTCGAACGCTTGCTTGGGGTGACGCGGGCCGGGCAGGCCGAGGAAGAAACTGACCGCCGGGGTGCTGAACAGGTCGATGTCGTCCAGATCGAAGGTGCCGGGCTTGACCGCGTTGGCCATGGAAAACAGCACTTCGCCGTTGCCGGCCATGCTTTCGTGACGGTGGAAAATATCCATCTCGCCAAAACGCAGGCCGCTCTCAAGAATGTTCTGCAACAGGGCCGGGCCTTTGAAGCCACCGGCATCGCGGCAGATCACACTGATTACCAGCACTTCTTCGGCGGCCGGCTGATCGTTGACCGATTGGCGCGATGGGGCCTTGCCGCCGTTTTCATCCGGGAAATCATCGTCGCGGCTGCTGAAGCTCGGGCCTTCGTCGACGTCCAAGTTCAGGTCGCCCTGATGCGGCTCGGCCACGCCGGCACTGCCGCGCTTGCCACGCTTGGACGACGGCTCGCGGGCCTCACGCACCGGCGCGCTCATCGACGGCAAGTCGTGCTCGTCCAGCTGCGGTTCCTTGTGGGTATCCAGCACACGGGGCGGCCCCAGCAGCTCAGCGCTGCCGTCGTCGTCAGGTAAGTTGGACAGGTTTCGGTCCAGGCGAAATTTAAGCTTGCCCTTGCCACCGCGCATGCGGCGCCAGCCATCAAAAAGAATACCGGCAATGACAATGATGCCGATGACGATCAGCCACTCGCGCAGACCGATTTCCATGTAATCCCGTGCCTCTAATAAAAAATGCTGAAAAATAAGGGGTTTAGCACCGTGCAAACCGCTTTAAAACGTGGCGCCAACTCTATGTTCTGACTGACGTTTTGCCCACGCATACGAAAAATTGACATTAAACTAGCACGACCAAAGATAACTTTACACCGTCTGTCAAAATGCCTTGAGCAAATATGTCCATTTGCCACTTTTCCCAGACCGGTAAACCATCCTACAGCGTGCTGTAAAATTCCTTCCTGACAGACCTCAGGATTCCACCATCGCCATCGCTTCTTCCACATCGACGGCGACCAAACGCGAACAGCCCGGCTCATGCATCGTCACGCCCATCAACTGATCGGCCATTTCCATGGCAATCTTGTTGTGGGTGATATAGATGAACTGCACCGTCTGGGACATCTCCTTGACCAGCCGAGCGTAGCGTCCAACGTTAGCGTCATCCAGCGGTGCATCGACCTCGTCGAGCATGCAGAACGGCGCCGGGTTCAGCTTGAAGATGGCAAATACCAGGGCCAGGGCCGTCAGGGCCTTTTCGCCGCCGGACAACAAATGGATGGTGCTGTTCTTCTTGCCCGGTGGCCGCGCCATGATCGTTACCCCTGTATCGAGTAGATCTTCGCCCGTCAGTTCCAAGTAGGCACTGCCACCACCGAAAACTTTTGGGAATAACGCCTGTAAACCGCCATTAATCTGATCAAAGGTATCCTTGAAGCGGTTGCGGGTTTCCTTGTCGATCTTGCGGATCACGTTTTCCAGGGTGTCCAGCGCTTCGACCAGGTCGGCGTTCTGGGCATCCAGATAACGTTTGCGCTCGGACTGCTGCTGGTACTCATCGATGGCCGCGAGGTTGATCGCGCCCAGTCGCTGGATACGCGCGGCAATGCGCTCAAGTTCTTCCTCGGCGTCTTTTTCGTTGGCCTGGGCGGTCAGCGTGTTGAGTACGCCGTGCAGGTCGTAGCCGTCTTCGAGCAACTGGTCCTGCAGGGTCTTACGGCGCACGGTCAGGGCTTGCCACTCCATCCGCTGTTGTTCGAGCTGACCGCGAATCAACTGGGATTGCTGTTCGGCCGTGGTCCGGCGCTTTTCAGCCTCGCGCAGTTCGCGGTCGGCGTCCTCCAGGGCGATCTGCGCGGTCTTGAGTTCTTCGTCGACGCTCATGCGCTTGTCGAGCAACTCTTCAAGCTTGAGGCGCAGCTCTTCCAGCGGCGCTTCGCCCTCCTCCAGGTTGAGGCTCAGTTGCTCGCGCTTTTCGGTGAGGCGTTCCGATTGCATCTCCAGGCGCTCAAGGGCCTGGGCCGTGGACGTGTGCTGGGCGCGCAGCGAGCCGAGGCGCACCGCCAGTTGGTGCGCGTGGTCCTTGTGCTGGCGGGCTTCCTGGCGCACGCGGTCGAGGCGTTCGCGCAGGCTGTCGCGCTGGGCCAGCAGCAGTTCGCGCTGCTCGGTGTCCAGGGCCATGCTGTCGAGGGCTTCCTGCAACAGCAGGCGCGCTTCGCCGATCTGTTCGTGCTCCAGGGCACGCTGCTCGCCCATTTCGGCGACTTCTTCGTCAAGGCGGGTGCGGCGCAGGGTCAGTTGCTCGACCTTGGCTTTGCTCGCCGACAGTTGCGCTTTCAATTCGCCTTGCTGGCGCGCTTCGTCCTGTAACAGACGGCGCAGATGTTCGCGGCCTGTCTCTTGCTGGCGCTGGGTGGCGCGCAGGGTTTGCAGTTCGGTTTCCAGGCTTTCGAGGGTGGCCTCGCGCTCTTCACGCTCGGCGCTCAGGTTGACGATTTCCTGGCCACGGGCCAATACACCGCTTTCGGCCTCACTGGCACGGCGCACGCGCAGGAAGTGGCGGCCGACCCAATAGCCGTCGCGACTGATCAGGCTTTCGCCGGCCGCTAACTGGCCGCGTTGGGCCAGGGCCTGCTCCAGTGATTCGACCGGTTTGACCTGGCCCAACCACGGCGACAGGTCAATCGCCGCCTCGACCTTGTCCAGCAGGCTGCCCGGCACCCGCGTGCAATCGGCTGCGGGACTGAGCAGGCGCAGGTCGCCCTGGGTGAAACCGGCCAGGTCGAAGCCGCCGAAATCATCCACCAGCACCGCTTGCAGATCGGCGCCCAGCACGGTTTCCACCGCCAGCTCCCAACCGGCCTCGACCTTCAAGCCTTCGGCCAGGCGCGGGCGCTCGGCCAGGTGCTGGTCGCGCAGCCATTCGGCGGTGCCGGTGCCGGGGTCCAGCGCGGCTTGCTGCAAGGCTTCCAATGAAGCCAGCCGCCCGTTGAGGCGCTGCAGATCGCCCTGGGCCTGTTGCTGCGCCTGGGTCGCGGTGTGCAATTGCTGGCGCAATTGCTCGAGGCGTTCCACTTGCTGCGTTTCGCTGGCCTCGAGCTCTTCGAGGGTCATTTCGCTTTCGGCCAGTTGCTCGCTCAACTGCATGATCGCCGCGTCTTCCGGGTCGGCGGCGAGCAACACGCGCTCTTCCTGCAGGCGGCGCTGGCGTTCAGCCAGGCGCTCCATGCTGGTTTCCAGTTGCTGGATACGCGACTGCTGCACCTCGGCCTGGCGCCGCGGTTCGGCGGATTTGAGGTTGAACGTGTCCCACTGTTCCTGCCAGCCGTGCATGCCGGTTTCGGCTTCTTCCAGGGCGGCGGCGGCTTCTTCGGCGGCGGCGCTGGTGATTTCCTGCTCGGGGGTGAGCATGTCCAGCTCTTCGCCCAGGGTCAGCAGCAAGGTACGGTCGTGGCCCAGGTGCGATTCGGTCTCCAGGCGTGCGCGCTCGGCTTCCTTCAGATCGTCCTGCAACTGGCGCAGGCGTTGCTGGCCGTGCTGGATGCTCTGTTCGACCCGGGCAATATCACCGCCCACCGAATAGAAGCGGCCCTGCACCAGATTGAAGCGTTCGGACAGTTCATGGTGCCCGTCCCGCAGGCGTTCGATGCTGGCGTCGGCGTTGCGCTGCTCGGCCACCAGCGCTTCAAAGCTGACTTCCTGGGTGCCGATGATCGCTTCGCGCTGGCCGACCTGGTCGTTCAGCGCCTGCCAGCGCAGGGCCGACAGTTGTGCCTTGAGCTGGCGCTCTTCGGCCTTGTATTCCTGATACTTCTCGGCCGCCTGCGCCTGGCGGTGCAGGCGCTCCAACTGGCGCTCCAGCTCTTCGCGCAGGTCGGTCAGGCGGGCGAGGTTTTCATGGGTGCGGCGGATGCGGTTTTCGGTCTCGCGGCGGCGCTCCTTGTATTTGGAGATGCCGGCCGCTTCCTCGATAAAGTTGCGCAGGTCTTCGGGCTTGGCTTCGATCAGCTTGGAGATCATGCCCTGCTCGATGATCGAGTAACTGCGCGGGCCCAGGCCTGTGCCGAGGAAGATATCGGTGATGTCGCGTCGACGGCATTTGGTGCCGTTGAGGAAATAACTGTTCTGGCTGTCGCGCGTGACTTTACGGCGAATGGAGATTTCCGCGTAGGCCGCGTACTCGCCGACCAGGGTGCCGTCGGAGTTGTCGAACACCAGCTCGATGCTGGCCTGGCTCACCGGTTTGCGGCTGGTGGAACCGTTGAAGATGACGTCGGTCATCGACTCGCCGCGCAGGTTTTTCGCCGAACTCTCGCCCATCACCCAGCGCACGGCGTCGATAATATTCGACTTGCCGCAGCCATTGGGCCCGACCACCGCCGCCATGTTACTGGGGAAGTTCACCGTGGTCGGGTCGACGAAGGATTTGAACCCCGCCAGTTTGATGCACTTGAGCCGCACGTTTAGGCGTCCGCCAACGCTGCGATGACCAGCGAGCTGCTGCGCTGGCAGTAAGCCGACAGCACCAGGCGGATCTGCGCCAGGTCGCGGGCCAGCACGGCAGCGAGCAGTTGTTCGAACAGCGCGAGGTACTCGCTCATTTCCGCCTTGCGCTGGTCAAGGGCCAGGTAATAGGCGCGGTTCATCGCCGGCTGCAGGTTCTCGACGGTTTCCTGCAGGTACGGATTGTTGGCGAAGGGGTACGCGGCGCGCATCACATTGAAGCTTTCTTCGACAAAGGCGCGGATGTCCTGGCGCTCGTAGCTGGCCATCAGGCGCTGCTGGATTTGCAGGAATGGCGCCATGTCGGCCTGGGTCTGCCAGCCTTCGGCCACTGCATTGCCAAGCAGGATGTACATCTCGCCCATCAACGTGCACAGGCTCTGCACCTTGTGTGCGGTGAGTTCGGTGACGTGAGCGCCACGGCGCGGCAGGATCGCGATCAGGTGCCGGCGTTCGAGGATCAGCAAGGCTTCGCGCACGGAACCACGGCTGACATTCAGCGCCAGCGTGACCTTCTGTTCCTGGATCCGCTCCCCAGGCTTGAGATCGCCGCGAATGATACGTTCGGCGAGGTGGTGAGCGATTTGCTCGGCGAGACTGTCCGGCGCCTTGAACGTCATGTTTTCCCTTCAAAATCTTCTATCGGTACAAGCGCGGCAGTGTAGCGCATTGGCCCGCTGATGGCGCTACGCCCACGGTGGCGAATTTGGCATGAAACACGCAAGCCTGAACCGCCATAAGCCCCTGAAAACAACGGTTCCAGAAGACTGGACCATAATTGAATGTGTTGTGACCGGATTTTCTTGACCCTTAGGTCAGAAAACCATTGACCGAAAAGTCAGACATGACTAGATTCGGCGCAAAGCGGTTAACAACAATAATGAGTCTGCGAGGCCTTCCGTGATCCAGTTTTTACTTAACCAGGAACTCCGTAGCGAGCACGCCCTGGACCCCAACCTGACCGTGCTCAACTATTTGCGTGAGCATGTGGGCAAATCCGGAACCAAGGAAGGCTGCGCCAGCGGCGACTGCGGTGCGTGCACCGTGGTGGTCGGCGAGTTGCACCGCAACGATCAAGGCGTTGAGCAGATCCGTTATCGCAGCCTCAATTCGTGCCTGACCTTTGTCTCGTCGTTGCACGGCAAGCAACTGATCAGTGTCGAAGACCTCAAGCATCAGGGCCAACTGCACAGCGTGCAGCAGGCGATGGTCGAGTGCCACGGCTCGCAGTGCGGCTTTTGCACCCCGGGCTTCGTGATGTCGTTGTTTGCCCTGCAAAAGAACAGCGACGCGCCCGACAGCCAGAAAGCCCACGAAGCCCTGGCCGGCAACCTGTGCCGCTGCACCGGTTACCGCCCGATTCTGGCGGCGGCCGAACAGGCCTGTTGCAACAAGCCCCAGGACCAGTTCGACAGCCGTGAAGCCCAGACCATCGCGCAGCTCAAGGCGATTGCACCAACGCAAACCGGCGAACTCAACAGCGGCGATAAACGCTGCCTGGTGCCGTTGACGGTCGCCGACCTGGCCGATCTCTACGACGCCTACCCGCAAGCCCGCCTGCTGGCCGGCGGCACCGACCTGGCGCTGGAAGTCACCCAGTTCCATCGCACCCTGCCGGTGATGATCTACGTGGGCAATATCGAAGAGATGAAGCGCATCGAATCCTTCGATGACCGCCTGGAAATCGGCGCCGCCACCGCCCTCTCCGACTGCTACACCGCGCTGCACCACGAATACCCCGATTTTGGCGACTTGCTGCACCGCTTCGCCTCCCTGCAGATCCGCAACCAGGGCACCCTGGGCGGCAATATCGGCAACGCCTCGCCCATCGGCGATTCACCGCCGCTGCTGATCGCCCTCGGTGCGCAGATTGTGCTGTGCAAGGGCCAGACCCGCCGTACCCTGGCGCTGGAAGACTACTTTATCGACTACCGCGTCACTGCCCGCCAGGACAGCGAATTCATCGAGAAGATCATCGTGCACAAGGGCCATTCACTGTTTCGCGCCTACAAGGTGTCCAAGCGTTTGGACGATGACATCTCCGCTGTGTGCGCCGCCTTCAACCTGAAGCTCGACAACGGTGTGATCAGCGAGGCCCGCGTCGCCTTCGGCGGCATGGCCGCTACCCCCAAGCGCGCCAGGCACTGCGAAACGGTACTGGTCGGCGCCACCTGGAACGCCGCTACCGTGGAAAAAGCCTGCGCCGCCCTGGCCGAGGACTTCACCCCGCTGTCGGACTTCCGCGCCAGCAAGGAATACCGCCTGCTCAGCGCGCAGAACCTGCTGCGCAAATACTTCATCGAACTGCAAACGCCGCACATCGAGACTCGGGTGACCGCTTATGTCTAACCATCACGCCGTGGTAAAAACCCAGGCCGAACTGGCCGAGCTGTTCGCCCAGGACCTGACCTCCGGCGTCGGCCGCAGCGTCAAGCATGACAGCGCCGCCAAGCATGTCAGCGGCGAGGCGCAGTACATCGACGACCGCCTCGAATTTCCCAACCAGTTGCACCTGTATGCGCGCATGTCCGACCGCGCCCACGCGAAAATCCTCAGCATCGACACCGCGCCCTGCTATGCCTTCGACGGCGTGCGCATCGTGATTACCCACGAAGACGTACCGGGCCTCAAGGACATCGGCCCATTGATGCCCGGCGATCCGTTGCTGGCCATCGACACCGTGCAGTTCGTCGGCCAGGTGGTGCTGGCCGTGGCCGCCCGCGATCTTGAGACCGCGCGTAAAGCCGCGATGGCGGCGGTGATCGAATACGAAGACCTGGAGCCGGTGCTGGATGTGGTCGAGGCGTTTCGCAACAAACACTTCGTGCTCGACAGCCACACCCATCAACGCGGTGATGCGGCCGGCGCGCTGGCGAGCGCGAAACACCGTATCCAGGGCACGCTGCATATCGGCGGCCAGGAGCATTTCTACCTGGAGACGCAGATTTCCTCGGTAATGCCCACCGAAGACGGCGGCATGATCGTCTACTGCTCCACGCAAAACCCCACCGAAGTGCAGAAACTGGTGGCCGAAGTGCTCGATGTGTCGATGAACAAGATCGTCGTCGACATGCGCCGCATGGGCGGCGGGTTTGGCGGCAAGGAAACCCAGGCCGCCAGCCCCGCCTGCCTGTGCGCGGTGGTGGCACGCCTCACCGGGCAACCGACCAAGATGCGCCTGCCGCGGGTCGAAGACATGCTGATGACCGGCAAGCGCCACCCTTTCTACATCGAATATGACGTGGGCTTTGACGACAACGGCCGTTTGAACGGCATCAACCTGGAGCTGGCCGGCAATTGCGGCTGTTCGCCGGACCTGTCCAACTCGATTGTCGACCGCGCGATGTTCCACGCCGATAACGCGTATTACCTGGGCGATGCCACAGTCAACGGCCATCGCTGCAAGACCAATACGGCTTCGAACACGGCTTATCGTGGCTTCGGCGGCCCCCAGGGCATGGTCGCCATCGAGGAAGTGATGGACGCCATCGCCCGCCATCTGGCGCTGGACCCACTGGCCGTGCGCAAGGCCAACTACTACGGCAAGACCGAGCGCAACGTCACCCACTACTACCAGACCGTCGAGCACAACATGCTCGAAGAAATGACCGCCGAGCTGGAGGCGAGCAGCCAATACGCCGAGCGCCGCGAAGCGATTCGCCTGTACAACGCCCACAGCCCGATCCTGAAAAAGGGCCTGGCGCTGACCCCGGTCAAATTCGGCATCTCGTTTACCGCGAGCTTTCTCAACCAGGCCGGCGCGCTCATTCATATCTACACCGACGGCAGCATTCACCTGAACCATGGCGGAACCGAAATGGGCCAGGGCCTGAACACCAAGGTCGCCCAGGTGGTGGCCGAAGTGTTCCAAGTCGACATCGACCGCGTGCAGATCACCGCGACCAACACCGACAAAGTGCCGAACACCTCGCCAACCGCGGCGTCCAGCGGTGCCGACCTGAACGGCAAGGCCGCCCAGAACGCCGCCGAAACCATCAAGCAGCGCCTGGTGGAATTTGCCGCACGCAAGTACGACGTCAGCGAAGCGGATGTGGAATTTCGCAACGGCCATGTGCGCGTGCGTGAGCAGATCCTGAGCTTCGAGGCGCTGATCCAGCAGGCGTATTTCGCCCAGGTCTCGCTGTCGAGCACCGGCTTCTACAAGACCCCGAAGATTTTCTATGACCGCAGCCAGTCGCGCGGACGGCCTTTCTATTACTTCGCCTTCGGCGCGGCCTGCTGCGAGGTGATCGTCGACACCCTGACCGGCGAATACAAGATGCTGCGCACCGACATCCTCCACGACGTGGGCGCCTCGTTGAACCCGGCCATCGACATCGGCCAGGTGGAAGGCGGGTTCATCCAGGGCATGGGCTGGCTGACCATGGAAGAGCTGGTGTGGAACAACAAGGGCAAGCTGATGACCAATGGCCCGGCCAGCTACAAGATCCCGGCGGTGGCCGACATGCCGCTGGACCTGCGGGTGAAGCTGGTGGAAAACCGCAAGAACCCCGAAGACACTGTGTTCCATTCCAAGGCCGTGGGCGAGCCGCCGTTCATGCTCGGGATTGCTTCGTGGTGCGCGATCAAGGATGCGGTGGCGAGCCTGGGTGACTATCGCCAGCAGCCGAAGATCGACGCGCCGGCCACGCCCGAGCGGGTGTTGTGGGGGTGTGAGCAGATGCGCAAGTTGAGCGCCGCTGTGGCGGTGGATACCGAAACCGAGTTGGCTTCGCTCTAGACCGAGGCGCTGCCATCGGGGGCAAGCCCCCTCCCACATTTTGAACTGTGAATACCTTCAAGTGTGGGAGGGGGGCTTGCCCCCGATGACGGCCTGACAGACACCACAAGAGGTGACTATGAACAACTGGATCAGCGCCCTCGCCGACCTGCAGAACCAGGGCGAGCCCTGCGTACTGGTGACCATCATCGAAGAGCTCGGCTCCACGCCGCGCAACGCCGGTTCGAAGATGGTAATCAGTGCCGCGCAGACCTTCGACACCATCGGCGGCGGGCACCTGGAATACAAGGCGATGCAGATCGCCCGCGAGATGCTCGCCCGTGGCCAGCAGAACACCCACCTGGAGCGCTTCAGCCTCGGCGCGAGCCTGGGCCAGTGCTGTGGTGGCGTCACCGTGCTGCTGTTCGAACCGATGGGCCAGGTGCAGGCGCACATCGCGGTATTCGGTGCCGGCCACGTGGGGCGTGCGCTGGTGCCGTTGCTGGCGAGCCTGCCGTGCCGGGTGCGCTGGATCGATGCCCGTGAGCAGGAATTCCCGGGGAACATCCCGCAAGGCGTGCGTAAAATCGTCAGCGAAGAGCCGGTCGACGAAATCGCCGACTTGCCGGCGGGCAGTTACTGCATCGTCATGACCCACAACCACGCGCTGGACCTGGAACTCACCGCCGCCCTGCTCAAGCGCAATGACTTCGCCTACTTCGGCCTGATCGGCTCGAAAACCAAACGCGTCAAGTTCGAACACCGCCTGCGCGATCGCGGCTTCGATGCCGCGCAACTGCAACGCATGCGCTGCCCCATGGGCCTCACCGAGGTGAAGGGCAAATTGCCGGTGGAGATTGCCATCTCCATCGCCGGCGAAATCATCGCCACCTATAACGCCAATTTCGGCCAGCACACCGCCAGCGCCGAGCCCATTGCCAAATTGCTGCCGGTGTCACGCCGCAGCCAAGCTATCAATTGAGATCACCATGCCTTTGACCCGCAAAGCCTACCGCGCCGCCATCCTGCACAGCATCGACGACCCTGCCATCGTGGGCATTGAAGCGTCCTACGAATATTTCGAAGACGGCCTGCTGGTGATCGATAACGGCCAGATCAGTGCACTCGGCCATGCCAGCGACCTGCTGCCGACGTTGCCCGCTGACATCGATATCACTCACTACCAGGATGCATTGATCACCCCCGGCCTGATCGACACCCACATCCACCTGCCGCAGACCGGCATGGTCGGCGCCTATGGCGAGCAGTTGCTGGACTGGCTCAACACCTACACCTTCCCCTGTGAAAGCCAGTTCGCCGACAAGGCCCACGCCGAGGAAGTCGCGGACATTTTCATCAAGGAACTGCTGCGCAACGGCACCACCACCGCGCTGGTGTTCGGCAGTGTGCATCCGCAGTCGGTGAACGCGTTCTTTGAAGCGGCCGAAAAACTCGACCTGCGCATGATCGCCGGCAAGGTGATGATGGATCGCAATGCGCCGGACTACCTGACCGACACGCCGCAATCGGGCTACCAGGAAAGCAAGGCGCTGATCGAGCGCTGGCACGGCAAGGGCCGCCTGCACTATGCCGTCACGCCGCGCTTTGCGCCGACCAGCACGCCGGAGCAACTGACGCTGGCCGGGCAACTGCTGGGCGAGTACCCGGACCTGTACATGCAGACCCACATCAGTGAGAACATGCAGGAAGTCGAATGGGTGAAGGAGTTGTTTCCGGAGCGCAAAGGCTATCTGGATGTGTACGACCACTACAAATTGCTGGGCGAACGCTCGGTGTTTGCTCACGGCGTGCATCTGTGTGACGACGAGTGTGCCCGGCTGGCGCAGACCGGCTCGGCCGTGGCGTTCTGCCCGACGTCGAACCTGTTCCTCGGCAGTGGCCTGTTCAACCTGCCGATGGCCGAGAAGCACACACTGAATGTCGGCCTGGGCACCGACGTGGGCGGCGGCACCAGCTTCTCGCTGCTGCAAACGCTGAATGAAGCCTACAAGGTCATGCAATTGCAGGGCGCGCGGTTGAGCCCGTTCAAGTCGCTGTACCTGGCCACCCTGGGCGGCGCGCGGGCGTTGCGCCTGGAAGACCGGATCGGCACTTTGCAGCCGGGCACGGACGCGGACTTCCTGGTGCTGGACTACAACGCCACGCCGCTGCTCAGCTACCGCTTGAAGCAGGCCAATAACATTGCCGAGACGTTGTTTGTGCTGATGACACTGGGGGATGATCGGGCGGTATTGCAGACCTACGCGGCCGGCAATCTGGTGCACCAACGCTAATTTCAGAGGCACCAAAAAACCAATGTGGGAGGGGGCTTGCCCCCGATTGCGGTGGATCAGCCAACCTATGCATTGACTGACACACTGCTATCGGGGGCAAGCCCCCTCCCACATTTTTATCCCCGGTGAATCAGGGAAATTACAGTTTTACCGAAGAGCGCCCCGCCTTCTTGGTCTGCAACAGATGCGAGAACACCGCATGCAAATCATCCGATGCACTTTCCTCATCGAGGTTGAGCTTGCTGTCGATGTGATCCATGTGATGCATCATCAAATCCACCGCCAGTACCGCATCCCGGGCTTCGATCGCGTCGATCAGCTGGGTGTGCTCATCGTAGGAACAGTGCGAGCGGTTGCCGCTTTCGTACTGGGCGATGATCAATGAGGTCTGGGACACCAGGCTGCGCTGGAAGCTGATCAGCGGCGCATTCTTCGCCGCTTCGGCCAGCTTCAGGTGAAATTCGCCGGAGAGGCGAATACCGGCGCCACGGTCACCACGGGAGAAACTGTCGCGTTCGTCGTTGACCATCTGGCGCAACTCGGCCAGTTGTTCGGCGGTGGCGTGCTGCACCGCCAACTCGGTGATCGCCCGCTCCACCAGACGCCGCGCCATGAACACCTGGCGGGCTTCATCGACGCTCGGGCTGGCGACGACCGCGCCACGATTGGGCCGCAGCAACACCACACCCTCATGGGCCAGGCGCGACAACGCGCGGCGAATGATGGTACGGCTCACGCCGAAGATTTCGCCCAGTGCCTCTTCACTCAATTTGGTGCCAGGTGCCAGGCGTTGTTCGAGGATCGCCTCGAAGATATGCGCGTAGACGATATCGTCCTGGGTTCCGCTGCGACCGGTCTTGCCGGCGCGCGGTTGTTTCTTGAGAGGTTGCAACTGTTCGTTCATGGGCACTCGGGTAGGGAGAACGGCGGCGAATTAACGGTAATACGACAACTTTAAGGTAATACGGCAACAGGGAGTCGCTGGCAAGTATCGCCTGAAAACACGGCACATTGTACACAACCCAATGCGCCAACACACTGTACGGCTGTTTGCGGCGCCGGCTGTATTGCAATGGGTCGTTACGTTTGAGTTTAGGCTTGATTCCACGATTTCCCATGAACGACATCCCACTGTAGGAGCGAGCTTGCTCGCGAAGAATCCAAGGGCGCCGCGTTTAATCTGATTGCCCGCGTTATCGTTGGCGATTTTCGCGAGCAAGCTCGCTCCTACCGCGTGCGAAGTCAGGTAAAAGGAACACCCTTTCATGACCGACGCCACCCAAGCGCCGCTGCGCCCGCTGGCCGACACTTCACCTTCGGCCATCGTCGCCGGTTTCATCGCGATGATGACCGGCTACACCAGCTCGCTGGTGCTGATGTTCCAGGCCGGCCAGGCCGCCGGTTTGACCACGGCGCAGATTTCCTCGTGGATCTGGGCGATTTCCATCGGCATGGCGGTGTGCAGCATCGGCCTGTCCCTGCGCTATCGCACGCCGATCACCATCGCCTGGTCGACACCCGGCGCGGCGCTGTTGATCACGAGCCTGGGCGGCGTCAGTTACGGCGAGGCCATCGGTGCCTACATCACCTGCGCAGTGCTGGTGACCCTCTGCGGGCTGACCGGCAGCTTTGAAAAACTCGTCAAGCGTATCCCCGCGTCGCTGGCGGCGGCGTTGCTGGCGGGGATTCTGTTCAAGATCGGCAGTGAAATCTTCGTCGCCGCGCAGCATCGCACCGGCCTGGTGCTGGGGATGTTTTTCACTTACCTGATCATCAAGCGCCTGTCGCCGCGTTATGCGGTGCTGGCCGCACTGGTGAGCGGCACCCTGCTGTCGGGCTTGATGGGGTTGCTGGATTTCAGCGGTTTTCATCTGGAAGTCGCAACACCGGTATGGACCACACCGCACTTTTCGCTGGCGGCGACCATCAGCATCGGTATCCCGCTGTTCGTGGTGGCGATGACCTCGCAGAACATGCCGGGGGTCGCCGTGCTGCGCGCCGACGGCTACACCGTGCCGGCCTCGCCACTGATAACCAGCACCGGCCTTGCCTCGCTGGTGCTGGCGCCCTTTGGCTCCCACGGCATCAACCTGGCGGCCATCAGCGCGGCGATCTGCACCGGGCCGCACGCTCACGAAGACCGCAACAAGCGCTACACCGCAGCCGTCTGGTGCGGGGTGTTCTACGGGATTGCCGGGGTGTTCGGCGCCACATTGGCGGCGCTCTTCGCCGCGTTGCCCAAGGAACTGGTGCTGTCGATTGCGGCGCTGGCGTTGTTCGGCTCGATCATCAATGGCCTGAGCATCGCCATGAGTGAGCCCCGGGAGCGGGAAGCGGCGTTGATCACCTTCATGGTCACCGCGTCAGGCCTGACGCTGTTTTCCATTGGTTCGGCGTTCTGGGGGATTGTGGCGGGAGTGTTGACGCTGCTGATTCTGAACGGGCGCAAGGCATAAAAAAACGGCGACCCTCAGGTCGCCGTTTTGTTTAGTATCACTTGGCCGCGTTGATCGGCTTTTCCGGATACCACACGTCCAGCAACGGGCTGACTTCAGCCTTGGTCAGCTCGGAACGGGTTTTCAGCCAGGCTTCAACGGCAGCACGCTGCTCTTCGTTGACCGAGCCACGCTTCTGCAGGCAAACCAGACCGTAGTCATCGCCGCCGACATAACCCAGACCGTTGGCTTCCATGGCTTCTTTGATGAATGCTTCGAGGAAAGCGTCGATAGCTTCTTCACTCAGGCCTTCTTTGAAGTCCAGGTTCAGTTCGAAACCCAGCTCTTGAAATTCATCAACGCACAGTTTTTTGCGCAGACGCTGGGAACGGTTAGTCGCCATTGGAACAATCCTCTTAAGTAATAACGGCCGGCACTTTAGCAGTTTAAGGCGGCAATTGCCCGACTCTCTGGGACGGGCGGCGTTTGGCCGATAAAAAAACCCGGATTACCCGCTATCGTTCAGCTACAAGTAAGCTCGGCTTGGGGCATAATGCCGACACTTTCATGACCAATGAGGGATTTTTCTTGTATACCCCTCGCCTTTTTCACCCTCCTCAGCAGTAGGGTCTTATTTTTTATGATCAAATCGTTGCGTTCTGTTTTCCTCGCCGGTGTTCTTCTGCCATTGGCCCTGCATGCCACCGCCGCCCCCGTCAATAACACCCTGCCCCCCAGCGTTGCCCAGGCCCTTCAGAAGGCCAAACTGCAAAATACCGCCCTGTCCCTGGTGATGTTGCCCTTGAACGGCCCTGGTACGCCGACCGTGTTCAATGCCGACGTTTCGGTGAACCCGGCCTCCACCATGAAACTGGTGACGACCTACGCGGCCCTGGAAATGCTCGGCCCCAACCATCAGTGGAAAACCGAGTTCTACACCGACGGCGTACTCAGTGGCGGCGTGTTGCGCGGCAACCTGTATCTCAAGGGCGGCGGCGATCCCAAGCTGAACATGGAGAAACTCTGGCTGTTGATGCGCGACCTGCGCGCCAACGGCGTACAACAGGTCACCGGCGACCTGGTCCTGGATCGCAACTTCTTCCAGCAGCCACAATTGCCGGAGTTCAATGACGACGGCAACGACGAGAACAAGCCGTTCCTGGTCAAGCCCGATGCCCTGCTGGTCAACCTCAAGGCCCTGCGCTTCGTGACGCGCAATGATGCCGGGCGGGTGATCGTGTCGGTCGAGCCGCCGATTGCGAGCATTCGCATCGACAATCAGGTGAAAGTGTCCAACGCCAAACAATGCACCGGCGACGTACGCTACAGCCCGGTGACCGCCGCCGATGGCAGTGTGACCGTGACCGTCAGTGGCCAGTTGGCGGACGGTTGCAGTTCGCAGACCTACCTGTCGCTGCTCGACCATGCCACCTACACCGCCGGCGCCGTGCGTGCGATCTGGAAGGAGTTGGGCGGCACCATCCAGGGCCGCGATATCCAGGCGCCGGTGCCCAAGGACGCCAAAGTGTTGGCCCGTGCGTTCTCGCCGGACCTGGCGGAAATCATCCGCGACATCAATAAATACAGTAACAACACCATGGCCCAGCAACTGTTCCTGAGCCTGGGCGCGCAGTTTCGCAACGATGCCGATGGCGACGATGCCAAGGCCGCGCAACGCGTGGTGCGTCAGTGGCTGGCGAAAAAAGGCATTACCGCGCCACACCTGGTGATGGAGAATGGTTCCGGCCTGTCCCGCGCCGAACGAGTCAGCGCCCGTGAGATGGCGGCCATGCTGCAAGCGGCTTGGAAAAGCCCCTACGCCGCCGAATACATCAGCTCTCTGCCGATCGCCGGCACCGACGGCACCATGCGTAAACGCCTGAAGACCACCGCCATGCGCGGCGAAGCCCATGTGAAGACCGGCACCTTGAACACCGTGCGCGCCATCGCCGGGTTCAGCCGCGACAACAATGGCAACACTTGGGCGGTGGTGGCGATTCTCAACGATTCCAAGCCGTGGGGCGCGTCGTCGGTGCTGGACCAGGTGCTGCTTGACCTGTATCGCCAGCCGAAAGCAGTGGCAGCCGCGCCGGTGCTCTAGAGCACCGGTTCAGTCTGTGGGAGCGGGTTCCACCCGGTCCCTGCCCGCCTGCTTGGCGACATAGACAGCCGAATCCGCGCGCAGCAGCAACCCATCGATACCTTCATCGATCCGCCAGCTGGCGACCCCAAAGCTGGCGGTGACGACGCCCACCGGCGCCATCGGCACGCTGCGCAACGACTGCCACAACTCCATCGCCAGGCAATAGGCCTGGGCGCTATCGGTATGCGGGCAGAGCACCACGAACTCTTCCCCGCCCAGCCGGCAGAACACGTCGGTGCGGCGCAGGCGCTGGCTGATTCGCTTGCACAGCTCGCGCAATACGTCGTCGCCGATACCATGCCCGTGCTGGTCATTGATCCGTTTGAAGTGGTCGATATCCAGCATGATCACCGACAGCGCTCCCGATGTGCGGTTCAGGCGCAGCAGTTCGACTTTCATGCGGTCCTGGAAATAGCGGCGATTGTGGATGCCGGTCAGGGAGTCGGTGATGGACAGCGTGCGCAATTCGTCTTCCACGCGCTTTAGATCGGAAATATCCGACACATAGCCATGCCACAACGTACCGCCGCCGGGTAATTCTTCCGGGGTCGCTTCGCCACGAATCCAGCGCAGGCCCCGCTGGGGCAACTGCACGCGATATTCTTCGCGCCAATGGCTCAATTGCAGCGCCGACAAGCGTATTGACGCGCGTACCCGCTCGAGGTCCTGGGGGTGAATGCGCTCCAGGATTTTGCCCGCATCCTGCTGCAACACGCCAAGCTCGATTTCATAGATATCGCGCATGCCTTCGCTGGTGTAAATGAAGCGCCAGCGATCGTGGGGCTCCAGCGTGAACTGGAAGATACCGCCAGGTACATGGACACTGAGTTTTTTCAGCAAGCGATCCCGCGCCGCCAAGGCCTCGTAGGCGCGCTTCTGCTCAGTGACATCCAGGTAAATGGCCAGGTGCCCGACCCACAGGCCATGGTCATCCAGCAACACTGTGGCCAGCATATTCACGGTCAAAGGGCTGCCGTCCTCACGCACCAGCGTCCACTCGCGGGCGTCGTGCTGCCTGTCCGGGCTTTCCACCAGCATCGCCTGGCTCGGCGTAATACGCTTGCCCAGCGCCGCGCTCAAACGCGTGGCGCGGGCCTCAAGCTCCGAGGCCAGGTGCAGGCTTTCCAGCGTCAGGTGGCCCACCACGTGTTCGCTCTTGAATCCCAGCATCCGTTCGGCGCCGGCATTGAACATGTTGATGACTCCGCGCAAGTCAGTGGCAATGATTGCGACGTGCGTTGCCGCGTCCAGCACACTGCGCAATTGGCCGTGCGCGCCGCGCAGTTCCTGTTCACGCAGGCGCAACTGCGCGGTACGCTGCTCCACCAGTGCCAGCGCCCGCTGGCGTTGGCTGACCAGCACATAGAGCAGAGCCGCGAGCAGCGCACTCAGCAGCACGCCCATGACCAATATGGTGTGGGTCGAAGAATGGTTGGCCTTGTCGAATACCTCGCTGGCGCGCAGGCTCAGCGCGTAGACGTGGTCACCGAGGGTAAGTCGTCGGGCAGCGACAAGGTCGCTGTCGCCCGGCACATTGCTCGACGCATACAGCACCCGTTGCTCAGTGTCGGAGGTATCGACGATCTGCATCACCAGGTTATCCCGGCTGGACTTGGGCAAACCCTCGGCCACCAACTGGCGCATGCTGATCACCGCCATTACATAGCCGTACGGCTGGGGATCGACCGTTTTGCGCACCGGCGCTACCAGCAGCACCCCGGCGGCATACGCCGGCTCCAGGCCCACCAGTTGCATGGGCTGGGACACCGCCGCCTGGCCGCTGGCTTGCGCGCGCTCGACAACCGCGCGCCGCAGGGGTTGGGCAAGCAGGTCAAAACCCATTGGCGAGCCCAACAGACTCTGGGTCTGGCTATATAAAACCGGCACGTATTCATCGCGATCGGACGCCGGCGCCAGCTCGCCTGCCGAATTCAATTCGCGGATGGTGAAAGGTGCGCCACGCTGGCGCGAGATGGTCTGCTCGAACTGGCTGCGCTGATCCCCGGACACTCGCGGCGCCCAGGCATAGGCACGCGCGTGCAACAACAGGGACTGGGCGAAACCGTCAAATTCGGCGCGGGACACCTCGTCGGAATTGACGAAAAAACGCCGCAGGCTATCCAGGCGCAGCTCCTGGTCTTCGAAGCGTTCCTGAATCCGGCTGTAGCGCTCGCTGACCAGCAACTGGAAGCGCTGGCGCACCTGTTGCTGATACAGGTCGGCAGCGGCCCACGCGATGACCAGGGTCAGCGCGCCACCCGTTGCCATTACCACCAATGCCACCAGCCAAGCCGATGCCTGTTCACTGATAAAACCAAGGATTTTCGGGCGTACGGCTTGCATCGGCATAGGCAACACTCACAGCGCCAGCGTGCGGGGTGTCACTTTGGCGGGACGTTAAGTTATAGCCATCCGTCGGGGGTTTGACCAGTGTAAAAAATGCGCACGCTTAATGTGGGAGGGGTTTGCCCTAATACCGTCTGTAGGAGCGAGCTTGCTCGCGAAAAACTCACAGGCACCGCGTTCATTCAGGAAGCACGCTTTATCGTTGACGTTTTTCGCGAGCAAGCTCGCTCCTACCTGACTGGCATTAGGGCTTGCCCCCCCCCACATTGGCGACTCAGCGTGCGCTGATTTTCCACGCCCGATGGATCTTCGCGTTACGCGCGAAATCCGGGTCGATGGTCTTGTCGCTGATTTCCTCGACCGCATAGCGTTCGCTGAGGTTGTCTTCCAGCTGGAACTTGCGGAAATTGTTCGAGAAGTACAACACGCCCCCCGGCGCCAGGCGCGCCATGGCCAGGTCGAGCAACTGCACGTGGTCACGCTGGACGTCGAAGATGCCTTCCATGCGCTTGGAGTTGGAAAAGGTTGGCGGGTCGATGAAAATCATATCGAACTCGTCACGACTGGCTTCCAGCCACGCCATCACGTCACCCTGTTCCAGGCGGTTCTTGTCGGAAAACCCGTTGAGGGAAAAATTGCGCCGCGCCCAGTCCAGGTAGGTCTTGGACAAATCGACACTGGTGGTGCTGCGCGCGCCGCCCTTGGCTGCGTGCACACTGGCGGTAGCGGTGTAGCAATACAGGTTGAGGAAACGCTTGCCCGCCGCTTCCTTCTGAATGCGCATGCGCATCGGCCGGTGATCAAGGAACAGGCCGGTGTCCAGGTAATCGGTGAGGTTGACCAACAGCTTCACGCCACCTTCGCTGACCTCGGTGAACTTGCCCTGGGCGCTTTGGCGCTCGTATTGCTTGGTGCCGCTCTGGCGCTCGCGACGCTTGACCACCACGCGGCTCTTGTCGACGTTGAGCGCCTGGGGAATCGCCGCGAGCGCGTCAAACATGCGCGCCGAGGCCTTCTCCGGGTCGATGGACTTGGGCGCGGCATATTCCTGCACATGCACCCAATCGTGATACAGGTCGATGGCCATGGAATATTCCGGCATGTCGGCGTCGTACACACGGTAGCAATCCACACCCTCACGCTTGGCCCACTTGCCCAACTGCTTGAGGTTTTTCTGCAGGCGGTTGGCGAACATCTGCCCGCCTTCGCTCAGGCGCGCCTGTTCGACCACCGGCGCCGGGGCCGGCTTGATCGGGTTGCCGTTCTTGTTGTACTGACGCTCTGCCGGTTCGGTCGGAGCCTGGTCGTAGGCCGCTTGCTCACGCTCGGCCTGGCGCTGCTCCGGGGTGCGGCGCTCGCCGGTGACGAACTGATCGGGGTTGACCTTGATCAGCAACAATTTGCACGGCAAGGCGCCGTTCCAGAACGAATACTGTTTGTGGCTGCGAATGCCCATGCGCTTGCCCAGGTCCGGCGCGCCGGTGAACACGGCCGCCTCCCAACCCATGCAGGCCTGGCGCAGACGCTCGCCGAGGTTCTGGTAGAGATACAACAGGCTGGCCTCATCACCCAAACGCTCGCCGTACGGCGGATTGCAGATCACCAGGCCTTTCTGGTTCTGGTCCGGGCGCGGCTCGAACGTGCCGACTTCGCCCTGGTACACCTTGATCCAGTGGCTCAGGCCTGCGCGCTCGATGTTGTTGCGGGCCGGCTGGATCAGGCGCGGATCGGCTTCGTAGCCACGCACCCACAGCGGGGTTTTGTTCATGCCGACAGCGGCACGTTCAGTGGCCTCGGCGTGCAGTTTCTTCCACAGCGCCGGGACGTGCCCGAGCCAGGTGGTGAAGCCCCACAGTTCGCGATTGAGGTTGGGGGCCATGTCGGCGGCGATCATGGCGCCTTCAACCAGGAAGGTGCCGACGCCGCACATCGGGTCGGTCAATGCGCCGCCCTCGGCAGCAATGCGCGGCCAGCCGGCGCGAATCAGGATCGCCGCCGCGAGGTTTTCCTTCAGCGGCGCGGCGCCCTGCTGCAAGCGGTAGCCGCGCTGGTGCAGGCTGTGGCCGGACAGGTCGAGGGACAGGATGGCTTCACCACGGTCCAGGCGCAGGTGGATGCGCAGGTCCGGGTTGATCTTGTCGATGGACGGACGTTCGCCGGTCGGGGTGCGCAGCTTGTCGACAATCGCATCCTTGACCTTGAGCGCGCCGAAGTGGGTGTTGTCGATGCCCGAGCCGTGACCGCTGAACTCCACCGCCAGGCTGCCGTCGCTGACCATGTGGTCGGCCCACTCGATATCCAGCACGCCGTGGTAGAGGTCCTCGGCGTCCTTCATCGGGAAGCGCTTGAGGACCAGCAGCACCCGGTTGGCCAGGCGCGACCAGAGGCACAGGCGGTAGGCGGTTTCCATGTCGGCCATGCCGCGCACGGCCGAGGTGTGCTCGCGGGCCTCCTCAAGGCCAAGCCCGACGGCTTCCTCGATCAGCAGGCCTTCGAGGCCCTTGGGGCAGGTGAGGAAGAGTTCAAAACGGTCCGACATGGGGCATTCCAGGCTTTTCAGCAATAAATGAACGGGCGACGCATCGCCGGCTCGGTTTTCAATCAAGCACTTTTCTTGAAGAGCGCTCGCGTGGCACGAATGTGCCGTTCCACCCCGTCTGCCGGGCCCTCGGGCCTTTATCGACGGTGCAGAAAAAGAATTTGAAGCAACAAAAAGAAATATTCCGACCCTTCGTCGAATAATAACCGACTGCAACAGGGGGTCATTCTCACCAAAGGATTAATCACATTTCCTTCGCAGGGCACATCATAGCTGGCTTTGCTTGAAAAAAGGGGCGAAAAGCCATCCCAGCTTATGGCTATAGCATCGTTATCGTTACGTGCTTATGACAAAACGATCATTGAATCCATGTGACCTATTGGTTAGAACTCAACACAGGTTGGCGCCGTAACGACGCCGACACATCGGCTCGCCACGCCGGCAGCGAGCCCACCAACGGCAGAAAAACTCTGCCCGGCCTCAGACGAGGCCGAAGGATATCTAGACAGTCAACAAGTGAGGGAAACACCCTATGAGAAGACTTAAGCGTGATCCGTTGGAAAGAGCATTTTTACGCGGATATCAATATGGCGTTCATGGAAAATCCCGTGAGCTTTGCCCATTTACTCTACCGTCGGTACGCCAAGCCTGGATCAATGGCTGGCGAGAAGGACGTGGCGACAACTGGGACGGTATGACTGGCACTGCGGGCATCCACAGACTCAACGAACTTCACGCCGTCGGCTAATCAGGGCACTTACAATCCGACACATCAACTTGAATAGATAACGACTTAACCACGCACGTCCTATCCGGGCGGCGGGCTTCGGCCCAGGGGCTCCTTCAGGGAGCCCTTTTTATTGCCTGACGATTGCTCAGCGCAACGCGGCGATCGCGTCCACCGATTCGCGAATCAGCGCGGGGCCCTTGTAGATAAAGCCCGAGTACAGTTGCACCAGGCTTGCGCCCGCCGCGATTTTTTCAGCCGCGTGCCTGCCTTCGGTGATTCCGCCCACCGCAATGATCGGCAAGCGCCCCGCCAGTTCGGCGGCCAGCACCTTGACGATATGGGTGCTTTTGTCCCGCACCGGCGCGCCGGACAAACCGCCCGCCTCGTCACCGTGGGCCAGGCCTTCGACGCCCGCACGACTGAGGGTGGTGTTGGTCGCGATCACCGCATCCATGCCCGCGTCCACCAGGGCCTGGGCCACCAGCACGGTCTCTTCATCGCTCATATCGGGCGCGATCTTGATCGCCAACGGCACACGCTTGCCGTGACGCACCGCCAGGTCTTCCTGGCGCTGGCGCAACGCTTCGAGCAGTTGCTTGAGCGAGTCGCCGAACTGCAGGCTGCGCAAACCCGGGGTATTGGGCGAACTGACGTTGACGGTGACGTAGCTGGCGTGGGCGTAGACTTTGTCCAGGCAGATCAGGTAATCGTCCACCGCGCGCTCCACCGGCGTGTCGACATTCTTGCCGATGTTGATGCCGAGGATGCCCTTGTACTTCGCCGCCTGAACCCGCGACAACAAATGGTCCACGCCCAGATTGTTGAACCCCATGCGGTTGATGATCGCCTCGGCGTCCGGCAGGCGGAAGATCCGCGGCTTGGGGTTGCCCGGTTGCGCACGAGGCGTCACGGTGCCGATCTCGACAAAACCGAAACCCAACTGCGCAAACCCGTCGATGGCCGCACCGTTCTTGTCCAGACCGGCAGCCAGCCCGACCGGATTGGGAAAGTCGAGTCCCATCACCGACACCGGAACTTTCGCCGCAGCCTTGCATACCAGGCCATTGAGCCCCAGGCGGCCACCGGCGCCGATCAGGTCCAGGGACAGATCGTGGGAGGTTTCCGGGGAGAGTTTGAACAACAGCTGGCGGGCCAGGGTATACATGGGCGGGCTAGACTCGGATGGCGGCGAAAGGTGGCGCGATTATAGCCGGGGAGACGGGCAGCATGCGAGGCGTGCCGCCGACTCGTCAATTACGGTGGGCCATCAAGGCCTCATAACGCGCCCAGACTTTTTCGGCGTATCGCAGGCGCAACGCATCACGCTGCGCTCCGGCGCCCGGCCCCACATTGTAGGAACCCACCGCCGTCCAGTTGTAGCCGAAACGCTGGACGAACCCGGCAAGAATCGAGGCACCAACCTCCACCGACAGACACGGCTCGTTCAGCAACCGTTCCTCGGTGATGCCCAGCTCGAGCAAGCGAGGCAAGTGACTGCTGTTGATTTGCATCAAGCCGATATCATGGGTGCCATTGGCGTTGACCGCGTTGATCGCCTGCGCCCGGTACCCCGACTCCACCGCCGCGATCGCCTGCAGCAACTCCGGCTCGAAGTCGTAGCGACGCGCCACCTCATCCCAGCAGTAGGCCAGGGCCTGGTTGCTGCCCAGCAGCAGGCCGAGGATCAGGCCCCTGCCCCACCGCTTAGACATGGCTGATCTGTCCGCATGCCGCGCACGTGTGCACCACCCGCATCGGCTCAGCGTCTTTTACCTGCACGGGGCAGGTAAAACGATACCCCTTGCCATACACGGTCTTGATAAACCCCTTGTCGGCGCTCAAGTGTTTGCGCAAGGCATAAATGCAACGGGTCAATGACTCATCGGCCACCTCGCCCCTGGGCCAGGCGAGCGCCAACAGGCGGTCCTTGGTCATCAACGTACCGCCGGAGGCCAGCAACAATCGAAGCACGCTGCCCTCTTTGGGCGGCAGTTGAATGTCGGTTTCCCTGCCTGTCAGCCGACCATCGTCATGCAAGGTCCAATCAGCGAAAACGAGGGACTTTGTCGATTCTTCAATCACCACCGCCATAAGGCACCTGCACGTTCGACTGCTGACATTCAATCCAATCTTCCTGTGACGGCCCACTTGCCCGATGCCATGACTATAAAAACCTCCCTCGCGTATCACGTTAGGAAAAGCCCGATTCAATCAGCGTCTTTCAGCGGTTTGCTGTAAGACAATTCGCCTCAACCGGAATACGGCAGCCACTCCTGATACACCTCATGCAGCTCCACCCCTAATCGATCCTCCAACTGCACCAACTCACCCACCGCCATCAGTTGCCCATTGACCCGTACCTCCACGCAATGGATAACTTCGGGTGCCAAAGGCAAGACTTTGCCCGGCGCAAACGCAGCCAGTCGCTTGCGGCTGATCAATTGCTCCTGCAGCAGTATTTCCAGGTACATGGACTAACGCCTTTATTCAGGGAGAACGCTCGCCGCCCGACCTGACAAACGCACGTTGCACACGTTCATATTGCGCGGCCGTCAACGGCGGCGGCCCGGCCGGGGGCTTCGATTCGTCACGACCCGCTTCCACACGCCATGACGAGATTTCATTGACTTGCTTGGGCACATCCAATTCATCCACCAGTTTTTCGATCAGGCTGACCTGAGCAGGCTTGCCCTTGATCAGGAGGCTGTTGGTGTCCGGATAAGCGATCAGCGTCAGGTTCTTGTCCGCCAGCAGGCCCTTCTGCTCACTGGCCAGCAGGCCTTGGATGACGGAGGCCATGCCCGGCACCGTGACCTTGTTTGCGCCGGTCCCATGCTGCCGATCCTCGACGTGGGTATTGAACACCTGCACCACACCAAAGGCCTGCGCCCCCACACGCAGTTCACTGCGTTGCCGGTCGGTCAATTGCGCCAGCCGCAGCACCTGGCTGACGTAGCTTGGCGGCCCGGACACGTAGAACGTACGCACCCCGCTGTCGCGCAAGGGATAGCGCGATTCATCCATGCCTGTTCGGCGCATGATGCCGCGCAGCCGGTTGACCGAAATGTACCGCAGCGCCACCGCAGAGGTCCTGGCTTCGCTCGCGTTGTAGAGGTACACGGCCTGCCCGTCGCTGTGCCAGATCAGGCCTTCCTGCCCGGCCAGCGTTTCGAGGACCTGTTGCGGCGCGTCAAAATCGAATGTCCCGCTGACACGCTTGGGCGCCGCTTCCCGACTGACCACCACAGGCATCCCCAACGGCACCGACAGCGCCGTGAAAAAACTGTCCAGGCGCTCATCCCTGGCCTGATACGGATCGCCCCGGGCCACATGGCTGACCAGCAACAGCGCAACCCACAGCAGCATGCTGCCGAGGCGGTGGCGGGTCGGAATGGCGGAATCAGCATGCACCGTGGGTTTTTCCTGGGGAGGAGGACGCAAAAGAGCGGCCATACTGAAAGGCGGGCGAGGTTCAATCATGATGGAAAGCTGATGGCTGCCCCGTGGCATGTGCCTTGCTATGCACTCTCTATCAGGGCGCGCGCCAGCGACGGTGCGGGCCTACGGACAAAGGCGTCGTTTCCCTGTAATGGCCGGTATCGCCATCCGAGGGCGCGACGCTTTTTTTTGCGAGAAAAGGTAGGTGTTGATGAACGATTCGGTCGACGGCAGCCCGGTGAACCCAGCGCTCGCCTGGGTAAACGGCAGTGACGCCCCGGAAAAGAGCAGCCTGGACCTGGGGTTCATGGCCCTGACTGATTGCGCCTCGCTGGTGGTCGCCGCCACCCAGGGGTTTGCGCAACCCTACGGCCTCACACTGAACCTCAAGCGCCAATCGTCCTGGGCCAACTTGCGCGACAAACTGGTCAGCGGTGAGCTGGACGCCGCCCATAGCCTCTACGGCCTGATCTATGCCGTGCACCTGGGCATCGGCGGCGTTGCGCCGAGCCCGATGGCGGTGCTGATGGGGCTCAATCAAAACGGACAGAGCATCAACCTGTCCCGTGGGCTGCAACAGCAGGGCGTGGTCACTCCTGAGGCGCTGGATCGCCACGTGCACCAAAGCCGCACAAAACTCACCTTCGCCCAGACCTTTCCGACAGGCACCCACGCCATGTGGCTGTATTACTGGCTGGCGAGCCAGGGCATCCACCCGCTGCGGGACGTGGACAGTGTGGTAGTGCCCCCGCCGCAGATGGTCGCGCACCTGCAGGCGGGACGCATCGACGGCCTGTGTGTCGGCGAACCCTGGTGCGCCAGCGCCGTCAAGCAGAACCAGGGCTTCACCCTGGCGACCAGCCAGTCGATCTGGCCCAATCATCCGGAAAAAGTCCTGGGTTGTACCCAAGCCTTCGTCGACCAGTACCCCAATACGGCGCGCGTATTGGTGATGGCGATTCTTGAGGCCAGTCGCTTTATCGAAGCGAGCACGCAAAACCGTCGTTCCACCGCCCAACTGCTCAGCGCCCGCGAGTACCTCGACGCACCGCTGGACTGTATCGAGCCACGACTGCTGGGGCACTACGAAGATGGCCTGGGCAACCAGTGGCAGGACCCGCATGCGCTGCGGTTCTTCGCCGATGGCGCGGTCAACCTGCCTTACCTGTGCGACGGTATGTGGTTCATGACCCAGTTTCGCCGTTGGGGCCTGCTGCGCGAAGACCCCGATTACCTGGCCGTCGCCCGCCAGGTGCAACAATTGGATGTGTATCGTCAGGCCGCCAGCGCCGTGGGCGTGCCGACCCATGCCCAGGATATGCGCAGCAGCCAGTTGATCGACGGCAGGATCTGGGACGGCTCCGACCCCGCCGGCTATGCCCGCAGCTTCCGCCTGCACGCCATGGCGGATGACACCAGCCGCCAAGCGCTGCGCTAGGAGCACGAGCATGCTGCGAATCCTGTTGATCAACGACACCCCGCGCAAAGTCGGCCGGCTCAAGGCCGCGCTGACCGAGGCCGGCTTTGAGGTGATCGATGAATCCGGCCTGACCATCGACTTGCCCGCACGCGTCGAAACAGTGCGCCCCGACGTGATCCTGATCGATACCGAGTCACCCGGCCGCGATGTGATGGAACAAGTGGTGCTGGTCAGCCGGGACCAGCCCCGCCCTATCGTGATGTTCACCGATGAACATGACCCGACTGTCATGCGCCAGGCGATCAAGTCCGGGGTCAGTGCCTATATTGTCGAAGGCATCCAGGCCCAGCGCCTGCAACCGATCCTCGAGGTGGCCATGGCGCGCTTTGAAAGCGACCAGGCCCTGCGTGCCCAGCTGCACGCCCGCGATCAACAGTTGGCGGAACGCAAGCGCATCGAGCTGGCCAAGGGTCTGCTGATGAAAATGAAGGACTGCAATGAGGAAGAGGCCTACACCCTCATGCGCCGTCAGGCCATGAGCCGACAGCAGAAACTGATTCAGGTGGCCGAACAGATTATTGCCATGAGCGAATTGCTCGGCTGATCTGGCGCGGCTCTTGCTAAAGAACCGTTACAGGTAGCCAACGGCGGTTGCCCCATCAACGACAAAGACGTCGCACACCCGGTTTGCCCTCGCGAACCCGGTGGCGGCGTTTTTTTTCGTTTCGGCCCCAGCGCATGGAGCCACCAGGTCTTCCGACAAGCCCCCCCAACCGTTGAGGTGCGTGATGAAATCAAGCTTCTGGAAATCCGGGCACACCCCGACCCTGTTTGCCGCGTTCCTGTATTTCGACCTGAGTTTCATGGTCTGGTACCTGCTGGGCCCCCTGGCGGTACAGATTGCCGCCGACTTGCACCTGAGCACTCAACAGCGCGGGCTGGTCGTCGCCACGCCGATCCTGGCGGGCGCGGTGCTGCGCTTTCTCATGGGCATGCTGGCCGACAAGCTGTCGCCCAAGACCGCCGGGCTGATTGGCCAGGTGATAGTCATCGTGGCGTTGTTCTGCGCCTGGAAACTGGGCATTCACAGCTACGAGCAAGCCCTGTTGCTGGGCATGTTCCTGGGCATGGCCGGTGCCTCTTTTGCCGTCGCCCTGCCGCTGGCCTCGCAATGGTATCCGGCCGAGCACCAGGGCAAAGCCATGGGCATCGCCGGCGCCGGCAATTCCGGCACCGTGTTTGCCGCCTTGCTGGCACCGGTACTGGCGGCGGCCTTTGGCTGGAGCAATGTATTCGGCTTCGCCTTGATTCCGCTGATTCTCACCCTGATCGTGTTCGCCTGGCTCGCGCGCAATGCCCCGCAACGCCCGAAAGCCAAGGCGATGGCCGATTATTTCAAGGCCCTGGGTGATCGCGACAGTTGGTGGTTCATGTTCTTCTACAGCGTGACCTTTGGCGGCTTTATCGGCCTGGCCAGCGCCCTGCCCGGCTACTTCAACGACCAGTACGGCCTGAGCCCGGTGACCGCCGGCTACTACACCGCGGCCTGTGTCTTCGGCGGCAGCCTGATGCGCCCGCTGGGCGGCGCCCTGGCGGACCGTTTCGGCGGGATCAAGACCCTGCTCGGCATGTACAGCGTGGCCGTGATCTGCATTGCGGCGGTGGGTTTCAACCTGCCCAGTTCTTACGCCGCGCTGGCGCTTTTCGTCTGCACCATGCTCGGCCTCGGCGCCGGCAATGGCGCGGTATTCCAGCTGGTGCCCCAGCGTTTTCGCAGTGAGATCGGCGTGATGACCGGCTTGATCGGCATGGCCGGCGGCATCGGCGGTTTTGCGCTGGCCGCCGGCATGGGCGCGATCAAACAGAGTACCGGTAGTTACCAGCTGGCCCTGTGGTTGTTCGCCAGCCTCGGCGTACTGGCCTGGTTTGGCCTGCACGGCGTCAAACGCCGCTGGAGAACCACCTGGGGTTCGGCCGCCGTGACCGCCGCCCGCGTCTGATGAGCCTGCAACTGAGCATCGCCCAGGCCAGTGCGATTGGCCCCAGGGCAGAAAACCAGGACGCGTTGCGGGTGGTCACGCCCAGGGCGGAGCTGGCTGCGAGCAAAGGCTACCTGTGCGCATTGGCCGACGGCGTCAGCCAATGCGCCGATGGTGGCCTGGCCGCGCGCTCGACCTTGCAGGCGCTGGCCCTGGACTACTACGCCACGCCGCAGACCTGGGGCGTGGCCCAGGCGCTGGAACGCTTACTGGTCGCGCAGAACCGCTGGCTGCAAGCCAATGGCGGCGGTCAGCCGCTGCTGACCACCCTCAGCGCCCTGGTCTTTCGCGGTCGGCGTTTCACCCTCGCCCACGTCGGCGATTGCCGCGCCTATCGCTGGCTGGACGGCGAGCTGCAGCGCATCAGCGAAGACCATGTGTGGGACCAACCGGGCATGCAGCATGTGCTCAAGCGCGCCCTTGGCCTGGACCAGCACCTGGTACTGGACTTTCTCGATGGCGAACTGCGCGCAGGCGAATGCTTCCTGCTGCTCAGCGACGGGGTCTGGGCGACGTTGGGCGACCACAGCATCCGCGCGATTCTGCGCGAGCAGACCGACCTGGACCTGGCGGTCAACACCCTGGTCAATGCCGCGCATTTGGCCGGAAGCCAGGACAATGCCAGCGCCTTGCTGGTGCGCATCGATGCCCTCGGCGCCGCCACACTGGGCGACGCACTGGTGCAGTTGCAGCAGTGGCCGCTGCCGCCACCGCTCAAGGCCGGGCAACATTTTGAGGGTTGGCAGGTGCACAGCCTGCTGGCGCAGAGCCGACAATCGTTGCTGTATCGGGTACGGGATGATCAGCAGCGACCCTGGCTGCTGAAAACCCTGGCATCAAGCCGCGACAACGACACTGACGCCGCCCAGGCCCTGCTCTCGGAAGAATGGTTTCTGCGCCGGGTCGCCGGCCGCGCGTTCCCTGAAGTGCATGCCGCCGGTGAGCGCCAGCATTTGTACTACGTGATGCGCGAATACCCGGGGCAAACCCTCGCAGAACTGTTCAAGCGCCAGGGCCCGTTGCCCCTGGCGCAATGGCAGTCCATCGCCGAACGCTTGCTGCGCGCGGTCGGCCTGCTGCACCGGCGGCAGATCCTGCACCGCGATATCAAGCCGGAAAACCTGTTGCTGGGGGACGACGGCGAACTGCGCGTGCTGGATTTCGGCCTGGCCTACTGCCCGGGGCTGTCGCAAGACCCTGCCGGCGCACTGCCCGGCACCCCGAGTTTTATCGCGCCGGAGTCGTTCAACGGTGAACGTCCTACCCCACAGCAGGATTTGTACAGCGTCGGCGTCACCCTCTATTACCTGCTGACCGGCCACTATCCCTACGGCGAGATCGAAGCCTTCCAACGCCCGCGCTTCACTCACGCGGTCAGCGCCAGCCGCTACCGTCCCGATGTGCCGGACTGGTTGCCCGCAAGCCTGGAACGCGCCGTGGCCGCACAACCGCAGCAGCGCTATGAGACCGCCGAAGAATGGCTGCTGGTGCTGGAACAGGCCGACCGGCGCGAGCTGAGCGTGCGCCCGCGCCCTTTGCTGGAGCGTGAACCGCTCAAGGTCTGGCAAGCGCTGGCGACCACTTCGCTGCTGATCAATCTGGTGCTGCTGTTCTGGCTATTGCACCACTAACGGGCAGATCCTGCGGCCCTATGGGTTTAAAACTCAATAAAACCGGGGATATCGACACTTGGCACAGCGGCTGCATCAGCTTGCCCAACAACCCACATATAGCCGCGCCTTCAACGTCGAAGGATCGAGCTTCCCGAGAGAACGGGACCAGGACAAAGGCGTCCTCGCTAGGTAACTAGCGGGGACGCCTTTTTTTGTTTGCGCGTGATTGGTCGGAGAGCGACATGAAAAAACTCAAACTGGTGATGATCGGCAACGGCATGGCCGGGGTTCGTACCCTGGAAGAATTGCTCAAGCTCAGCAGCGACCTGTATGACATCACGGTGTTCGGCGCCGAGCCCCACACCAACTACAACCGCATCCTGCTTTCACCGGTACTGGCCGGCGAGCAGACCTTCGAAGAGATCGTACTCAACGACCTGGACTGGTACCTCGACAACCACGTCAAGCTGCTGCTCAACCGCAAAGTGGTGCAGATCGATCGGGTCAAGCGCCGCGTCATCGCCGAAGACGGCACCGCAGCCGAATACGATCGCCTGCTGATCGCCACCGGCTCCACGCCGTTTATCCTGCCGATCCCTGGCAACACCTTGCAGGGCGTGATCGGCTACCGCGACATTGCCGACACCCAGGCCATGATCGACACCGCCAAAACCCACAAGCACGCGGTGGTCATCGGCGGCGGGCTGCTCGGCCTGGAAGCAGCCAACGGCCTGATGCTGCGCGGCATGCACGTGACCGTGGTGCACATCGGTGAATGGCTGCTGGAACGGCAACTGGACAAGACCAGTGGCCAGCTGCTGCAAACCGAGCTGGAAAGCCGCGGCCTGGTGTTTCGCCTGTGCGAACAGACCCAGGCCCTGCACGACGCCGGCAACGGCCGCGTCGGTTCGGTGCAGTTCAAGAACGGTGACATCATCCCTGCCGACCTGGTGGTCATGGCCGCCGGTATCCGCCCCAACACCGAACTGGCGGAAAAGTCCGGCATCCCCTGCAACCGAGGGATTCTGGTCAACGACACGATGCAAACCTACGACCCGCGCATCTATGCCATCGGTGAATGCGCCAGCCACCGTGGGATCGCCTACGGCCTGGTCGCGCCGCTGTTCGAACAGGCCAAGGTGTGCGCCAACCACCTCGCCCAGTTGGGCTTCGCCACCTATAAAGGTTCTGTCACCTCCACCAAGCTCAAAGTCACCGGCATTGACCTGTTCTCCGCAGGCGACTTCATGGGCGGCGAAGGTACTGAGACCATCACCCTCTCCGACCCCATCGGCGGGGTGTACAAGAAACTGGTGATCAAGGATGACATCCTGGTCGGCGCCTGCCTGTACGGCGATACCGCAGACGGCGGTTGGTATTTCCGCCAGATCCGTGAGAACCACGCGATTGGCGAGATTCGCGATCACTTGATGTTTGGCGAAAATGCGCTGGGCGACGTCGGCCACCAAGGGCAGGACAAGGCCATGAGCATGGCCGACAGCGCCGAAGTCTGCGGCTGCAACGGCGTGTGCAAGGGCACTATCGTAAAAGCGATCCAGGAACAGGGGCTGTTCAGCGTCGATGACGTGAAGAAGCACACCAAGGCGGCCAGCTCTTGTGGGTCCTGCGTGGGGCTGGTGGAACAGATTCTGATCAACACCGTGGGCGGGGCCGCCGACGTCAAGCCCAAGAGCGAAAAAGCCATCTGCGGTTGCAGCGACCTCAACCACGGGCAGATCCGCCAGGCCATCCGCGAGCAGCACCTGCTGACCATCGCCGGCACCATGAGCTACCTGAACTGGCGCACGCCCAACGGTTGTGCCACCTGCCGTCCGGCGCTCAATTACTACCTGATCTCGACCTGGCCGGGCGAGGCCAAGGACGACCCGCAATCGCGCCTGATCAACGAGCGCGCCCACGCCAACATTCAGAAAGACGGCACCTATTCGGTGGTCCCGCGCATGTGGGGCGGCGTGACCAATCCGTCGGAACTGCGCCGCATCGCCGACGTGGCCGACAAGTACAACGTGCCGATGGTCAAGGTGACCGGCGGCCAGCGCATCGACTTGCTCGGCATCAAGAAGCAGGACCTGCCCGGCGTGTGGAAGGACCTCGATATGCCGTCCGGGCACGCCTACGGAAAATCCATCCGGACCGTGAAGACCTGCGTGGGCAGCGAGTTCTGCCGCTTCGGTACACAAAACTCCACGCAACTGGGCATTGAGCTGGAGCATGACCTGTTCAACATGTGGTCACCGCACAAGGTCAAGCTGGCGGTGTCCGGCTGCCCACGCAACTGCTCGGAAGCAGGCATCAAGGACGTCGGAATTATCGGTGTGGACTCAGGCTGGGAGATGTATATCGGCGGCAACGGCGGGATCAAGACCGAAGTCGCGGAGTTCTTCGTCAAGCTCAAGACCGCCGAAGAGGTGCGCGAATACAACGGCGCATTCCTGCAACTGTACCGCGAAGAAGCCTTCTACCTGGAGCGCACCGTGCACTACCTGCAGCGGGTCGGCATGGACCATATCAAGAAAGCCGTGCTGGAAGATCCGGCCCGGCGCCAGGCCCTCAACGAGCGCCTGCAGTTTTCCCTGTCGTTCGAGCAAGACCCCTGGAAAGAACGCCTGGAACAGCCGCTGCTGAAAAAAGAATTCGATGTGATCCCGGTCAAGCAATTGGAGGTGCCGGCATGAACTGGCTGGATATCTGCGCCCTGGAAGAAATCAACACCCTGGGCTCGCGCATCATCAACGGGCCCAAGGGCGACATTGCGATTTTTCGCACCAGCGACGATGAAGTCTTCGCACTCGATGACCGTTGCCCGCACAAAGGCGGGCCGCTGTCCCAGGGCTTGATCTATGGCAAACGCGTGGCCTGCCCGCTGCACAACTGGCAGATCGACCTGGCGTCCGGCGAAGCCCAGGCGCCGGATATCGGTTGCGCCCATCATCACCTCGCCCGCGTGGAAAACGGCCGAGTGATGCTGGCCCTGCGGGATGCAGGGTGATGAACCGCGAGGTCACGGCGTCCACCTGCTGTTATTGCGGGGTGGGCTGCGGCGTGCTGATCGAGCATGACGGCACCCGCATCCTCGGCGTGCAAGGCGACCCGCACCACCCGGCCAACTTCGGCAAACTGTGCAGCAAGGGCGCCAGCCTGCACCTGACCGGAGACCTCGACGCCCGTGCCTTGTACCCCGAGTTGCGTCTAGGCAAAGACCTGGCCCGCGCCCGCACCGACTGGGACACCGCCCTGGAACATGCGGCCAACGTATTCGCCCGCACCATTGCCGAACACGGCCCCGACAGCGTGGCGTTCTACATCTCCGGGCAACTGCTGACCGAGGACTACTACAGTTTCAACAAACTGGCGCGGGCGCTGGTCGGCACCAACAATATCGATAGCAACTCACGGCTGTGCATGTCCTCGGCAGTCGTGGGCTACAAACGTAGCCTTGGCGCCGATGCGCCACCGTGCAGCTATGAAGACCTGGAAACCAGCGACTGTGTGATGATCGTCGGCAGCAACATGGCCTACGCGCACCCGGTACTGTTCCGACGCCTGGAAGAGGCCAAGGCGCGACGGCCGCAGATGAAAGTGGTGGTGATCGACCCACGGCGTACCGACACCTGCGACCTGGCCGACCTGCACCTGGCGATCCTGCCGGGCACGGATGTCGCGCTGTTCCATGGAATTTTGCATCTGTTGTTGTGGGAAGACTGGATCGACCGCGAGTTCATTCACGCCCATACCGACGGCCTGGCAGCGCTCAAACGCCTGGTGCATGACTACACGCCGCAAATGGTCACGCAACTGTGCGGCATCAGCGTCGAGCAGTTGCGCCTGTGCGCACAGTGGGTGGGCACCTCCAGCAGCTTCTTGTCGCTGTGGTGCATGGGCCTTAACCAATCCACCGCAGGCAGTGCGAAAAACAGCGCGCTGATCAACCTGCACCTGGCCACCGGTACGATTGGCCGCCCAGGCTGCGGGCCGTTTTCCCTGACCGGTCAACCCAATGCCATGGGCGGGCGCGAGACCGGCAGCCTGTCGAACCTGCTGCCTGGGCACCGCGACGCCGCCAACCCCGAACACCGCGCAGCAGTAGCCGCGTACTGGGGTGTCGATCAACTGCCGGCAACCACCGGCCTCACGGCGATCGAATTGTTTGAACAGGTGCAGGCGGGCAAGATCAAGGCGCTGTGGATCGCCTGCACCAACCCCGCCCAATCATTGCCGGACCAGAATGCAGTGCGTGCAGCCCTGGCGGCGTGTCCGTTCGTGGTGTTGCAGGAGGCCTTTCGAACCACCGAAACCGCCGCCTACGCCGACCTGCTGCTGCCCGCCGCCAGTTGGGGTGAAAAAGAAGGCACGGTGACCAACTCCGAACGGCGTATCTCCCACGTGCGTCGCGCCATCCCCCCACCGGGCGAAGCGCGACCGGACTGGGCGATTACCGTGGATTTCGCGCAGCGCCTGGAGCGCCGTCTGCGGCCGGGGCTGGACAGCCTGTTTGCCTTTGAGCAACCGGCGCAGATCTTTGACGAGTTCAAGCTATTGACTCAAGCGCGCGACCTGGATTTTTCAGGCCTCAGCCACGCCCTGCTTGACCGGCTCGGCCCGCAACAGTGGCCGTTTCCCATGGGCGCACAGGCCGGGACGCCACGCCTCTACGTCGACGGGATTTTCCCCACCGATAATGGCCGCGCGCAGTTTGTTGCCGATCCCTATCGCGCCGCCAGGGAGCAGCGTGACGCACGCTTTCCCCTGACCCTGATTACCGGTCGTCTGCGCGACCAGTGGCACGGCATGAGTCGCACCGGCACGGCGGCGCAGTTGTTCGGGCATGTCAGCGAAGCGCTGCTGAGCCTGCACCCGGACGAGTTGCGCCGTCACCGCTTCAAGGAAGGCGACCTGGTCAACCTGAAAAGCCGTCGAGGCAATCTGGTGGTCGCGGTCACCGGCGATGACAGCGTGCGCCCCGGTCAAGCGTTCCTGCCGATGCATTGGGGCGACCGTTTTCTCAAAGGTGGCGTGAATGTGCTCACCCAACCGGCGTTCGATCCGTTGTCGAAACAGCCGGAACTCAAACACAGCGGTGTGCGCCTGGAAGCGGTGCAACTGCCGTGGCAGCTGTTTGCGCTGATCGAAGGAGACGTGCAACGACACTTCGACGCCCTGCGCCCGCTGTGCGAAGCATTTGCCTACGTCAGTTTGAGCCTGACAGGACGCGAACGGCCTGCGCTACTGGTGCGTGCAGCCCATACCGAGGCGCCCGACCTGCAGATACTGACCCGCATCGACCAGTTGCTGGGCCTGCATGACGGTCCGGTGATGGCCTACGACGACCCGCGCCGCTCTATCGGCAAGCGCGTGAAAATCGAACAGGGCCGCATTACGGCGGTTCGCCTGGCCGGTGAAACCCTGGCCCGGCATTGGCTGCAAAGCCTGTGGCTGGAGGGCCGCACCGACGATCAACTGCGTCGCTGGCTGTTGGCGCCACTGAGCGCCCCACCGGGGGGAGCGGCGGCCAGCAGCAAGGTCCTGTGCAATTGCAAGAATGTCAGCGAAAACGCGGTGTGCGCCGGGATTGCCCGTGGCCTGGACCTGGTCGGGCTCAAACAGCAACTGGGATGCGGCACGCAATGCGGCTCCTGCGTGCCGGAAATCAAACGTCTGCTGGCCGTCGGCCCGCAGCCAATCGCAATCAGTGTGTGAGGGGAACAACATGAGCGCAAAAGTGTGGCTCGTAGGCGCTGGGCCCGGTGATCCGGAGTTGCTCACCCTCAAGGCGGTAAGGGCCCTGCATGAAGCAAACGTGGTGTTGATCGACGATCTGGTCAACCCGGCCGTCTTGGAACACTGCACCGACGCGCGCGTGATAACCGTCGGCAAGCGCGGCGGCTGTCGCTCCACGCCGCAGGCGTTTATTCACCGCCTGATGCTGCGCTATGCGCGTCAGGGCAAGTGCGTGGTGCGGCTTAAAGGCGGCGATCCATGCATTTTCGGGCGTGGTGGCGAAGAGGCGACGTGGCTGCGCGAGCGTGGGATCGAGGTGGAGCTGGTCAACGGCATTACCTCGGGGCTGGCTGGAGCGACGAATTGCGATATCCCGTTGACCCTGCGCGGCGTGAGCCGTGGCGTGACCCTGGTCACTGCGCATACCCAGGATGACAGCAGCGTGAACTGGCGCGCACTGGCCGAAGGCGGAACGACGCTGGTGGTGTACATGGGCGTGGCCAAGCTCGAGGAAATCCGGCAACAGTTGCTGGAAGGCGGCATGGCTGCGGATATGCCGGTGGCGATGATCGAAAATGCATCGTTGCCCGAACAGCGCGAATGCCGTAGCCACCTCGTTGCCATGCATGAAGACGCGCAGGCTTTTGCGCTGAAAAGCCCGGCAATCCTGGTGATTGGCCGTGTTGCCGGCGCAGCACAGATGGCGTGCGATGCGGCAGCGGCCAGCGCTTGAGGTAAATCGCAGGCGAAAAAAAGCCCGGCCTAAGCCGGGCTTTTTGTGAAACTCGGCTAATTACTTAGCTTGAGCTTCAACCGCTGCTTCTACGCGACGGTTAACAGCGCGACCAGCTTCAGTTGCGTTGTCAGCAACTGGGCGGGATTCGCCGTAACCTACGGAGGTGATGCGGCTAGGAGCTACGCCATCTTTAACCAGGACTTGCTTAACAGCGTCAGCACGACGCTGGGACAGCTTCTGGTTGTAAGCGTCTGGACCTACGGAGTCAGTGTGACCAGCAACTTCTACGTTGGTGTCTGGGTACTGAGCCATGAAGTCGGCCAGGTTTTTGACGTCGCCGTAGCTGTTAGGCTTAACAACCGACTTGTCGAAGTCGAACTTAACGTCCAGCTCAACACGAACAACCTGAGCAACCGGAGCTTCTGGCTCTGGAACTGGCTCTGGAGCTGGTGCTGGGGTAGGAGCTGGAGCAGCTGCGCCAGCGTTACCGCCGAAGTTCACACCCAGGCCAACCAGTGCGGAGTAGTCCCACTTGCCGTTGTCCAGACCGTAGTCAGCTTCAACACCAGCACGAGCGTACAGGTTGTTGGTGAAGTAGTACTTCACGCCGGTACCGATGGTAGCGAAAGTGGTCTGGTCGCGACCGCTGTGGCCGTCAGCCTGAACGTTGGTACGGCTCTGGTGGCCGAAACCGCCTTCAACGTATGGACGCAGGCTGTCAACGCCAGCTTGACCGAAGTGGTATTGGGCAACCAGGCTGCCGGTATCACCTTTGATCTTCTGGCTACCAGTACCGTCGTTCGAACGGGTGTGGTTAGTCTTGTCGTAGGACAGGTTCAAGGACAGGTCGTCGGTCAAGAAGTAACCGATGCGAGCGCCAGGATTGAAGCCGTCTTCGATGTGCTTGACGCTATCGTTGTACTGCTTCTTGTAGAACAGCTCGCCTTCAACTGCGCCTTGGCCTTGTGCCAGAACGCCGAAAGAAGTAGCGGCAATAAGAGAACCAATGGCCAAGCCCAAGGTGTTTTTCAGTTTCATCCGTTAAATCCCCATCTGGTGATTGTAAAGCAGTCCCACAAACCGGGGGACAACTCGGCGACAAGTCTAACAGAACTTGCCTACACGTAAGAGATATTTGCTACGCACTAAGTTTCAGTCTCGCCCGCAAATTTCTCACGTAATTTATCAAGAGCACGTTTGTAACGCATCTTTGTAGCACTCAAACCCATGTGCATGATGTCAGCGATTTCTTGAAATTCCAATTCTGCGACGAAACGTAGCACCAGAATTTCACGATCGATCGGATTCACATGCACCAACCAGCGATCGAGTCCGCCCTTTTCCTCGGGTGTCGGCGCCTTTTCTTCAGACGCTTCCTCAAGGGGGTCCAGACTCAACGCGTCCATCAAGCGACGCTTTCGCCGTTCCTTACGATACTGCGTGATGCACTCGTTGTACGTGATGCTGTAGAGCCAGGTCTTGAACTTCGATTTGCCCTCGAAGTTCTTCAGGCCGTACAGCACCTTGAGCATCACTTCCTGACAGACATCGTCCGCATCTCTATCGTTCCCTAAATACCTTGAACAAACGTTGAACAGAGTGCGTTGATACCTGCGCATCAATTCTTCGTACGCGCGTGTTACGTGAAACAGCTCCGTGTGCGAACGCGCGACCAACTCCTCATCAGAGAGCTCACGGGGGTCATAGCGCGTGGACAGCGTTTGGGCTTTATTCAAAACAAGTCGTGCCGGCAGTCAGGTCAATGTCCGCTGCAACCCGGTCAGCCGGGTTCGCGGCGGCGTACATTAGCAGGGTTTGCCGGTTTAGCGGCTACTGACCTGCTGCTCCAGGAGAATCCGGTTGGACAGCGACACCAGTTCTCCGTCGTCGGTCAGCACGGTCGTCTTGACTGTACCGATCTCCTCGATCTGCCCTTCGACCTCGCCCACACGCACCTGTTGCCCCACCTGATACAGCTCACGCACATAGATTCCCGCAAGAATCTGACCGGCAATTTCCCGGCTTCCCAAGCCCATGGCCAGTGCAACGGCCAGACCAACGGTAATCAAAACAATCACAATAACGTGGTTCAGCAGGTCGGTCTTGACCTCCAACTGGCTGATCGCAACCGAAATACTGATGATGATCACCAGCCCCTGGGCGATTCGTCCAAGGCCCGCCGCATAGTCCAGGCCGACCCCTTCGGCGGCTCCGCGTACCAGGCCATTGGCCAGTTGCGCGAGTAAAACGCCTACCAGCAGCACCAGCGCGCCGCCGAAAACTTTCGGCAAATACAATGCCAGCATGTCGAGCGTAGCTGAAACTCGCTCAAGTCCAAGGGACTGAGCCGCAGAAACCAGGAAAATAAGTAGAACGAACCAATAAACGATCTTGCCGATCAGCGTCGAAATCGGAACCTGCAACCCGGCACGGCCCAGCAGCTTGGTCAGCCCGGTGCCGGCCATCAGGCGGTCCAGCCCGAGCTTGGCGAGCAATTTGGACAACAGGGTGTCAAGCAGCTTGGCCACGACAAAGCCCAGCAGCACCAGGACCAGGGCACCAAAGAGGTTGGGAATGAAATTCGCCACCTTGGTCCACAATGCGGTCATTGCGGTGACCAGGCTCTGGGTCCAGAGATCAAGTTCCATATTCAATCAGCCTTATCAGCAGTGCGAGCAAGAGGTTTATGTCGGGAAACAGGCGATACATGGGCCGAACCATTGTTCAGGGCCATCATCAACGCCGGCACCCAACGCCCGAGCAGACCGAACAGGGACCCCGCCCCAACCTGACGGTTGGCGGTTTTCAGTACGCGGCCCAAGCAGGCATCGTCATCCCGGTTGGATGGCGAAGCATTGAGCATGTCACGCAAAGACTGTTCGAACGGATCGTGCATAGAGACCTCTCGCAAGTGATTTAAAAGACGAGGGTAAAATTCATCGGGTCACATCGACCCTTTCCTACGTTCAGCTCATATTCAGCTCAAACCCAGCGTAACCGTCGAAAAAGCCACCATTGACCCAGCGCCACCGAGACCATCAACAGGCACGCAATCATGAATCCGTAGGGGCTGCCGGAAAACGGGATGCCCCCCACATTGATGCCCAGCAAGCCGGTCAGGAAACTCATCGGCAAGAAGATGCCGGTGATGATGCCGAAGCGGTACATGGTGCGGTTCATACGCAGGCTCAAACGCCGGTCTTCGGCCTCAAGCACAAGCCCCACGCGCTCTCGGGCCAATTCGAGTTCTTCCAGGTAGCGGGTCAGGCTGTTGTGTAACTCGTTCCAATAGTCAGCGTCGTCATCACAGAACCACGCCAGTTTGATTCGCGTCAGCTGCGCAAAAATATCCCGTTGCGGCGCGAGGAAACGCTTGAGCCCGGCCGCTCGCCGACGGATCTGCAGGACGCTGCCGTGCTCGGGGGTATACCGTTCGTCGGCGTCGAGTTTTTCTTCCTCGGCATCGACAATTTCGGACAGTCCAGTGACCAGATCCTGCACTTTGTTGGTCAGGTATTGCGCCATATAAAGGATCAGTTCCGATGCGGTCCTGGGCCCCTTGCCCTCGGCCAACTGCACCAGCAGCTCATCGGTGGCGCGTAACGGGCGCAACCGCAGGGAAATCACACGATTGGCCGCTGCGAATATACGTACCGAAACCATGTCCTCCGGTTCCGCGCCGGGGTTGAGATTGATCCCGCGCAGAAAGAGCAGCAGTTCGGCATCCGGCAACGGCAGCAGCCGCGGACGGGTGTTTTCTTCCAGCAGCAGGTCACAGGCAAATTCACTCAGACCGCTGGATTGGCGCAGCCAGGTCTGGGTTTGCGGATGGCTGCGGTCCCAATGCAGCCACAGGCTTTCCTGGGGCTGCAGTTGCAACTCGTCAAGCTCGGTCCGGGCAATCGAACGCGCACCGCCTTTACCGTCCAGCACCAGGGCATGCACCAGCCCCCACTGCGCGTTGTCTTCCTCGAACATCCTCATCCCTTTCGGCTACTGCGGTTTATTCCGGCATTTTCAGTGGGCTGGGCGAGACGATCACCCCGTTGTTGTCGGCGTACACGTATTCACCCGGGCGGAACGTCACGCCTGCAAAGTTCACCACCACGTTCAGGTCACCCAGGCCGCGCTTGTCGGTTTTCATCGGATGGGCGGCCAGGGCCTGCACGCCCAGGTCAGTCTGGGCAAGGACATCGACATCGCGGATGCAACCGTAGATCACCATGCCTTCCCAGCCGTTTTTCGCGGCCTTTTCGGCGATCAGGTCACCGAGCAACGCACGCCTGAGCGAACCACCGCCATCGACCACCAACACCTTGCCGGCGCCCGGCTGCTCGGCCTGAGCCTTGACCAGGGAGTTATCCTCGAAGCATTTGAGGGTGACAATCTCGCCGCCGAAGGAGTCTCGGCCACCGAAATTGCTGAACATCGGCTCAAGCACCTGCACCAGCTCCGGGTAGGCGTCGCACAGGTCGGGGGTCACGTAATGGTCCATCGCGAAACTCCTGTCATCAAAGAAGGGGTCGAACAGCTCACGGCATACATCAGGAAAACGTGCTGCAGCAGGCATTCTTTAACTGCCCGGCCACCGGCGCCGGTCATGATCAAACCGCAATCAACGCAACGCAACAGCCGTTACGCGACTGAATATGACCAGAAGCGCCTGAGGCGTCATATCTTAGCCGCAACCACTCAAGAGTGAAACGGCCTCGATAGCGCGCTTCGTCACACCGCCACAGCCACCTCGGGACGGGTGCCGAGCACAGGTGTCAGCGGGTCTTTCAACCAGCGCTCCACCAAGGGCCACACTTGGGCCTGCGCGGCTTTGCTGACCAGCATTTGTACATGCCCGAAATCTTCGGTAAAACCCTGCCGACGCCCCAGGCACAGGTACTGGCGATGCTCGCTGCCGACTTGCTCGAACAGCTTGCGACAGGCCCAGTCCGGGTCCTGCCGATCGCCCGCCGCGCTGACCGCCAACAACGGCACGTCGACCGCTGCCAGGCCTTTCCACCAATCGCGCTCGGCGTCGCCAAAGCGGCCGAACAGGCCGTTCCAGCGCAGCGCTTCGATCATCACGCCGGCCGGTTCGTCCTCCGGCCCGCGCTTGAATCGCGGGCCGGACACCTGGGCCAGACGCTTCAGGATCAATCGAGCGCCCCACTCCACCGGTGGAATTTTCAACGGCCAATGCGTGCGGCTGACCTGGCAGCCAAATAACGCCACCGAGGCCACTGACTGCGCGTTCAAGGTTTGACCACCCAGCGCCGCAGCCAAGGTCGTGGCGCCGAGGGAATGCCCGATCCAATGCGGCACCTGCCCGCTTTGCTCGTGCACAAAGGCGCCAATGGCCGGCAAATCGTAACGTGCGTAGTCGGCAACGCGGTTGCGCACGTAGTCGCGGTTGCGCCGGGACAGGCCATGGCCGCGCATTTCCGGGATCCACACATCAAAACCCCGGCGCGCCAGGTGAGCGCCCAGGCCGATGCCCTTGGGCGAATACCAGAAGCGCCGATTGGAAAAACTGCCGTGCAGGAAAATAACCGGCGTGCCCCGGTTTTCCGGGACATCGGCCAGACCCAACCGGGTAACCGCCAACTCGACGGTCGCGTCGGGGCTGTTGCCGGGCTTGAGGCGGTACACATCTTCACTCAGGTCGCCACGACGTTCAGCGCTGATCAGGGCGACAGGAAACAGGTTGCTGCTGCTTTGCATAATGTTCTTGCACAAAAAAGGGCGGCGTCCGGCAGGAATTCCGCCCTGTACAGATAAGAATGCCGGTCACCCTCGACAGGTGACCGGCACTTTTGACGTAGCGGCTTTAAGCGGACGCTTGGCCTTCGGCGAGGAAGAACCAGGTTTCAAGCACGGAATCGGGGTTCAGCGAGACACTTTCGATACCCTGTTCCATCAGCCATCTGGCCAGGTCAGGGTGATCGGAAGGGCCCTGGCCACAGATACCGATGTACTTGCCGGCCTTGTTACAGGCCTGGATGGCGTTGGACAGCAGCTTCTTGACCGCAGGATTTCGCTCGTCGAACAGGTGAGCGATGATCCCGGAGTCACGGTCCAGGCCCAGGGTCAGCTGGGTCAGGTCGTTGGAGCCGATGGAGAAACCGTCGAAGAACTCCAGGAACTCTTCGGCCAGGATCGCGTTGGACGGCAGTTCGCACATCATGATGACGCGCAAGCCGTTTTCGCCACGGGACAGGCCGTTTTCAGCCAGCAGGTCCACGACTTGGCTCGCTTCGCCCAGGGTGCGCACGAACGGCACCATGATCTCGACGTTGGTCAGCCCCATCTCGTTGCGCACACGCTTGAGGGCGCGGCATTCGAGTTCGAAACAGTCACGGAAGGCTTCGCTGATGTAACGCGAGGCGCCACGGAAACCCAGCATGGGGTTTTCTTCTTCCGGCTCGTAAAGCTTGCCGCCGATCAGGTTGGCGTATTCGTTGGACTTGAAGTCCGACAGTCGCACGATGACCTTTTTCGGGTAGAACGCCGCTGCCAGGGTGCTGATACCTTCCACCAGCTTCTCGACGTAGAAGCCCACCGGGTCGTTGTAACCGGCGATGCGCTTGTCGACGCTTTCCTTGATGTCCAGCGGCAGGCCGTCGTAGTTCAACAGGGCCTTGGGGTGCACGCCGATCATGCGGTTGATGATGAATTCCAGGCGGGCCAGGCCCACACCGGCGTTCGGCAACTGCGCGAAGTCGAAGGCGCGGTCCGGGTTGCCGACGTTCATCATGATCTTGAACGGCAGGTCCGGCATGGCGTCGATGGAGTTCTGCTTGATGTCGAAGCCCAGTTCGCCTTCGAAGATGAAGCCGGTATCGCCTTCGGCGCAGGACACCGTCACACCCTGGCCATCTTTCAACAGCTGGGTGGCGTTGCCGCAACCGACCACCGCAGGAATTCCCAGCTCACGGGCGATGATCGCCGCGTGGCACGTGCGTCCGCCACGGTTGGTCACGATGGCGCTGGCACGCTTCATCACCGGCTCCCAGTCCGGATCGGTCATGTCGGAGACCAGCACGTCACCCGGCTGGACTTTGTCCATCTCGGACACGTCCTTGATGATGCGTACCTTGCCGGCGCCGATGCGCTGGCCGATGGCGCGGCCTTCCACCAGCACGGTGCCGGTTTCCTTGAGCAGGTAGCGTTCCATGACGTTGGCCGACGTACGGCTCTTAACGGTCTCGGGACGGGCCTGCACGATGTACAGCTTGCCGTCGTCACCGTCCTTGGCCCACTCGATGTCCATCGGGCACTTGTAGTGCTTTTCGATGATCATCGCTTGCTTGGCCAGCTCGCTGACTTCAGCGTCGCTCAGGCAGAAACGCGCACGCTCGGCCTTGTCGACGTCGACGGTCTTGACCGAACGACCGGCCTTGGCCTCGTCGCCGTAGATCATCTTGATCGCCTTGCTGCCCAGGTTACGGCGCAGGATGGCCGGGCGACCGGCCTCAAGGGTGTGCTTGTGCACGTAGAATTCGTCCGGGTTGACCGCGCCTTGTACGACGGTTTCACCCAGGCCGTAGGCGCCGGTGATAAACACCACGTCACGAAAGCCCGATTCGGTGTCCAGGGTGAACATCACGCCGGCGGTGCCGGTTTCCGAGCGCACCATGCGCTGCACGCCGGCAGACAAAGCCACCAGCTTGTGGTCGAAACCCTGGTGCACGCGGTAGGAAATGGCGCGGTCGTTGAACAGCGAGGCAAACACTTCCTTGGCCGCGCGGATCACGTTTTCCACGCCGCGGATGTTCAGGAACGTTTCCTGCTGACCGGCGAAGGAGGCGTCGGGCAGGTCTTCGGCGGTGGCCGAGGAACGCACGGCGACCGCCATGTCCGGGTTACCGGCCGACAGGGTGGCGAAGGCGGTGCGGATCTCTTCGTTGAGCTTCTCGGGGAACTCCGCTTCCATGATCCATTGGCGGATCTGGGCGCCGGTCCTGGCCAGGGCGTTGACGTCATCGACATCCAGGGCGTCCAGGGCAGCGTGGATCTGGTCGTTGAGACCGCTCAGCTCAAGGAAGTCACGGTAAGCCTGGGCCGTGGTGGCAAAACCACCCGGCACCGACACGCCAGCGCCTGCAAGATTACTGATCATCTCGCCGAGGGATGCGTTCTTGCCCCCCACGTGCTCTACATCATGGACGCCGAGCTTATCGAGGGAAACTACGTACTCTACCAAGGTGATCTCTCCACTTTCTGTGTTGGAAAAGCTCAGGACGCGGCTTGCTCAGTAGGAGCGAACGCCAGCGCTTGTGGCCTGGACCTGGAAAATAAGTGAGAATGCGGCCCACTGCGGGACGGCAAAATCGCGCCTATCATATCCAAGATTCGCCATCAGCTTAAGGCCCAGGGCTCAAATGAAACGATCTGCTTTCTTTATTTCCGATGGCACCGGCATCACGGCCGAAACACTGGGCCAGAGCCTGCTCGCGCAGTTCGAAAACATTACCTTCGCCAAATTCACGCGGCCTTATATAGACAGCGTGGACAAAGCGCGGGCCATGGTACAACAAATCAATCTGGCGGCTGAAAAAGACGGTTGTCGCCCGATCATTTTCGACACCATCGTCAATCAAGACATTCGTGAGATTCTGGCGACCTCGAATGGTTTCATGATCGACATCTTCTCCACGTTCCTGGCGCCATTGGAACAGGAGCTGAGCGAACATTCCTCTTACTCCGTCGGAAAGTCCCATTCCATTGGTCATAATTCCAATTATATGGAGCGTATCGAAGCGGTGAACTTCGCCCTCGACAACGACGACGGCGCCCGCACGCACTATTACGACAAGGCCGACCTGATCCTGGTAGGCGTGTCGCGCTGCGGCAAGACCCCGACCTGCCTGTACATGGCCATGCAATTCGGTATTCGCGCAGCCAACTACCCGCTGACCGAAGACGACATGGAACACCTGACGCTGCCCGCCGCCCTGCGCGCGCATTCGCACAAGCTGTTCGGCCTGACCATCGACCCGGACCGCCTCACCGCGATCCGCAATGAACGCAAGCCCAACAGCCGTTATTCAAGTTACGCCCAGTGTGAGTTCGAAGTGCGCGAAGTGGAAAATCTGTTCCGTCGCGAGAATATTGCGCACATCAATTCCACGCATTTTTCAGTGGAAGAGATATCGGCGAAGATTCTGGTGGAGAAGGGTGTGGAGCGCAGGTTCAAGTGACCTGTATTGCCTGAGCTGACGCTATCGGTATGAACCAAACTTCTGCTACGCCGCTGAACCTGTGGGAGGGGGCTTGCCCCCGATGGCGGTGGATCAGTCACCTGATGCACTGACTGACACTCAGCTATCGGGGGCAAGCCCCCTCCCACATTTGATCTTCGCTGCTCTGAGCATTTCGTTCGCTTAACTGACTGGCATTAGGGCAACCCCCCTCCCACACGACCCAATTGTGTCAGTCTGGCTACAGGTGAAACCTTCCCCCTCCCTGCCCCAGCGCCGTCGCCAGCGCATCGAACCCCGCCCGCAGCAACTGATCATCCCCCGAGGTATTGCAAATACTCGCCCGGATAAACTGCGGCACCGCCGTCTGCCCCACTGCAAAGGCTTCGGCGGTCGCGATCAGGTAGTTGTTCTGCTTGAGTTCCGCCTCGATTTCCGACGCGCGCCAGGGTTCGGGTACTTCGATCCAGAAGTGCGGGCTGTTGAGGTGAGTGCGGTACTGCAGGCCGCTCAATAAGCCCTCCACCAATGCCTTGCGCCGGGTTATCTCGTTGATCTGCTGGCGCAGCAGGTATTGCGCCGTGCCGTTTTCGATCCATTGGGTCGCCAATTCCAGGGTCACCGGGGTGGCCATCCAGCAGGTCGAACGCAACGCCGCTGAAATACGGCTGACCAACGCCGGCGGCGCATGCACATAGCCCACGCGCAGCCCGGCCGATACCGCCTTGCTCAAGCTGCTGATCAGGATCGTACGCTCAGGGGCGAAATAACTGAGGGGCGCAGGACGATCCTCTACCAGCACCCCGTGGGCCTCATCCTCAAGAATCAGCAGATTATGTTCACGACAGACCTTGGCCAACGCTTCACGGCGCGGGACTGACAGCACGGCGGTTGTAGGATTCTGGATCGTTGGCGTGCAATACAATGCCGAAACCCGGTGATTTCGACAGACTTCATCCAGCGCGCCCGGCAGCACGCCTTCGTCATCCATCTCCAGCCCGATCAAGCGCACACCCAGCATACGCGCGGCGGTGATAAGCCCTGGGTAAGTCAATTGCTCGGTGACCACCGTGTCGCCGGCACGCAGCAACGCCATCATTGCGCAGAGCAGGCCGTGCTGGCCGCCATTGACGCAGATGACCTGCTCGGGAATCGGATGGAAGTCGCGCTGCACCAGCCATTGTGCACCGGCCTCGCGGTAGCGCGGCAGGCCCGCATCCGGGGTATAGGCGCTGATGTCCTGGAGAAATTTGCCGTTGGTCGACAGGGTTTGGAAGCTCTGGGCAAGGAACACCGTCTCCTGACCCGGAATATGCATGTTGCGGCTCATGTCGAAGTACTGGCGTGGCTCCTCGCTGACGTTGCGAAAGCCTTCATCACGCTGGCGCTCCATCCCACGCTTGCGAACGAATGTGCCGTCACCCACGCGCGCGACTACCAACCCCAAGCGCTCCAGCTCACCGTAGGCCCGGCTGATGGTGCCGATAGTGACGCCCAGATTGTCGGAAAGGACCCGATGGGGCGGCAGTTTTCTTCCCGGTTCAATCGTGCCTTCAAGGATGCCCCTTTCCATGACATCGGACAGGCGCTTGTACTTCACGCCCTGACCATTGGACAACCCCTCACGCATAATTGACACCATGTCAATATTTGTTTTGACAGTCATCATTCGCCCTAATAGTGTGCTTTTGCGGGTTCAATCACCGGATTGAATCACTTATAACAAGTTCAATATAGAGTTCAATTCCGGCTCAGGGAAGCAATAAACGATGCCAATGTCCGCCATTCTTGAAAACACCGCAAAAACCAAAACCCGCAAACAGTGGCTGGCCGGGTTGATCACCAGCGTGATGTTCCTGATCGTGTGCCTGAGCTGGGGCACCACCTGGCTGGGCATCAAGATTGCGGTGGAAAGCGTGCCGCCACTGACGTCAGCAGGCCTGCGCTTCCTGATCGCCTTCCCGTTGTTCCTGTGTTTCGCCATGGTGCGCCGTGAGCCGATTCTGTTCCCACGGGAAAGCCGCTGGTTCTTCGTGTTCGTGACCCTGTCCTACTTCAGCATTCCCTATTACCTGCTCAATTACGGCGAGATGCACGTCTCGTCCGGCCTGACTGCCCTGCTGTTCAGCTGCATGCCGGTGTTCATCCTGATCTTCTCCGCGCTGTTCCTGCGCGAGCGCATCTACCTCTCCCAGGTGGTCGGCATCGGCATCGGTTTCGGCAGCCTCTACATGATTATCAAGAGCCAGGGCCTGCACCTGGACCATGCCGAATTCTTCGGCGTACTGGCGATTCTGGCCGCCGCGATCATGCACGCGTTGTGCTACGTGATTACCAAGCAAAAAGGCAGCGCCATCAGTGTCATCACCTACAACACCCTGCCTATCGGCATTGCCGGGCTGATGCTGTTCGTGGCCGGCCTGTGGTTTGAAAACCCGACCTTCGACGCCATCACCCTGCGCTCCTGGAGCGCGCTGTTCTACCTTGGGCTGGTCGCTTCGGTGGGTGGTTTCATTGTGTATTTCATGCTGCTCAAGCGCCTGAGCCCGATCATCCTGTCCTTCGTGTTCATCATCTTCCCCGTGTTCGCGGTGATCATCGGCGCCTGGTACGAAGGCGTGGAAATTTCCCGTGACCTGATGCTGTACTCGGCGATCCTGCTGGCCGGCTTTGCGATCACCAAGCTACCCATCGAAAAACTGCTGGCGAAGAAAAATTGACCCTCACCCCAAGCGAGAGAAACATGGAAGTCCTCCGCCCCCACGCCCTGGAACAGATCTACGCCCACGCAAGCCGCAGCTATCCCGAGGAGTGCTGCGGTTTCATCTTCGCCGACGGCAGTGTGTACCTGGGCAGCAATATCCAGAACGAATTGCATCGCAGGAACCCGCAGATGTACCCGCGCAGTGCGGCCAACGGCTACACCTTTTCGGTCGCCGACACGCTGCTGCTGAACAAGGCCTTTCGCAGCGACAACCCGGTGGTGGTGATCTACCACTCGCACCCGGATGTCGGCGCCTATTTCAGTGATGAAGACCAGGACAAGGCGCTGTTCCTGGGCGAGCCGATCTACCCTGTCAGCTACCTGGTGGTGGATGTTCGCCAGGGCCAGGCCCTGGGGTCAAAGCTGTTTGCCTGGGATGGCAAGCATTTCGCCCTTCAACCTTTCAACGACCTGCACACGGAGTTGTCCATGAACGCTGTCTCTTTCCCCGACATTCTGGTTCGCGTGGCCAAGCTGCCGCAATCGACCCTTGAGGGCGCCGGATCGACATTGCGCGAAGTCATTGAAAACCTCTGCGACAGTCACCCACAGTTGCGCCCGCATCTGTTTCACGAGCAGAACAACCAGCTCAAGGAGCACTTCCTGTTTACCGCCGAGGACGCGTTGATCGACGCCGACGACAGCTTGCCGGAAAACGCTCGGATCGAAGTGCTGCTGGCCACCTCCGGCGGCATCGACGTCGACACCCTGAGCAACGAAGAAGTGCAACGCTACGTGCGCCATATCACTCTGCCCGGTGTCGGCCGTGAAGGTCAGTTGAACCTGAAAAAAGCCAGGGTGCTGATCATCGGCACCGGCGGCCTGGGCTCACCCATCAGCCTGTACCTGGCGGCGGCCGGCATCGGCACCCTGGGCCTGGTGGACTTCGACGTGGTGGAAAGCAGCAACCTGCAACGCCAGGTCGTGCACGGCAACAGCACCCTGGGCATGCCCAAGGTGGAGTCCGCCAAACAACGCTTGCAGGACCTGAACCCCCACATCCGGATCAACGCGCACAACACCGCACTCAATACCGACAACGCCCTGGAACTGGTGGCCGCCTATGACCTGGTGATCGACGGCACGGACAATTTCGACACCCGCTACCTGGTCAATGACGCCTGCGTGCAATTGGGCAAGCCGCTGGTATACGGCGCGATCTACCGCTTCGACGGGCAAATCAGCGTGTTCAATCATAAAGGTGGGCCGTGCTACCGCTGCCTGTTCCCCAAGGCCCCGCCCGCAGAGCTGGCGCCCAATTGCAGCGCCGGCGGGGTCATCGGCGTGTTGCCGGGGGTGGTGGGCATGATCCAGGCGACCGAGGCGATCAAACTGCTGATCGGCATTGGCGAACCGTTGTCCGGCCGCTTGATGCGTTTCGATGCGCTGGCCATGAAATTCAGCGAAATCCGCTTCAAGCGCCGTGCCGACTGCCCGTGCTGCTCGGAGCTGCGTCACAGCGAGACCGCCACGCCGGCGGTGTGCGCGGATGCCGTGCCGAGCCAGCCGTCCCTGGCCGAAGAACGCTACATCGAGCCTCGGCTGCTCAAGCAAGTGATCGACAACCACCGCAGCGCCGACGTGTTGCTCGACGTTCGCGATGCAAGCGAACTGGAAGTGTGCAAACTGCCGGGCGTGGTGCACATCCCCCTGGCCGAGCTGGATGAGCAGCTCGGCAGCCTGAGCCGCGACAACACCCATTACCTGATCTGCTACGCCGGCACGCGTGCCGAGCAGGCCGCCAGTACCTTGCTGGCGGCGGGCTTCGCCAACACCAAAGTCCTGCAGGGCGGCATGAAACATTGGGTGCGCGACGTCGAACCCGACATGCCGCTGTACTGACCGGGGGCCGACCGATGCTGCATAACTCCATTCTCGACGTGATCGGCCAAACCCCGATCGTGCGTCTGGCGCAGTTTTCCGAAGACCTCGGCATCGAGGTCTACGCCAAGCTGGAATCCCTCAACCCGGGCGGCAGCCACAAGGCGCGCATCGCCCTGGGCATGATCCTCGACGCCGAGCGCCGGGGCGTGCTGATGCGCGACTGCGGACAAACCATCATCGAACCCAGCGGCGGCAATACCGGTATCGGCCTGGTGATGGCGGGCAATGTGCTCGGCTACAAAGTGGTGCTGGTCATCCCGGACAACTACAGTCCCGAAAAACAGAAGCTGCTGCGCCTGTATGGCGCCAGGGTGGTGCTCTCGGACAGCCGCCTGGGCAACAACTCCCACGGCGAAAAGTGCATGGAACTGCTGTTGGAAAACCCCAATTACGTGATGCTCAACCAGCAGCGCAACGGCGCCAACCCGCAAACCCATCGCGACACCACTGCGCCGGAAATCCTCCGCGCCTTTGGCGAACGGCGGGTGGACTACTTCGTCAGCGGCATCGGCACCGGCGGGCATATCACCGGTATCGGCGAAACCCTCAAGGCCGCCTGGCCGGCACTGCGCATCATGGGCGTGGAGCCGGAGGAATGCGACTTGCTCAAGGACCGGCACGCCCCGCACGCCATCCAGGGCCTGTCGATTGGCCTGATCCCGAGCATTCTCAACCTGGACGTACTGGACGGCATGCTCAAGGTGTCGCATGGGGCGTGCCTGGAGATGATCAAACGCATCATGCGCACCGACGCCATCAGCCTGGGGCTGTCCTCGGCCGCCAACATGGTCGCCATCGCCCAACTCGCCCCGGAACTGCCGCCCGAAACGGTGGTGCTGACCATGGTCTACGACAATGCCGACAGCTACCTGCCCAGTTTCGAATAGCCGGTTACCCAACCAACCAGAATGCGGGGGTGCCTCCATGGGAGGCTTTATCGACATGCAACAGCTGCACGATGAGTTGCTCACCCACCTCATCCAGACCCTGACGCCCGGGCAGATGAAGCAGCTGGAACCGCACCTGGCGCCGCTGGTCCAGAACGCCGCCCAGGCGGTGGCCGAGGACCTGATCGCCTACGCCTATCGCGACCCGGCTTCGCGCGGACGCGGTGAGCTGATCCTGGAATCTTATGCCTCGTTCAAGGCGGTGTTGTTCTACCGGCTTGCGCACCTGGTGTGGCATTTTCCGGAGCCCGCCCACGGCGTATTCACCCGCATTGCGCTCAAGCTCAGCAACCAGGGCAAGATCCTGTCCGGGGCCGAGATTCACCCGGCTGCGCGCATCGGCCGACGCTTTGTGCTGGACCATGGCTACGGCACGGTCATCGGTGAAACCTGCGAGATCGGTCACGACTGCTACATCCTCTGCGGCGTGACCCTGGGCGCCCGCGGTATTGCCAACAACCCGGACGGCAAGCGCCATCCACGCCTGGGCAACCATGTCGAGGTCGGTGCCGGGGCGCGGGTGCTGGGCTACGTGCAGATCGGTGACAATGTGTTTATCAGCCCGGCCTGCGTCATTACCCAGGACGTGCCGGCGGGCACCAAGGTCAAGGTGGTCAACCAGATCCAGTTGCAGAAAAACGATGAATCGGAGCACAGCAACTACCTCGGTGCGTTCGCCCTGGATGAGCGCCTGCACGTGGTCGGCGAGGTCGACGCGGGGCACAAGGTCACGGTGCTGGACGCCGACTTTCATCCCCTGCCGGGGCTGATGCTCGAACCCACGGTGAAGGAGCGGCATCACCTGCAATTTCGCCTGCACCGCCAGGGCGTCAGCGAACAACTGCCACGCCTGCCGCTGAACCTGAAAGTCTGCGGCCCGGCGTTCGAAATCACCCTGCTCTCTCCCCCTGGCTTGAGTGCGATGGTGCGTCACCTGTTGCAAGCCAGCCCACTGATCGTTGGAGGTTGAACATGTCCGTGCACACCATGGAAACCCTGGCGCTGTTCGACAGCGCGCCCTATCAAAACGCCTTCAGCGCCCGGGTGATTGCCGTCAGCGAGCACGGCGTCGCGCTGGAACACACGTTGTTCTACCCCACCGGCGGTGGGCAACCGGGCGACACCGGCCACTTCACCCTGGCCGACGGCACCCGCGTGCAGGTCACCGGCACGGTGCGCGATCCGGTACTGCGCTCGATCATCTGGCATCAGGTGGACCATTGCCCGGCGCAACTGATTGCCGGCGCCCAGGTAGACGCCGGCCTGGACTGGGAGCGCCGCTACCAGCACATGAAGATGCACACTTGCCTGCACTTGCTGTGTTCGATCATCGACGCACCTGTCACCGGTTGCAGCATCAGCGCGGACAAGGGTCGCCTGGATTTCGACCTGCCGGAAATGACCCTGGACAAAGACAGCATCACCCGCGACCTCAACGCACTGATTGAGCAGGCGCACCCGGTGCAAACCCTGTCGATGGCCGCCACCGAGTACGCCACCCTGCTGCAGATCACCCGCACCCAGGCCGTTGCGCCGCCGGTCATCCAGGGCTCGGTTCGGGTGATTGAAATTGCAGGCATCGACATCCAGCCGTGTGGCGGCACCCACGTGCTCAATACCGAGGAAATCGGCCGGGTGTTCTGCGAGAAGATCGAAAAGAAGAGCAAGCACAACCGCAGGGTGATTTTGCGGTTTGAAGGCTGAAATGTGGGAGGGGGCTTGCCCCCGATGGCGGTGGGTCAGTCACCTGATGCACTGACTGACACTCAGCTATCGGGGGCAAGCCCCCTCCCACATTGACCGCGTTGTTTTCTAGATCATGAACAGGTCCATGAAACGGTTGACTGGGGTAGCCTCAAGCCGTGCCTGGTCCGTGCACAAGGCAAAAATCTCGGCGCTGCGCTGCGCAGGGAAGCGCGTCGCCAGATTGGCTTTGAACTTGGCTTCCAGCAGAGGAATCCCATCCTCCCGACGACGGCGATGGCCAATCGGATACTCCACCGCCACCTGCTCGGTGCAGGTGCCGTCGGTGAAGAACACCTGCACCGCGTTGGCGATGGAGCGCTTGTCAGCCTCCAGGTATTCGCGGCTGTAACGCGGGTCTTCAACGATGACCATTTTCCCGCGCAGCTCATCGATGATCGGATGGGCGGCATGGAAATGGTCTTCATACTGTTCGGCCACCAGGTCGCCGAAGGCCAGGGGCACGGCCGTCATGTATTGCAGGCAATGGTCACGGTCGGCGGCGTTGGCCAATGGGCCGACCTTGGAAATGATACGAATGGCCGACTCGTGGGTGGTGATCACGATACGTTCGACTTCATGCAGGCGCTGCTTGACCTGCGGATGCAGGATGACCGCCGCTTCGCAGGCAGTCTGCGCATGAAATTCAGCGGGAAAGCTGATCTTGAACAGCACGTTTTCCATCACATAGGTGCCGTAGGGCTGGGACAGGCTGAACCTGCGCTGTTCTTCCGGCTTGAGGGCCAGGTCCTTGTTGGTGTGGCTGAACAAAACGTCGTAGAAGCCCCACTGCGGCGCGCTCAGTACACCGGGTATGCCCATCTCGCCACGCATCGCGATATCCGCCAGACGCACCCCGCGACTCGATGCATCGCCCGCCGCCCAGGACTTGCGCGAACCGGCATTGGGCGCATGACGGTAAGTGCGCAACGCCTGCCCGTCGACAAACGCATGGGACAAGGCGGCGAGCAGTTGCTCGCGGTTGGCGCCCATCAGCTTGGCAGTGACTGCCGTCGAGGCGACTTTGACCAGCAGCACATGGTCGAGGCCGACGCGATTGAAGGCGTTTTCCAGGGCGATCACGCCCTGGATCTCGTGGGCCATGATCATCGCTTCCAGCACCGTGCGTAGGCTCAGCGGCGCGTCGCCGTTGGCCACGCGTTGCTGCGACAGATGATCAGCCACCGCGAGGATGCCGCCCAGATTGTCCGAAGGGTGGCCCCACTCCGCCGCGAGCCAGGTGTCGTTGTAATCGAGCCAGCGCACGATGCAGCCGATGTCCCAGGCGGCCTTGACCGGGTCCAGCCGCAACGAAGTGCCCGGCACCCGTGCGCCGAACGGCACCACGGTGCCTTCGACGAGCGGCCCCAGGTGCTTGGTGCACTCGGGAAAGCGCAACGCCAGCAGGCCGCAGCCGAGGGTGTCCATCAGGCAGTTGCGTGCGGTGTCCAGGGCGGCTTGGGACTCGACTTGGTAGGTGAGGACATAGTCGGCAATGTCCTGCAGGACCTGGTCGTAGTCGGGACGGTTGTTCTGGTCGACGTTGGCGCTCATGGCAGTTCTCCAAATGGGTGGTTTATTCCTCAGGGTCACGGTTGATCATCAGGGCAGGTCTGGTTGCCTGCCTTGGAATAGAAATCCCTTGTGGAGCGGGCCCACCTGTAGGAGCGAGCTTGCTCGCGAAAAACTTACAGGCGCCGCGTTCATTCAAAAAGCACGCGTATTCGTTGAAGTTTTTCGCGAGCAAGCTCGCTCCTACAGTAGCAATTAGGGCAAGCCCCCTCCCCTGGGATTGGTGCCGGGTTTTAGAAAGCGTCGCCGGGGACGCGCACGAAACCTTCCATCAACACCCGCGCACTGCGGCTCATGATGGCTTTCTTCACCACCCATTCACCGTTGACTTGCGTCGCCTCGGCACCGACGCGCAAGGTGCCCGAAGGATGGCCGAAGCGCACGGCGTTGCGCTCCACGCCACCTGCAGCCTGGTTGACCAGGGTGCCGGAAATCGCCGCCGCCGTGCCGATCGCCACCGCCGCCGTGCCCATCATGGCGTGGTGCAACTTGCCCATGGATAGGGCCCGCACCAGCAGGTCCACATCGCCGGCCTTGACGGCCTTGCCGCTGGAGGCCACGTAATCGGCAGGCTTGGCCACGAACGCAACCTTCGGCGTGTGCTGGCGCTGGGCCGCTTCGTCCAGGTGTTTGATCAGGCCCATGCGCAACGCGCCATAGGCACGCACGGTCTCGAACATCGCCAGGGCCTGCGGGTCGCCGTTGATTGCGCCTTGCAGCTCGGTGCCGGTGTAGCCCAGGTCTTGAGCATTGATGAAAATCGTCGGGATGCCGGCATTGATCAGGGTGGCCTTGAAGGTGCCGACACCCGGCACTTCCAGTTCGTCGATCAGGTTGCCGGTGGGGAACATCGAGCCGCCACCGCCCTCTTCTTCCGCCGCAGGGTCGATGAATTCCAGCTGCACTTCGGCGGCGGGAAAGGTCACGCCGTCGAGTTCGAAATCACCGGTTTCCTGCACCGCACCGTCGGTAATCGGCACGTGGGCAATGATGGTCTTACCGATATTGGCCTGCCATATGCGCACCACGGCCACGCCGTTGTGGGGCACGCGGCCCGGGTCGACCAGGCCGGCGCTGATGGCGAACGAACCGACCGCCGCCGACAGGTTGCCGCAGTTGCCACTCCAGTCGACAAATGGCTTGTCGATGGAGACCTGGCCAAACAGGTAATCCACGTCGTGCCCGGCACGGGTGCTCCTGGACAGGATCACGCTTTTGCTGGTGCTGGAGGTGGCGCCGCCCATGCCGTCGATCTGCTTGTCATAGGGATCGGGGCTGCCGATCACCCGCAACAACAAGGCGTCACGGGCAGCCCCCGGCACCTGGGCCGATGGCGGCAGGTCTTCGAGGCTGAAGAAAACCCCCTTGCTGGTGCCGCCACGCATATAGGTGGCGGGGATCTTGATTTGCGCTGCGTATGCCATGGTTATCCTCTTCAGGCGGTGGCCGCCGATTCCAGGAAGTCCTGGGCAAAACGTTGCAACACGCCGCCCGCCTCGTAGATCGACACTTCTTCAGCGGTGTCCAGGCGGCAGGTCACCGGCACTTCGACACGCTCGCCATTTTTGCGGTTTATCACCAGGGTCAGTTGCGCACGCGGCGTGCGTTCGCCGAGCACGTCATAGGTTTCGCTGCCGTCGATCTTGAGTGTGTGGCGGTCGGTACCCGGCAGGAACTCCAGGGGCAATACGCCCATGCCGACCAGATTGGTGCGGTGAATACGCTCGAAACCCTCGGCGGCGATCGCTTCCACCCCGGCCAGGCGTACGCCCTTGGCCGCCCAGTCGCGCGACGAGCCCTGGCCGTAGTCGGCACCGGCGATGATGATCAGCGGCTGCTTGCGTTCCATGTAGGTTTCGATGGCTTCCCACATCCGCGTGACCTTGCCTTCCGGCTCGATACGCGCCAGGGAGCCCTGCTTGACCTTGCCATTTTCCTGCACCATTTCGTTGAACAGTTTCGGGTTGGCGAAGGTGGCGCGTTGCGCGGTCAGGTGATCGCCCCGGTGCGTCGCGTAGGAGTTGAAGTCAACTTCCGGCAGGCCCATTTTCGCCAGGTACTCGCCGGCGGCGCTGTCGAGCATGATCGCGTTGGACGGCGACAGGTGATCGGTGGTGATGTTGTCCGGCAACACCGCCAGCGGGCGCATGCCCTTGAGCGGACGCGCACCGGCCAATGCACCTTCCCAATACGGCGGGCGGCGAATATAGGTGCTTTGCGGGCGCCAGTCGTACAGCGGGGTGACTTTGGGGCCGGTGTCTTCGTGAATCGCGAACATCGGGATGTACACCGCGCGAAACTGCTCCGGCTTGACCGACGCCTTGACCACCGCGTCGATCTCTTCGTCGCTTGGCCAGATGTCCTGCAGGCGGATTTCCTTGCCGTCGGCGTCGAGCCCGAGCACGTCTTTCTCGATATCGAACCGAATGGTGCCGGCAATCGCATAGGCCACGACCAGCGGCGGCGAGGCCAGGAACGCCTGCTTGGCATACGGGTGAATGCGCCCGTCGAAGTTGCGGTTGCCCGACAGCACGGCAGTGGCGTACAGGTCGCGGTCGATGATTTCCTGCTGGATCAGCGGATCGAGCGCGCCGGACATGCCGTTGCAGGTGGTGCAGGCAAAGGCCACCACGCCAAACCCGAGTTTTTCCAGCTCATGCCCCAGGCCTGCTTCCTCCAGGTACATGGCCACGGTTTTCGAGCCCGGCGCCAGGGACGACTTGACCCACGGCTTGCGCGTCAGCCCGAGCCTGTTGGCGTTGCGCGCCAGCAGGCCGGCGGCGATCACGTTGCGCGGGTTACTGGTGTTGGTGCAACTGGTGATGGCGGCGATGATCACGGCGCCGTCGGGCATTTGCCCTGGCACTTCGTCCCACTGCCCGCTGATGCCTTTTGACGCCAGGTCGCGGGTGGCGACACGGGCGTGCGGATTGCTCGGGCCGGCCATGTTGCGCACAACGCTGGACAGGTCGAATGTCAGGCCACGCTCGTAGTGCGCGCCCTTGAGATCGTCGGCCCACAGGCCGGTGTGGCGCGCATATTGTTCGACCAGGGCGACTTGTTCGTCTTCCCGGCCAGTGAGTTTCAGGTAGGCGATGGTCTGCTGGTCGATGTAGAACATGGCCGCAGTGGCGCCGTATTCGGGGGCCATGTTGGAAATCGTCGCACGGTCGCCCAGGGTCAATGCCGACGCCCCTTCCCCGAAGAACTCCAGCCAGGCGCCGACCACCTTCTGTTGGCGCAGGAACTCGGTCAGCGCCAGCACCATATCGGTGGCGGTGATACCCGGCTGCAGCTTGCCGGTCAGCTCCACGCCGACGCTTTCGGGCAGGCGCATCCACGACGCACGCCCAAGCATCACGCTTTCGGCCTCAAGGCCGCCGACGCCGATGGCGATCACGCCCAGGGCATCCACATGCGGGGTGTGGCTGTCGGTGCCGACGCACGTGTCGGGGAACGCCACACCGTCACGTACCTGAATCACCGGGGACATTTTCTCCAGGTTGATCTGGTGCATGATGCCGTTGCCGGGCGGGATCACGTCGACGTTCTTGAAGGCCTTCTTGGTCCACTCGATAAAGTGAAAGCGATCTTCGTTGCGGCGGTCTTCGATGGCGCGGTTTTTTTCGAACGCCTGGGGGTCGGCACCACCGGCTTCGACGGCCAGTGAGTGATCGACGATCAACTGGGTGGGCACCACCGGGTTGACCTGCGCCGGATCGCCGCCTTGCAGGGCAATGGCGTCGCGCAGGCCGGCCAGGTCCACCAGCGCGGTCTGGCCGAGGATGTCATGGCAGACCACGCGGGCCGGGAACCAGGGGAAATCGAGGTCACGCCGGCGTTCGATCAGTTGGCTCAGGGATGCGTTGAGGGTGGCCGGGTCGCAGCGGCGCACCAGGTTTTCCGCGAGTACGCGTGAGGTATACGGCAAGGTGGCATAGGCGCCGGGGCTGATTGCCTCGACAGCCGCACGGGCGTCGAAGAAATCCAGGCGGCTGCCGGGGAGCGGTTTGCGAAATTCAGTGTTCATCGTCAGGACTCGGTCACGGTGATAACAAAAAGGACCCACTGATCCAGCGTTGAAATGCCATTTAAATGTGGGAGGGGGCTTGCCCCCGATGGCGGTGTATCAGTCGACACATGTGCTGCATGACACACCGCTATCGGGGGCAAGCCCCCTCCCACACGTTGATCGCATTCCAGTCCCGGGTCCGCGGGCCCTCTCATTCAGCGACGTTCGATTGGCACGAACTTGCGCTGCTCAACACCGATGTACTCGGCGCTTGGACGGATGATGCGGTTATTGGCGCGCTGCTCGAACACATGCGCCGCCCAGCCGGTGAGCCGCGAGCAGACGAAAATCGGCGTGAACAGCTTGGTGGGAATGCCCATGAAGTGGTACGCCGAGGCATGGTAGAAATCGGCATTGGGGAACAGTTTCTTCTGCTCCCACATGGTCTTGTCGATGGCTTCGGACACCGGGAACAACACCGTGTCGCCCACCTCGTCAGCGAGTTTTTTCGACCAGCCCTTGATCACTTCGTTACGCGGGTCGCTGTCCTTGTAGATCGCGTGGCCAAAACCCATGATCTTGTCCTTGCGCGCCAGCATGCCGAGGGTGCCTTCGACGGCTTCTTCGGCCGAACCGAAACGCTCGATCATCTCCATCGCCGCTTCGTTGGCACCGCCGTGCAGCGGGCCGCGCAGGGAACCGATGGCCGCGGTGACGCAGGAATACAGGTCGGACAAGGTCGACGCACAGACCCGGGCGGTGAAGGTCGAGGCGTTGAATTCGTGTTCGGCGTAGAGGATCAGCGACACGTTCATCACTTTGACATGCAGCTCGCTCGGCTTCTTGCCGTGCAGCAGGTGCAGGAAGTGCCCGCCAATGCTCGGCTCGTCGGTGACGCAGTCGATGCGTTTGCCGTCGTGGCTGAAGCGGTACCAGTAGCACATGATCGCCGGGAACGCGGCGAGCAGGCGGTCGGTGACGTCATGCTGCACGCTGAAGTCTTTTTCCGGCTCGATATTGCCCAGGAACGAACAACCGGTGCGCATCACGTCCATCGGGTGGGCGTCGGCGGGGATGCGCTCGAGCACTTCCTTCAACGCTTGCGGCAAGTCGCGCAGCTTGCCCAGCCTGGCGCTGTAGGCCGCCAGTTCGGCCTGGGTCGGCAGTTCGCCGTACAGCAGCAGGTAGGCGACTTCTTCAAATTGCGCATCGGCGGCCAGTTCACGCACGTCATAGCCGCGATAGGTCAAGCCGGCACCGGCCTGGCCCACGGTCGACAATGCGGTCTGCCCGGCCACCTGGCCACGCAGGCCGGCGCCACTCAATACTTTTGCTTCAGCCATGGTTCTTCTCCCATTTTATATTTGTTCAGAGAGCCGTTACTTTTTCGCGGCAAACAGCGCGTCGAGCTTCTGCTCGAAGGTGTGGTAGTCGATACGATCGTAAAGCTCCATGCGGGTTTGCATGGTGTCGATCACATTCTGCTGCGTACCGTCGCGGCGGATCGCGGTGTAGACATTCTCGGCCGCCTTGTTCATGGCGCGGAACGCCGAGAGCGGGTACAGCACGATGGAAACATCGGCAGATTTCAACTGTTCGGTGGTGAACAGCGGGGTCGCGCCGAATTCGGTGATGTTGGCCAGGATCGGTGCCTTGACCCGCGAGGCGAACAGCTTGTACATCTCAAGTTCGGTGATGGCTTCCGGGAACACCATGTCGGCGCCGGCCTCGATGCAGGCGGCGGCGCGCTCCAGGGCGGACTCCAGACCTTCCACGGCCAGGGCGTCGGTGCGGGCCATGATCACGAAGCTGTCATCGGTGCGCGCGTCCACGGCGGCCTTGATGCGGTCGACCATTTCCTGCTGGGACACGATTTCCTTGTTAGGGCGATGGCCGCAACGCTTGGCGCCGACCTGGTCTTCGATATGGATGGCGGCGGCGCCGAACTTGATCATCGACTTGACGGTGCGCGCCACGTTGAACGCCGAGGAACCGAAGCCGGTGTCCACGTCCACCAGCAGCGGCAGGTCGCACACATCGGTGATGCGGCGTACATCGGTCAGCACGTCATCCAGGCCGGTGATGCCCAGGTCCGGTACGCCCAGGGAGCCGGCGGCCACGCCGCCGCCTGAGAGGTAGATCGCCTTGAAGCCGGCGCGCTTGGCCAGCAAGGCGTGGTTGGCATTGATTGCGCCAACCACCTGCAGCGGCTGTTCACTGGCGACCGCGTCTCGGAAACGCTGGCCTGGGGTGCTCTTGTTCGTGGAACTCATGACTCACCTCTATTTATTGGGGAGCGCCGTCCGGAAAGTGACGGGCGATGTTGCGTTTGGAAGCACCGATATGCCGGCGCATCAACAGTTCGGCCAGTTCACCGTCGCGATCGGCAATCGCGTCAAGAATGCGGTGATGCTCGGCAAAGGCCTGGCGGGGACGGTTGGGGGTGGCGGAAAACTGGATGCGGTACATGCGCACCAATTGGTACAGCTCACCGCAGAGCATCTGGGTCAGGGTGCGGTTACCGGCACCTTGAATGATCCGGTAATGAAAATCGAAGTCACCTTCCTGCTGGTAATAGCCGACACCGGCCTGGAACGCGGCGTCCCGTTCATGGGTGTGCAATACCTGGCGCAGTTCTTCGATTTCCGCGTCGGTCATGCGCTCGGCCGCCAGCCGGCAAGCCATGCCTTCCAATGACTCGCGGATTTCATACAGCTCGATCAGCTCGGCGTGACTCAATGACACCACCCGCGCGCCGACATGGGGCACCCGTACCAGCAGGCGCTGGCCTTCCAGACGGTGAATCGCCTCGCGCAACGGGCCACGGCTGATGCCGTAGGTACGCGCCAGCTCCGGTTCGGAAATCTTCGTGCCGGGGGCGATCTCGCCCTTGACGATGGCGGCCTGGATGCGCCGGAAGACGTTTTCCGACATAGTTTGGGATTCATCCGACAGCGCCGACGGAAATTCCGAGTGATCCAGCATATTGTCGACACCTTTAAAAGCAATGCGGCAAAAACTAGCTAATACTCACTGCTTAGTCAAAGAATAAATCAACATTGTCGACAATCGTCTAATAACCTTATTGGCCGTTGATGAGCATGGCCGCCTGCCAGCGCTGGCGCCAAAAAAGCATCATGTTAGAATGCCCGCCGCTTTTGCCTGACATCTCAAGATGAAATGGCGCACGAGGGAGCTTGCGCAGTAATGCCAGTCGCCTTGAATTTCGCACTGCATCGCCTCAGGAACTATGAGACTCAAGCCCTTCCCCCTATTGTTGTTATGCCTATTGTCCATACCGAGCCTTGGCGTTGCCGCCGAGAAGACGGTGTATGGCCTGAACGAATACGCCAAGCTGGCGGGCATCGACCTGGAAGTCGCGGCCAAACTCGACACCGGCGCCAAGACCGCCTCGCTGAGTGCGCGCGATATCAAACGCTTCAAGCGCAACGGCGAATCCTGGGTACGCTTCTACCTGGCCATCGATACCGCCCACTCCCACCCCATCGAACGCCCCCTGGCCCGAGTCAGCAAAATCAAGCGCCGCGCCGATGACTACGACCCCGATGAGGACAAGCAGTACACCGCTCGTCCGGTGATTGCCCTGGATATCTGCATGGGCAGCGCTTTACGCAGTATCGAAGTGAACTTGACCGACCGCAGCACCTTCCAATATCCGCTGCTGATCGGCTCCGAAGCGCTCAAGCGCTTTGATGCGCTGATCGACCCCAGTCTTAAATATGCAGCAGGCAAACCTGCCTGCGCCGCCGACGCTCATACCGCCGAGTAAACCGAATGCGCTCTCTGACCCTGCACCTGAAAATCCTGATCACCATTCTGGTGGTGCTGGGTATTTCGGTCACCGCCTACCAGATCTTCGTGCTGGGCATCCCTGTCACCGAGGACGCCACCGACGACTTGTGGAACATCGACGCCAAGGTCGAGTTCGTCGCCAACCCCAAGGACCCGGTGAAGATTTCGATGTTCGTGCCGCCGTTGAGCCGCGACTTCGTCAGCCTCAATGAGAGTTTCATCTCGAACAACTACGGGGTGAGCGTCAACCGCGCCGACGGCAACCGCAAGGTCACCTGGTCGGCGCGCCGCGCCAAGGGTAACCAGACGCTGTATTACCGCCTGGTGCTGACCAAGCGCTACAGCGGTGAAAAGGTCAAGATCAAGGGCCCGACCTTTCGCGACAGCATCGCCGTGGAAGGCCCGGAAAAAATCGCCGCCGAAGCCTTGCTCGCGCCGATTCGCCAGCACTCGGCAGACGTCGAAACCTTTATCACCGAAGCCATCAAGCGCACCAACAACCTCAACGACGACAATGTAAAACTGCTGCTGGCGGGCGACCCGTCGACGCCGCACAAGGCCAAGATCGTCGAATTGCTGTTGTCCATCGCCCACGTCCCGGTGGAAAAAGTCCACACCATCCGCCTCGTCGCCGACCAGCCGCAATCGCCTGAACTGTGGCTGCGCAGCTTCAACGGCAACGACTGGCTGTACTTCAACCCGGAAACCGGTGAGCAAGGCCTGCCCGCCGACCGCCTGCTGTGGTGGACCGGCGATGAAAACCTGATCACGGTCGATGGCGGCAAGAAAGCCATGGTCACCTTCAGCCTGAACAACAGCGAGATGAATGCCATTCGCCTGGCCAAGCTGACCGACGAAAACACCGACGCCAACTTTCTCGAATACTCGCTGTACGGCCTGCCGCTGCAAACCCAGCAGACGTTCATGATCATGGTGATGATCCCGATTGGCGTGCTGGTGATCCTGATCCTGCGCAACCTGATCGGCCTGCAGACCCTCGGCACCTTCACCCCGGTGCTGATTGCCCTGGCGTTTCGCGAGACGCAACTGGGCTTCGGCATTGTGCTGTTCACCATTATTACCGCACTGGGGCTGTCGCTCAGGTCCTACCTGGAACACCTCAAGCTGCAGATGCTGCCGCGCCTGTCGGTGGTGCTGACCTTCGTGGTGGTGCTGATTGCCGCCATCAGCCTGTTCAGCCACAAGCTGGGCCTGGAGCGAGGCCTGTCGGTGGCGCTGTTCCCGATGGTGATCCTGACCATGACCATCGAACGCCTGTCGATCACCTGGGAAGAGCGCGGCGCCAACCATGCGCTGAAAGTCGCGATCGGCACGCTGTTCGCAGCCTCCCTGGCGCACATCATCATGAGCGTGCCGGAGCTGGTCTACTTCGTGTTCACCTTCCCGGCGATCCTGCTGATCCTGGTAGGTTTCATGCTGGCCATGGGGCGTTATCGCGGTTATCGCCTGACCGAACTGGTACGTTTCAAGGCGTTCTTGAAGGCTGACTCGTAATGTTCGGCTTCTGGAAGACCTGGAAAGCCCTGGAGGCGCGCGGGATCATGGGCATCAACCGGCGTAACGCCGACTACGTGCTCAAGTACAACAAGCGCAGCCTGTACCCGATCGTGGATGACAAGATCATCACCAAGGAGCGGGCCATGGCGGCCGGCATCCATGTGCCGCAAATGTACGGGGTGATCTCCACCGAGAAGGAAATCGACAAGCTCGACGACATTATCGGCGGGCGCAGCGACTTCGTGATCAAGCCCGCCCAGGGTGCCGGCGGCGACGGCATCCTGGTGGTGGCGGACCGTTTTGAAGGGCGCTATCGCACGGTGTCCGGCAAGATCATCAGCCATGAAGAAATCGAGCATCAGATTTCCAGCATCCTGACCGGCCTGTACTCCCTGGGCGGCCACCGCGACCGCGCCTTGATCGAATACCGCGTGGTGCCCGACCAGATCTTCAAGAGCATCAGCTACGAAGGCGTGCCGGATATCCGCATCATTGTGCTGATGGGGTATCCGGTGATGGCGATGCTGCGTTTGCCGACCCGTCAGTCCGGTGGCAAGGCCAACCTGCACCAGGGCGCGATTGGCGTGGGCGTGGATCTGGCCACCGGCCTGACCCTGCGTGGCACATGGCTGAACACCATCATCACCAAGCACCCCGATACCACCAATGCGGTGGATGGCGTGCAACTGCCCAACTGGGACGGCTTCATGAAGTTGGCGGCCGGCTGTTACGAGCTGTGCGGCCTGGGCTATATCGGCGTGGACATGGTGCTCGACCAGGAAAAAGGCCCGCTGATCCTGGAGCTGAACGCGCGGCCGGGGCTGAATATCCAGATTGCCAACGACTGCGGCCTGACCCTGCGCACCCATGCGGTGGAGGCGCGGCTGGAAGAACTGAAAGCCGCCGGCGTGACCGAAACCGTGGAAGAGCGGGTGAAGTTCGTACAGGAAATGTTCGGTCATATTCCGCCGGTGGAAGGCTGATCCGGTCTTCAAACTGTCTATCCCCGACATCCCCTCTAGGAGCAAATCCTACAGGGGACTACAATCCCCTCCCCCGCGCCACTGGCTGATCCACCCCCGCATGTCGACCTGTTCCGTACATCCGCTGCCCTATCGGGCCAACCCCGCCGAGTACTTTACGGCGATTCGTCATGCCCCTGGCGCGGTGCTGCTCGACAGCGGCCGGCCGGCTGCCGAGCGTGGCCGTTACGACCTGCTCAGCGCCTGGCCGGAGGCGACCTTCGCGGTTGAGCCTGAGGAGCGCGGCGACAATTTCCTGCAACGCCTGCGCGATAGCCTGACGAACTTGGGCGAAGCGACGCTGCCCGCCGGTACAGAGCTGCCCTTTGCCGGTGGTTTGATCGGCTACCTGAGTTATGACTTCGGCCGCCACCTGGAACACATGCCGCACTTGGCGGTAGACGATTTGCACCTGCCGGACGCGCGCCTGGGCCTGTATGCCTGGGCGCTGATCAGTGATCACCAGGCGCAGACCAGCCAACTGGTGTTTCACCCCACACTGGCCGACCGTGAGCGGCAGCGCCTGATTGCCTTGTTCAGTCGGCCATTCACTGCGTCAACGGCCAGCTTCACGCTGCAAGGCCCCATGGCGCCGGACCTCACGGCCGAGGCGTACCGCCAGGCCATCGTGCGCATCCAGGACTATATCCAGGCCGGTGACTGCTATCAGGTCAACTTTGCCCAGCGTTTTCGCGCGCCGTGCGCCGGTGATCCCTGGGTGGCTTACTGCGCATTGCGCCAAGCGTGCCCGACGCCGTTCTCCGGATTTCAGAGCCTGCCGGATCACGGTGCGGTATTGAGCCTGTCGCCCGAGCGTTTCGTGCGGGTCAGCGAGCGCCATGTCGAAACCCGCCCGATCAAGGGCACCCGCCCCCGTGGCCTGACACCCCAGGAAGACGCCGCGCACGCCGACGAACTGTTGGCCAGCCCCAAGGATCGCGCGGAAAACCTGATGATCGTCGACCTGCTGCGCAACGACCTCGGCCGCAGTTGCCGAATCGGCTCGGTAAACGTACCGGAGCTGTTCAGCCTGGAAAGCTACCCCAACGTGCACCACCTGGTGAGCAGCGTCACCGGCACGCTGGCCGACGACAAGGATGCCCTCGACCTCATCGAAGGCAGCTTCCCCGGCGGCTCCATCACCGGCGCGCCGAAGATCCGCGCCATGCAGATCATCGACGAACTGGAGCCGACCCGACGTGGCTTGTACTGCGGTTCACTGATGTACCTGGACGTGCGCGGCGAAATGGACAGCTCCATTGCCATCCGCAGCCTGCTGGTCAAGGACGGGCAGGTGTGCTGCTGGGGCGGCGGCGGGATCGTGGCGGACTCCCAGTGGGAGGCGGAATATCAGGAGTCGCTGACCAAGGTACGGGTGTTGTTACACACCCTGGAAGCGCTCTAGAACCAGGCCATTCCTGCCGCGCAAGGCAGCGACTTCGCCACGAAAAACCCCGAATCAGAACGGTTGTGGACCGACGGTGAGCTGCGCGATAGCTTCCGTCTTCCACCGCCCACCGGCCGTCTGTGAAGGATCACATATGCGACTGCTCAATCGTCAGGATTTGTTTCAGGAATTGCATCCTCTCCCGCTCCACTCTACTATCTCCCAAAACGGGAGGTCAGAACGATGCGCATAATCGCTCTCTCCACCCTACGAATATTCTGGGAGAGTCGCCCGGCTTTTGCCGACGCGAAAACGCCCTTGGTCGAGCTGTATCGCCATATGGAAAAAGCCACTTATCCGACACCACAGGCCCTCAAGGCAGAGCTCAGGACTGCGAGCATTCTCAAAGGCGCCAGGGTTGTGTTCAACGTGGGTGGCAACAAGTATCGGGTGATCATGTCGATCGATTATGAGCGACAACTTGGGTTTATCCGCTTCGTCGGCACCCACGCGCAGTACGACTCAATCAACGCGGAGACCGTGTGATGAACATCAAACCTATTCACTCTCAGGAAGACCTGGCCGCTGCGCTCGCGCGCGTCGAGCAGATTTGGGGAGCGGCCATCGGCAGCCCCGAAGGTGACGAACTCGAAATTCTCGCTGTTCTCATCGAGAAATACGAGGCGGAACATTTTCCAATGCCGCCTTCGGACCCTGTGGAAGCGATCAAATTCCGCATGGAACAAATGGGCTTGACCGCCCGCGACCTTGAACCCTTTATCGGCCCCAGCGGGCGAGTTTCAGAAGTTCTGAACGGCAAGCGCAAACTGAGCCTGGCGATGATCAAACGCCTGCATGAAGGATTGTGTATTCCTTACGAACGATTGCTGGCAGGCGTTTAGGCGCAGGCTGGGAGGCCCATGTGGGAGGGGGCTTGCTCCCGATGAGGCCATCAGCCGCGCCGGACAACTTACAGGCTCAACGGCCGATTCGACGCCTTGATAAACTCCCGCTTCAAATCCTCAAACGTGTGCACGGCCGGAAACTGCGGGAATTCACGAATCACATTGTCTGGCGCATGGAACAGAATTCCGCGATCAGCCTCCGCCAGCATTGTGGTGTCGTTGTAGGAATCGCCGGCAGCAATCACGCGGTAATACAGCGTCTTGAACGCCAGTACCGACTGGCGCTTGGGGTCTTTCTGGCGCAGTTGGTAACCGACCACCCGGTCGCTTTCATCGGTAATCAGGCGGTGGCAAAGCAAGGTCGGAAAGCCCAGCTGGCGCATCAGCGGCTGGGAGAACTCGTAGAAGGTGTCGGAGAGAATCACCACTTGAAAGCGTTCGCGCAGCCAGTTGACGAACTCGATGGCGCCGTCCAGTGGCTTGAGTGTCGCGATCACTTGCTGGATATCGGCAAGCTTGAGCCCATGCTCGTCGAGGATACGCAGGCGCTGCTGCATCAACACGTCGTAGTCGGGAATGTCACGGGTGGTGGCGCGCAGGGATTCAATACCGGTTTTTTCGGCGAAGGCGATCCAGATTTCCGGAACCAGCACCCCTTCCAGGTCGAGACAGGCAATTTCCACAAGACACTCCGTTCGTATTATTCAAGTTGAGCGAGCAAAAGGACTGCCGAACTCTAGCGATTCAAGCACGCCGCCGCAACGCAGGGCGGATTTTGATACCATCGCCGCCTATAGAGCGCTCAGCGCCACTGACCTGTAGGAACCGTCCTGATGAACCAAGCCTTCGACGTCGTTGAACTCGCCACGACCTATGCCAACAAGTCCGCCCAGGACATTCTCAAGCTGGCGTTCAGCCAGTTCGGTGACGACCTGTGGATTTCCTTCAGCGGCGCCGAAGATGTGGTGCTGGTGGACATGGCCTGGAAACTGAACAAGAACGTCAAGGTGTTCAGCCTCGACACCGGCCGGCTGCACCCGGAAACCTATCGGTTTATCGAACAGGTGCGTGACTTCTACAAGATCGACATCGAACTGATCTCGCCGGACCAGAGCAAGCTGGAACCCTTCGTCAAGGAGAAAGGCCTGTTCAGCTTCTATAGGGACGGTCATGGCGAGTGCTGCGGCATCCGCAAGATCGAACCGTTGCGCCGCAAACTCGCAGGTGTACGCGCCTGGGCCACAGGGCAGCGCCGCGATCAGAGCCCGGGCACCCGCAGTCAGGTGGCCGCGCTGGAAATCGATACGGCGTTCTCTACCCCGGAACGTACCCTGTACAAGTTCAACCCGCTGGCGCAGATGACCAGTGAGGAAATCTGGGGTTACATCCGCATGCTTGAGCTGCCCTATAACAGCCTGCATGAACGCGGCTTTATCAGCATCGGCTGCGAGCCCTGCACCCGCCCGGTATTGCCCAATCAGCACGAGCGTGAAGGCCGCTGGTGGTGGGAAGAAGCTACGCAGAAGGAATGCGGGCTGCATGCGGGGAATATCATCAGCAAGGCTTGAAGTTGATGCGGTAAAACCTGTGGGAGGGGGCTTGTGTGGGAGGGGGCTTGCCCCCGATGGCGGCCTCTGGGCCTACCGGGATGTTGGATCAGATCGAGTACATATCCGTTTCTGCGGTAACGGCTACTTAGGGTTCCGCCCTGACGGCGGGTCACTTTGGAAAAGCCCCAAAGTAACCAAAGGGCTCTTGCCCCACCACTCGGCA
>NZ_JAFLXH010000028.1:0-88627 GCF_019891515.1 Pseudomonas sp. Wu6 | reverse complement strand
CCTGGCCCAGTGCGGCTAACCCGGCGTCCTGCCGGGTTACCCACGGATTCAAGCCTGCGTTCGGCCAGCGTGGTTTAACGGGGCGCCTGAGATCAAAAGCAGATCAAGAGCAAAAGCGGCTCGCTTCGCATCGTGGATACGTTGTTTGTGTGGGAGGGGCTTGTCTTCGATTTATTTGTAGCGTTGCTCGAAGACGGCTACCTGTTCGGGCTTGATCAGCTCGAAAGGCACCCACACCTCCGACTCAATCGGCTCGCCCTTGATCATCCGCACTGCCGCCTGCACGGCCTGGGTCGCCTGGGCTTTGGGGTCCTGGAACACCGATGCGCTGAGCACGCCGCGCCGGATCGCTGCCAGTCCATCGGGCAGGCCGTCGATCCCCACAATCGCCACTTCGCCCTTGGCTTTGCCCGCCTGCTGTAACGCCATGGCCGCGCCAATCGCCATTTCATCGTTGTTGGCCACGATCGCGTCGAACTGGGTGCCCGCCAGCAACCAGTTGCTGGTCAGGTCCATGGCCTTGCTGCGTTGCCATTCGGCGCTTTGCTGCTCAACGATCCTGATGCCCGGAAATTCCTTGAGCACCTGCCTGGCGCCTTCAGTGCGGTCGCGGGTGGCGTTTTGCGCCAGGTCGCCCATGATGATCGCCACGTTGCCCTTGCCGCCGAGTTTTTCCGCGAGATAGCGCATCTGCAATTGCCCGGCCTCAATGTCGTTGGACGCCACGGTGACCACACCCTTGGGCAATGTGCGTTCATCCGGGTGACGGTTGACGTACACCAGCGGGGTGTTGCTGGCGACGGCGGCACGGGTGATGTTGGCGGTGGCGGCGGTGTCCACCGGCAGTACGATCACCGCGTCGACGTTCTGGTTGAGGAAGCCTTCGACCTGATTGAGCTGGCGCACCACGTCGCCCTGGGCGTCCTCGAACTGGATCTGCACGTCCTGTTGCGTGGCGGCCGCTTCAAGGCCGGTGCGCACGTAGGTCATGAAGTTATCGTCGACCCGCGCGATGCTCACGCCGATGCGATACGCGGCAAAGCTTGATTGGCTCAACAGCAGTAACAGTGTGGCCACGATCAATGAATAGCGATGCATGAGCTGTTCCTCTTGTTGTTATAGGGTGAACGCCTGGCGGAAACGCTCCAGGGCCCTGTCGCTGTCGCCGCTGGCCCAGCCTTCCAGGCCGACCACGCCGCTGTAGCCCATGACATGCAGCGCCCTGGCAATCGCCGGGTAGTGGATTTCGCCGGTGCCGGGCTCCTGGCGTCCGGGCACGTCGGCCACCTGGATTTCTCCGATGGCGGGGCCTGCGCGCTGGATCAGTTCGATCAGGTTGCCTTCGCCGATCTGCGCGTGGTACAGGTCCAGGTTCATCTTCAAATGCGCGCTGCCCACCGCTTCGATCAGGGCCAGGGTGTCGGCGGCACGGGCGAACGGGGTGCCGGGGTGGTCCAGCTCGGTGTTGAGGTTTTCCAGCAGGAACACACGGCCGGCGTCCTCGCCCAGGCGTGCGATCTTTTCCAGGCTCTTGCAGGCGCTCAGCCACATGCGCCCGGAGGTGTGGCTGACGGGCTGCACCGGCAGGCCGCCGACGCCCAGGCCGGTGCCGTGCAGATTGAGGCTGGGGCAGTTGAGGCGCTCGGCAACGCTCAAGGATTCGCGGGCGCTGTCGAGCAAGTGGCGGATACCGTCAGGGTCGGTGAGCGTGCCGCTGATGTAGCCGGTCATGGAGGTGAAGTCCGCGCCTGTCGTGGCCAGGGCGTTGATGTCCTTGTCTGTCCAACTCCAGATTTCGGCGCTGAAACCGAGTGCATGAATGCGTTTGACCCGCTCCACGAACGGCAGGTCCAGGAATACCATTTCGGCACTGACCGCCAGCTTGAACGGGATCACAGGCTCACCGCCGTGCCTTGCTCGCAGGACTCGATACACGCGCGCGCAATCGCCAGGGCGGCGCGGGCATCTTCACCGCTGGCCAGGGGTTTGGCGCCGCTGCGCAGGCAGTCGACAAAGTGGTTGAGCTCGGCGATGTAGGCGTCGCGCAACAGGTCGGTGTCCAGGCGTTGGGTGTCGGCCTGGATGCCTTGGGCCTGGTAGCGCACCAGGTCGGATGCCTGCACGCCGCCCATGGTCAGCATGCCGGCACTGCCGAACACTTCACCGCGTACATCGTAGCCATACACGGCCTGGAAGCTGGCTTCGGCGGTGGCAATCGCACCGTTATCGAAGCGGATCGTGACCACGGCGGTGTCGAGCAAGCCTCGGCTTTTGTATTCCGGGGCGATCAGCGCGTCGGCCATCACCTGCACCTGCACCGCTTCGGCACCGGGGTTGAGGTAGCGCAGGGTGTCGAAGTCGTGGATCAGGGTTTCCAGGAAAATCACCCATTGCGGTGAGGCGCCAGGGTTGTTCAGCGCCGGGTCGCGGGTCAGTGAGCGCAGCAACTGCGGGGTGCCGATGCGTCCTGCGGCCACATCCAGGTGAGCGCTGCGAAAGCTCTTGGCGAAGCGACGGTTGAAGCCGACCTGCAGGATCACACGGGCATCGGCCGCGGCGGCGATGGCGCGGTCGGCTTCATCGAGGGTGATGGCCATGGGTTTCTCGCAGAAAATCCCCTTGCCGGCGCGGGCGGCGCTGATCACCAGTTCGGCATGACTGCGGGCGGGGGCGGCGATGAGGATGCCGTCGATGTCCGGGTCGTCGAGCAGTTGCTGTGGGTCGGTGTAGACCTTGTCCACACCCAGCTCCGCCGCCAGACGCGCGGCTTGCCCTGGGGTCGGGTCGGCGATGGCGGCCAGGCAGGCGCCGGGGATGTGGCGGGCGGCCGTCAGGCCGTGGAAGCTGCCCATGCGACCGGCACCGATCAAGCCCAGGCGGATGCGTTTGGTATTCATGTGTGACCCCCTTTTTATTGTTGGCCTCAGGACAATCCTGGTTGGCAAAGGGGCAGGAGCAAAGGCTGTGCCAGAATATAACTAGCTGATATTTATAGAGTTTAAAAAATATAGTGTTCATTTAAATGACATGTCTATGCTGACATGTCTAAAACATGAACATGGAGCCCGCTTATGAGCGCTGCGATCAGTGCGCAAGACCTCGACTACCTGACGGCGCTGGGCCCCGCGGCGCTGAACGATGGCCCGGTCGCCGCGTTGGAAGAGGCGTGGCAGGCCTGTCTGCGCGGCCAGGTGCAACGCCCGCGCGAGGTGCGTCAATTGATCTGGGACTCCTGGCTGCGCAGCCTCGAGGCCGGTATTGATCCGGCCGACAGCGCGTACCGCTTCGTCGCCGCCGACCGCCTGACGGCCACGCTGGCCAGCCACCGCGTGCTGATCGACGCCGCCGCGCAAGTCATGCAAGGCTTGCTGGCGTACAACCCGCGCGGGCATATCAACCTCACCGATGCCGAGGGCACCACCTTGCATTTCTGCGGGCTGGATATCACCCCCGTGGGCAGTCGACTGCTCGAATCGGTGCAGGGCACCAACTGCACCGGCCTGGCGCTGGCTGAAGATCATCTGGTGTATGTGCTGGCCGAAGAAAACTTCGCGGTCGGCCTGCGTCAACGCCGCATGCACTGCGCCGCCGCGCCGATCAAGAACGCCCAGGGCCAGACCCTGGCCGTGCTGACGCTCACCGCCGAACCCGGCTGGTTTCACTTTCATACCCTGGGCACCGTGCAGGCGGCCGCTGAAGCCGTGTCGCGGCAGATGGCGCTGCAGGCGTTGCTGGAGGAACAGCAAACCGTGCTCGAAGTGCTCAACGAAGGCCTTGTGGTGGTGGATGACCGCGGCTGCATCAAGGCGCTCAACCGCTATGCCCGCCAGCTGTTCGGGGTGGGGCTGGAGCTGATTGGCAGTCCCTTCCAGCGCCTGGGCCGCAGTGAATTGAGCGAGGTGCTGGGTGAGGCTGTGCGCGACCTGGATTGCACATTCCACTTGCATGACCGCAGCCAACTCGCCTGCCTGGTCTCGGTGTGCCCACTGGAGCAGGGCGGGGTGATCGTGTCGCTGCGCGAAAACCGGCGTATCCGTGAAATCACCCGGCGCATTGTCGGCACCCAGGCGCGGTACACCTTCGACACCCTCCAGGGCACCTCGCGGGCGATCCAGGATGCGCTGCACCTGGGGCGCATCGCCAGCCGCAGTGATTCCACCACGCTGATTCTCGGGGAAAGCGGCACCGGCAAGGAGTTGTTCGCCCAGGCCATCCATAACGCCAGCGAGCGTTGCCACGGTCCGTTCGTGGCGGTCAACTGCGGTGCGATTCCACGGGACCTGGTGCAGAGTGAACTGTTCGGGCATGTCGAGGGCGCGTTCACCGGCTCGGCCCGTGGCGGCTCGGCGGGCAAGTTCGAGCTGGCCGATGGCGGCACCATCTTCCTGGATGAGATTGGCGACATGTCCTTCGACGCCCAGGTCAGCCTGTTGCGGGTGTTGCAGGAAGGTGAAGTCGCGCGGGTCGGCGCAAAAAGCGCACGCCAGGTGGATGTGCGCATCATCGCCGCCACCCACCGCAATCTCAGCCAGGCAGTGGCCGACGGCGCGTTTCGTGAAGATCTTTATTACCGCCTGAATGTGCTGAACCTGACGGTGCCGCCGCTGCGGATGCGCCGCGAAGACATCCCGCTGCTGGCGCGGCACTTCCTCAAGCGCTGCGCGCGCTCGTTGCGTAAAACGGTGCAGGGCTTCGCGCCGGACGCGCTGGCCTTGCTTTGCGCCCATGCCTGGCCGGGCAACGTACGCGAGCTGGAAAACGCCATCGAACGGGCGACCAACCTGGCCATGGGCGAGTTGATCCAGCCGGGCGACTTGCCGTTGGACAGCAAGCCCCGTGCGCTGGCCCAGAGCTATGCGCCGCAACCCCCCCAGGACCTGAGCAGCCACGAAATGCATGCCATCGTCGCGGCGCTGAAAAGCACCGGTGGCAATATCCGCCTGGCCGCCCGGCAGTTGAACGTGTCCCGGGGCGGGCTGTACAACAAGATGACTCGGTTCGGGTTGAATGCCGGGGATTTTCGCAGGCCGGTGGGCGGTTACTAATGTGGGAGGGGGCTTGCTCCCGTGACGGCCGGACAGTCAACGCGTATTTACCTGACGTTCCGAGGAAAAATGTGGGAGGGGGCTTGCCCCCGATGGCGATGTGTCAGTCACTGATGTACTTACTGACTCTCCCTCATCGGGGGCAAGCCCCCTCCCACATTTGGATCGCGGATCGGCAAAAGATACCGGTCGGCTCTAAGGCCGCCGCGCTTTTGATCTTGATCTCAGGCGCCCCGTTAAACCACGCTGGCCGAACGCAGGCTTGAATCCGTGGGTAACCCGGCAGGACGCCGGGTTAGCCGCCCCGCGCCATGGATGGCGCGTGGCGGCGGCCCACGGATTCAAGCCTGCGTTCGGGCACACCGAGCCCAAGCGAGGTGCCGAGTGGTGGGGCAAGAGCGTTTTGCTTACTTTTGCGCTTTTCAAAAGTGAGCCGCCGTCAGGGCGGAACCCTAAGCAGCCGTTACCGCAGAAACGGATATGTACTCAACCCAATCCACCATCCTGGTCGGCCCTGAGGCCGCCATCGGGGGCAAGTCGAATCGTCGCACCGCCCCTCCCACATTTGGACCGGGGCCGTCACAAGATACCGGTCGGCTCCAAGGCCGCCATCGGGAGCAAGCGCCACATTCGCCGTCCATGCCTCAGGCGCCCATATTTTCCGAGGTAACAATGTGCGGCGCAATATGCACCCGATGCCGCATTGCATCGAACCCCTCGGCGCTCTGCAATTGCACCAGCAACTCCACCAGGGCCACCGCCGTATGGCGCGGCTGCGAATCCATCACCACATCGATCAACCCGCGGCTCAGCGCCTGGCGCGACAACTCGGTGGACTCCTGCAGGATGCAGCACAACGCCGGACGCTTGGGCAGTTGCGCCAGGGCGTTGATCACGCCGTCACCGCCACCGCCCACCACGCACAACCCGCGCAGGTCGGTGTGGCGGCTGAGCAGGTCGAGGGTGGCCTCTTCGGTGATGTCGCAGTTGTCCAGATTGATCAGCGGTTCCAGCGGTTTGAGCCCCGGCGCGTGTTCGGCCAGGTAGCCGTGCAAGCCTTCGACCCGCGCCTGGTGGCCGAGAAAGCGATGGCCACCCAGCAGAATGCCCACGCTGCCCTTGCGCGCACCGCACGTGCGCGCCAGCAGCCAGCCCATGGTGCGTCCGACGACGTGATTGTCCTGGCCCACATACGGTTCCCGGGCTTGCTCATGAATATCCGAAAGCAATGCCACTACCGGCACGCCGGCTTCGCGGATTTGCGCAAGGCAGGCATTGATCAGCGGATGGGCGAAGCTGACCACCGCCAGGGCGTCGCACTGCACGGCCAGTTGCTCGATCTGCGCGACGATGGCGCTGGGCGTGCGGTCATTGATGTAGTCGAACTGGCAGGTCAGGTTGGCCGTGGCGTGATGCTGCGCCGCGTCGCCGATGGACTGGGCCAGGTTGGCATAGAACGCCTGGGCGGTGCCCAGCAGGAGAATGCCGAAGCGGTAGGTCGGGCGCCGTTCGCGAATGCGCTGGCCGATCAGCCGCGCGGCAAAATAACCGACGGCTTCGGCAGCCTGGAACACCTGTTCGGCGGTTTGTGGATTGACCGGTGCGCGGGCGTTCAACACGCGGTCGACGGTGGCCACACTGAGGCCGGCATGGGCGGCAACCGTGGCGATGGTCGGGCGTTTATGGTTGGTCATGGCGAGCCCCTTGAGCGTCTTGATAGAAAACTATCAAGCCCCGCTGGGCCTGGATGATAGCTTGATAGGGAATGGATTCAAGGCCTTGAGGGTGATTTAGCCGCGCTCTATGGTTGGTTTCGCAAAGCACCTGAAACCCTACGCTTGCGGAGAACAATAACAATGCCTGAATACACCGCTCACCGCGCCCGACGCGACTACAGCCTGACCGGCCCCGAGGCCGCCCGCGCCGCCGAAAAAGGCCTGGTCTCGGCGCGCTGGTACCAGTCGCCGGTCCCGCGCAAACGCATGAAGGAACTGATGCAGCGCCGCGACGGCCCGGCGCTGGTCGACACGGCCATTTGGTTCGCGGCGTTGTTCGCAACCGGCTTTGGCGGCTACTGGTTCTGGGGCTCCTGGGCCTGTGTGCCGTTCTTCCTGGCCTATGGTGTGCTCTACGGCACCGCCTCCAACCCGCGCTGGCACGAAACCGGCCATGGCACGGCGTTCAAGACCCGCTGGATGAATGACGCGCTGTACCAGGTGGCATGCTTCATGTGCATTTTCGAGCCCCATGTGTGGCGCTGGAGCCATGCCCGGCATCACACCGACACCATCGTCGTCGGCCGCGACCCGGAGATCGTCGAGCCGCGCCCGCCGAGCTTTTTGATGATGTTCCTGAGCCTGTTCAATCTGCCCCTGGCGTGGAAGACCTTCAGTGGCGTGGCGCGCCATGCCATCGGCCGGATGAGTGCCCAGGAACGGGATTTCATCCCGCAATCCGAATGGCCCAAAGTGTTTCGCGCCGCGCGCATCTGGGTTGGCCTGTATGGGGTGATCATCGGCAGCGCCTTGTACCTGCAGAGCTGGTTGCCGCTGATGCTGGTGGGTCTGCCGAGCATCTATGGCGCCTGGTTGGGCTACCTGTTCGGCCTAACCCAGCACGTGGGCCTGGCCGAAGACGTGCTCGACCACCGCAGCAACTGCCGCACGATCTACATGAACCGCGTGCTGCGCTTTATCTACATGAACATGAACTACCACCTCGAGCACCACATGTACCCGATGGTGCCGTTCCACGCACTGGCGCAATTGCACGAAGAGATCCGTCGCGACTGCCCGCCGCCTTACGCCAATCTGTGGGAGGCCTACAAGGAGATCCTCCCGACGGTCTGGAAGCAGCGCAGCGACCCGACCTATTTCGTCCAGCGTCCGATCCGACGGCAGCCTGAATCAGCCCCTGCCTCCGTGCACGCAGAAGTTTCGGCCGGCTGAAGTTCGTTTCCTTTTAATAAGAGATAAAAACCATGAACGATCAATGGATCGATGTCTGCGCCGTTGGCGACATAGACGAAGAGGACGTGCTGCGCTTCGACCATGGGGCGCACACCTATGCGGTATTTCGCTCGGCCGAGAATGAGTTTTTCGCCACCGCCGGCCTGTGCACCCATGAAAAAATTCACCTGGCCGACGGCCTGGTCATGGACCATGTGATCGAGTGCCCCAAGCACAATGGGCGCTTCGACTACCGCTCCGGCAAGGCCCTGGGCGCGCCAGTGTGCGTCAATCTGCAAACCTACCCGGTACGGGTCGAAGCGGGGCGGGTGCTGCTCGCCGTCACGGCGTGACGATGGACGCGCCCCTGATTATCGTCGGCGCCGGCCATGCCGGTGGCCGTGCGGCGTTGACCCTGCGCGAAGAGGGTTACAGCGGTCGGCTGATCCTGATCGGCGACGAACCCCACGTGCCGTACGAACGACCGCCCCTGTCCAAGGGCTTGTTGCAAGGCAGCCAGGACCTGGCCGGCTGCAGCTTGTGCGACAGCACACGCCTGGCCGAGCTGGGTATCGAGCATTTGGCGGGCAACGCGGTCAGTCGGCTGGCGCCATTGCAGCATCGGCTGCAGTTGGCCGATGGCCAGTGGCTGCCCTACCACGGATTGCTGCTGGCCACCGGCGGCCGTGCGCGGCGTCTGCCGCAGGCGCAGTCCAACGTGCTGTACCTGCGCACCCATGACGAAGCCCTGGCCCTGCGCGAGCAGTTACGCCCCGGCACTCGGCTGGTGGTTATCGGCGGCGGCTTTATCGGCCTGGAAGTGGCGGCGACCGCGCGCGGCCTGGGCTGCGCGGTCACGCTGCTTGAAGCCGGGCCGCGCCTGGCGGGCCGGGTATTGCCCGCAATTATCAGTGACGCGCTGCTGGCGTTGCACCGCGAGCAAGGCGTGGACGTGCGCTTGAATGTCGCCGTGGCGTCGATCGAGGCCGACGCTGTACGCCTGGTGGATGGGCACACGCTGCCGTGCGACCTGGTGGTGGTCGGTATCGGCATGCAACCCAATATCGAACTGGCTGCGGCGGCCGGGCTGGACGTGGGGCAGGGCATTCGTGTCGACGCGCAGTTACGCACCAGCGCGGCGAATATCTACGCGGCGGGGGACGTCTGTGAGTTCCGTCTTGGCGGGCTTTACCAGCGCCAGGAAACCTGGCGCAACGCCGAGGCTCAGGGGCGGCATGCCGCCTTGAATCTGCTGGGCCGCGCATTGCCTTTCGAGGCCGTGCCGGGGTTCTGGTCCGACCAGTACGACTGGGGCTTGCAGACCGTCGGTGTGATGACGTCGAGCGTTGTCAGCCGGCCATTGCCCGACGGCGGCTTGCTGCTGTTCTACCTCGGTGACAACGGACATTTGCAGGGCGCCTGCGGTTGGGCACCGGGCAACCGCGTGGCCCGGGACATCAAGCTGTGCGAACGCCTGATCAGCGCCCGAGTGCCGTTGTCGTCGGTTGCCCTGGCGGATCCGGCTATTTCTCTCAAACAATGGCTGCGAGGCTGATATGCGCCAATTGCTGGTATTTCAATCCTTATGGGCGATGCACACCGAACCCGGCCCGCTTGAGGCGCAGCTGGATCGCATCGCCGCCGCCGGTTTCGATGGCGTCACCGACCATTACTGGCAGGCCGACGCAGTTGCACGCCTGCACGCAGCCACCGCCGCGCGCGGCTTGCAGATTGAAGGCCAACTGTTCCCGCAGACGGTGGACGACCTGGCGCGCGCCCTGGAGGTGATCAACCGTCATGGCTGTCACCACCTGACCCTGCAAGCCGACGTGCGTCCGCGCACCCAGGCCGAGGCGGGCCGGTTGATCGAGGGCTGGCAACGCCTGGCCGAGCAGGTGGATTTCCCGATCCTGCTGGAAACCCACCGTTATCGGCTTACCAGTGATCTGCTGTTCACCCTCGACCTGCTGGCGCAAATGCCTGACTTGAAACTGCTGGCCGATCTGTCCCACTACGTGGTCGGGCGCGAATTGCCCGAGCCCGGCGACGCCGATGACGATGAGCACATACGTACCATCCTGCGCCGTAGCTGGGGCTTTCATGGCCGCGTGGCCAGCAGTGAACAGGTGCAGGTGGCGCTGGATTTCCCGCAGCATCAGCCGTGGGTAGAACGATTTACCGGATGGTGGCGCTACGGGATCGAGGATTGGCTGGCCCGCCCAGAGACGCCGCGAAGCCTGTCGTTCACCTGCGAGCTCGGCCCGCCGCCTTACGCGATCACCGGCGCGGACGGCCGAGAGCTCAGTGATCGCTGGGCTGAGGCGCTGAAGCTCAAGGCGCTGATTCGCCAGGTGTGGGACCGCTCACTGGCGACGACAGCGCATCAGGCCAGCCAGCCGGTGCTGACCGCCACGATCAAAAACACCCCCAGCAGCGCGCGGTAGATCACGAACGGCCAGGTGGAGAAGCGTTCCAGAAACTTCATCAGGCCCCAGATGGCGAAGAACGCCGATATGCTCGCCACCACCAGGCCGAAGATCAAATGCGGCCAGGCATGGGCGGGCATGTCGGTGTGCAGCAGCACCCACAGTTCTTTCAAACCGGCCAGGGCAATGGCGGGCAGGCCCAGCAGGAACGAGAACCGTGCGGCTTCTTCGCGTTTGAAGTTCAGGAACAGTGCTGCGGTCAAGGTCGAGCCCGAACGCGATACGCCGGGGATCAACGCGCCAATCTGCGCAATCCCGACGATCAGCGCATCGCGCAAACGCATCTGGCTCACGTCGCGGGTGTGGCGGGCGCGCAATTCAGCCGCTGCCAGCAACACCGCCATTACCACACAGGCAATCCCGATCACCATCAGCCCGCGCAGTGGCGAGTTGCAGCTATTCAAGGTCGAGGACAGCGCCAGGCCGGCAATGCAGATCGGGATCGTCGCCAGCACAATCGCCACTGCCAGCTTGAACCAGCGGTCGTTGTAGTCACCCCGGCGTACGGCACTGATGCTGCCGGTGGTCACTTGCTGCACATCGCGCCAGAAATAGCTCACCACCGCCGCCAGCGCCGCCAACTGCATCGCTGCGGAAAACGCCGAGCCCGGGTCTTGCCAGCCGAGCAGGGCGGGTACTACGCGCATATGGGCGGTGGACGACACCGGCAGCAGCTCGGTAATGCCCTGGATCACCCCCAGGATGAAAATCTGCAGGTAATCCAGGGAGGCGAACCCCACATCCAGGCCGGCGGAGCAGACGTTAGTCAAAATACAAGTCCTTGAAAAAAGGGATAACCGGCGAAGTTTATTCTAAATGTTTCAGAATTTCGGCCTGGGCGGTCGCTATCTGCAATCGGTTCAGCCAATAGAAAGGTTGGGCAATGTATTGGCGCTGGCCAGCGCTTTTGTGAACAATGGCGCCCTGCGTTTTTTCACTGAGAGCCCCATGCCTGAAACCACCGTTGAATTGATCCAGACCGGCCCTGAACACGCCGAGCTGATCCGCAATCTCTACCAGTACTACGCCTATGAGTCTTCGGACTGGGAACAGGAAGACGTCGAGGCCGATGGCCGTTTCTACATCCACGACGAGCACCTGACCCGCTATTGGCAAGACCCGCAGTGGAGCGCCAATCTGTTACTGATGGACGGTTATATCGCCGGCTTCCTGCTGATCGAAGGCAGCGAATTGCCGGGCATCGACGCCCTGGAACTGGCCGACCTGTTCATCCTCAAGCGCTACCGCCGCAAAGGCATCGGCCGCGCCATCGCCACCCAGGTGCTGTGCAGCGGGGAGGACAATTGGCTGGTGCGTTTTTTTGATCAGGACGAAGTGTCCCAGGCGTTCTGGCGCACGGTGCTGGATAACCTGCCGCGTCCGGTGCAGACCCTGGAGCTGGATGATGAGCCGCACCTGATGAGCTACCTGATTACCCACGCTTCACTGCATTGATCGATTATTGGCCCCGCCCGCAGAGCATCTGCTGCATCGCCTGCGGCGGTTGCCCGAACGCCCTGAGAAACGCCTGGCGCATGCGCTCGCGATCACCGAACCCGGTTTCGCGGGCCACGACTTCAACCGGGTGGCGACTGGTTTCCATCATGGCCCGTGCCGCTTCCACGCGCAGCGCTTCGATGGCCTTGGCCGGCGTCTGCCCGGTTTCTTCGCGAAACACCCGGCTGAACTGGCGCGGGCTGAGGCGGGCGACCTCGGCCAGGGCGTCCACCGACAGGTCGTGGGTGAGGTTTTCCCGGGCGTAGGCCAGGGCCAGTTGTACGCGGTCGGACTTGGGGTCCAGTTCGAGCAGGGCTGACAGTTGCGATTGTTCACTGCCGCGCCGCTGCGCGATCACCAACTTGCGGGCGATGCGTCGGGCCAGGTCACTGCCCAGGTCGTTCTCCACCATCGCCAGTGCCAGGTCGACCCCGGCGCTCATGCCGGCGCCGGTCCACACTTGGCCGTCCACCACGAATAACTTGTCGTCTTCCAGGCGAATGTGCGGGTAGCGCTTGCGAAACGCTGGCGCGTGGATCCAGTGGGTGGTGGTGCGCTTGCCGTCGAGCAAACCCGCTTCGGCCAGCACGAAAATGCCCATGCACAGCGAGGCCACGCGGCGCGATTGCGCAGAAGCCGCCTTGACCATCTCCAGCAGATTGGCTTCCGGCAGGCGAAACTCCAGGTAGCCGCTGACGATCAGCGTGTCATAGCCCTCGGGACGAATCGCCGTGGTGTTTACCGAAAACCCCTGGGACGTCATGACGGCGCCGCCGCTTTCCGACACCAGATGAAAGGCATAGGCCGGCTCGCCTCGCAGCAGGTTGGCGCACTCGAACACCGAGCCCAGGCTGAGGCTCAGGGACTGGAAGTTCGGGTAAACCATCAGCGCAACGCTGTGCATCGTCATTCTCCAAGGGGCGCGGGAGGGAGGATTGTCGGCGCGTGCCGGGTAAACGGCAACTGCCGGTGGCGAATGTCCGGAATCCTTGCGGATATGACATTGTGAGCCTGCGCCCCGGTCCCTAACATTGCCTCAACGAACTAGACGACTGGTCTAATCGCAAGGGGCCAAGCATGCACAGCCAAACCAGAAGCGCACGGCAGACCATTCTTGACAGTGCACAAGCTATTGTCGGCGCCAAGGGATTTTCTGCGGTGGGGTTGAACGAAATCCTGCAAGCCGCCGAGGTGCCCAAAGGCTCGTTTTATCACTACTTCACCTCCAAGGATGCATTCGGGGTGGTGCTGCTCGATACCTACTTCGATCACTACATCGAGGGCATGCAGCAGCTGTTCAGCCAGCCGGGCCTGTCCCACTACGCCAGGCTGATGCGCTACTGGCAGGGCTGGATCGACAACCACACCGGCTGCACCGACGCCGGCAAATGCCTTGCCGTCAAACTCGGCGCCGAGGTGTCAGACCTTTCAGAGCCGATGCGCCTGGCATTGCAGCGTGGCACGTCACGCACCATCGAGTTGCTCGCCACGGCGTTGCAGCACGGCGAGCAAGACGGTTCGCTGATGCTCGAGCAACCTGCCGAAAGCCTGGCGCGACGCCTGTATGCGTTGTGGCTGGGGACCAGCGTCATGGGCAAGATCACCCGTACCACCGCGCCGTTCGATGAGGCGCTGGGCCTGACCCGACAGTTGTTGGGCCACCCCGAAAACCCTGCTATCCACCACGATCGAGGCACTGGAAAATGAAAGTATTAATGGTACTGACCTCTCACGACCAGCTGGGCGATACCGGCCGCAAGACCGGCTTCTGGCTCGAAGAGTTTGCCGCTCCCTATTACGCGTTCAAGGACGCCGGCGCCGAGGTGGTGCTGGCATCGCCTGCCGGTGGCCAGCCGCCGCTGGACCCGGTCAGCGATCAGCCCGATGCCCAGACCGAACAGACCCATCGCTTCAACGCCGACCCTGCCGCGCAGCAGGCCCTTGCCACTACGGTGAAATTGGACGCGGTCAACGCCGATGACTTCGACACCGTGTTCTACCCGGGCGGCCACGGCCCGCTGTGGGACCTGGCCGAGTCGCCGGTGTCCATCGCGCTGATCGAGTCGTTCGAGCGTGCCGGCAAGCCTGTCGGGTTGGTCTGCCACGCACCGGGCGCCTTGCGTCACGTCAAGGCGGTCAACGGCGAGCCCCTGGTCAAGGGCCGTCGCGTCACGGGGTTCTCCAACTCGGAAGAAGCCGCCGTGGGCCTGACTGACGTCGTGCCGTTCCTGGTGGAAGATGAATTCAAGAAACTGGGCGGCAAGTACGAGAAGGGCGCCGATTGGCAGTCGTTCGTGATTGTCGATGGTCTGCTGGTGACGGGGCAGAACCCCGGCAGCTCCAGTGAAGTGGCCGAGGCCCTGTTGAACCTCACCGCTTAACTTAACCCCACCGACTTAACCCCACCGATAGATGCATGTGGCGGCTCGCAAGAGTCGCCAGTGTTTTCGCTCGTCCTGAATTTGGAATATCCCCATGGCTCATCCGTTGAACACCCCCGTAAAACTGGGGCATCACACCCTGAACAACCGCATCGTGCTGCCGCCCCTGACCCGCCAGCGCAGCGCACAACCGGGCGATATCGCCACCGACTTGATGGCCACGTACTACCGTCAACGCGCCAGCGCCGGTTTCATGGTCAGCGAGGGCACCCAGATCGAGCCTCGCGGCCAGGGTTACGCGTGGACGCCGGGGATCTACACGCCGGCGCAGATCGACGGCTGGCGCAAGGTCACCGAGGCGGTGCATGCCGAGGGCGGCGTGATCTTCGCCCAGCTGTGGCATGTGGGCCGTGTGTCCCACAATGCCTTGCAACCCGACGGCGCCGCACCGGTCGCCCCCTCGGCCATCCAGGCCCTGCAGGCCAAGGCCTTTATCGAAACGGCGCCGGGTGCCGGTGAGCTCAAACAACCGCCGGTCCCCCGCGCCCTGACGGTGCTGGAGATCGAGGAACTGGTCGGCCACTACGCACAGGCGGCGCGCAATGCCCTGGACGCCGGCTTCGACGGGGTGGAGATTCATTCGGCCAATGGTTACCTGGTCAACCAGTTCATCTCGGCCCATTCCAACCAGCGCGATGATGAATACGGTGGCACGCTGGACAATCGCCTGCGCTTTTTGCGCGAAATCGTCGAAGCCGTGTGCCGCGTAGTCGGCCCTGAGCGCGTTGGCGTGCGCTTTTCGCCGTTGTTCAGTGGCACCGATCAGGAGCGTGTCTACATCGGCCTGGTGGAAGAAGACCCGCACCACACCTATATCGAAGCGATCAAGGTGCTGGAGCAGTCGGGTATCGCCTATGTCTCCATCGCCGAAGCCGACTGGGACAATGCTCCCGACCTGCCGGACAGCTTCCGCCAGGCCGTGCGCAGCACCTTCAGCGGACGCGTCATCTATGCCGGCCGCTACACCGCCGAACGTGGCGCAACACTGGTGGACGCCGGGCTGGCGGACCTGATTGCATTCGGCCGGCCGTTCATTGCCAACCCGGACCTGCCGCAGCGAATCTTCAATGGCTGGCCGTTGAATGCGTTGAAGGCTGAGGGGTTGTATGGCGGGACCGAGGCGGGGTATGTGGATTATCCGGAATATGTTCAACCAGGCTGAGTTCGACAGCTACCCTGTGGCGAGTCGGGGAGGGCTGCGCCCTCCAGCGGGCATAGGTATCTACACAATTTTGGTGCGACACTGCACCTGTGGCGAGGGAGCTAACGCGTATCTACCTGACGCTCCGAGATCCAAATGTGGGAGGGGGCTTGCCCCCGATGACGGCCTCAGGGACAGCCAGTATCTTGGATCAGACCGAGTACATATCCGTTTCTGCGGTAACGGCCACTTAGGGTTCCGCCCTGACGGCGGCTCACTTTTGAAAAGCGCAAAAGTAAGCAAAACGCTCTTGCCCCACCACTCGGCACCTCGCCTAGGCTCGGTGTGCCCGAACGCAGGCTTGAATCCGTGGGCCGCCGCAATGGGCCATCCCTGGCCCAGTGCGGCTAACCCGGCGTCCTGCCGGGTTACCCACGGATTCAAGCCTGCGTTCGGCCAGCGTGGTTTAACGGGGCGCCTGAGATCAAAAGCAGATCAAAAGCCAGAGCCAGAGCGACTCGCTTCGCATCGTGATTACGGTTGGGGGCTACAGAGTTGTGTAGATACCTATGCTTCAGCGGGAGCAAGCTCACTCGCCACAGGGAGCTGTCTGGTTTATTCGACTCGCAGCACAATCTTGCCGATATGGTCGCCACCTTCCATGCGGGCGTGTGCCTGGGCGGCGTCGGTGTATTCGTACACCTTGTCGATGATCGGCAGGCAACGCCCTTCGCTCAGCACCGGCCAAATGTGTTCACGCAACTGCTCGGCGATGGCGGCCTTTTCTTCGCGGGTGCGTGCGCGTAGCAGGGAACCGGTGATGACCGCACGTTTGCCGAGTATGGTCAGCAGGTCCACCTCATTGGCCTTGGCGCCACCGAGGAAGCCCAGTATCACCAGGTGGCCGTCCATGCCCAGGGCCTTGAGGTTGTTGTTGAGGTAGGAGGCACCCATGATGTCGAGAATCACATCGACGCCTTTACCTGCGGTTTTCTCGGCGATGACCTGGGCGAAATCCTCTACGCGATAATTGATCGGCTGCGCCCCGAGCTTGGCGATCGCCGCGCATTTATCGGCGCTGCCGGCGGTGGCGAATGCCTCGATACCGAATTCCCGGCAGAGCATCAGGGCGGTGGTGCCGATACCGCTGGTGCCGCCGTGGATCAGCGCGCGCTGGCCGTTGCAGGCGCCGCCGAGACCGAACAGGTTGGCCCAGACGGTGAAGAACGTCTCCGGCACGGCCGCCGCTTGAATCCAGTCCATGCCTTCGGGAATCGGCAGCGCCTGGCTGGCCGGCACCGCGCAGAACTGCGCATAGCCGCCGCCATTGGTCAGGGCGCAGACCTTGTCGCCGAGTTCGTATTGATGCACGCCTTCGCCCAGCGCCACCACTTCACCGGCCACTTCCAGGCCGGGGATCGGGCTCATGCCGGGTTTCATCGGGTATTTGCCGGCACGTTGCAGGGCGTCGGGACGGTTGACCCCGGCGGCATGCACGCGAATCAGGATCTCGCCGGGGCCGGCCACCGGCACGTCTGCGCGACGCGGCTGCAGCACGTCGGGGCCGCCGGGGGCGGTGATTTCGATCAGGGTCATTTCTTGAGGCAGGGTCATGGATGGGTTCCTGTAACGATGAGCGTACGGGTTGGGACCATAGCGAGCGGTCGACGGTTCAGCCAGATCATGCCCGCTTCCAGCTGCAGTGCAACCACCATGGCGCCAACCTTCCCCATCGGTCAGGTTTTGCACGAGTGGTTGCGAACCGAACCCATTGAGCGTGCGATAGCGTTCATCCTGGTGTCAGAGAGTTCGCCCCTCAGTGCATCTTGCTATGGTCCATGTGGCTATGATCCATCCCATCCAAACCACGCGCTGGCGCTTCCACTTCGATGGTCTGCTCGGTGCCCTTGGCGTCTTTTACCGTAAGGGTCAGCGGCACCTGGTCGCCTTCCTTGATCTGGCCGGTCAGGCCCATCAGCATCACGTGGTAGCCATTCGGGTCGAGCTTGACGGCTTTGCCTGCGGGCAGGGCTACCGAGTCCACCGGGCCCATGCGCATCACGTCGTCTTTCATGCTCATTTCATGGATCTGCACGTCTTTGGCCACTGGTGAAGCCACGCGCAGCAATTGGCTGTCGCTGTCGGCGGTGACGGTCATGAAGGCGCCGCTGGACGGTTGGCCCGGCACGGTGGCACGTACCCAGGCGTCGCTCACTTGCACCTGGGCGCTGGCGTGGGCGGCGAGGCCGAGCAGGGTGAGGCCGAGGGTGAGACGCTTGAGGTGTTGAACGGCAGTCATTAGCAGACCTCCATGACGGTGAGCAGGTCTTCTGCGCACTCTTTAGCGGTAAGGGATGCCTGCAAGCCAAGGCGCAGGTTGCCACGGGTATCGAACACGAAACTGGTGGCGGTGTGGGACAGGGTGTAGGTGTCGCCGGCGGGGATCTTTTCATAAAAGATCCCGAATTCCTTGGCGGCCACGGCGATTTCTTCCGGGGTGCCATACAGGGCTTCGAAGCTGGGGTCGAAGGCCTTGACGTATTTATCGAGTATCTCGGGGGTGTCTCGCTCGGGGTCCAGGGTGATGAACACCACCTGCATGATTTCACCGTCGCGGCCCATCAGCTTCTTCGCCTGGGCGGCGCGCGCCAGGGTGGTCGGGCAGACCGCCGGGCACTGGGTGAAGCCGAAGAACACCACGGGCATCAGGCCACGGTACGAGCTCAGGGTGACGGTTTCGCCGTCGGTGTTCTTGAGCTTGAAGGTGCGCCCCATGATCTTGTCACTGAGGTCCTTGCCGTACTTGAAATCCAGCTTGGGGCTGTAGTCACAGCCGCCCAGCAGGCTGCCCAGGCCCAACAGGCCCATGCCGGTCAGCACTTTGCGGCGGGTGAATAACGTACTCATCAACTGTGCATCCTGTGAAACGCCTGAATGGCTCTGGAGTTGCCCACCCGGCTTTGAAAAGGAGTAACGAGAAGGGTGCAGAGTCTAGCAACCCTGGGCCCCCGCGTAATCTGCGACGTTCTGCCACAGGGGCGCGCTGCGCTCTATCCTTTTGTGGCTTCGGTGGTAGGGTCGCGGTGATGAAATCGAGCTGCCTCGAGCGGGCGCTGATCGCCTGGGCCCTGTACTCCTGCGTACTGGTGAACCGGTTCCTACGCGGTTTGGGGCATGGGCACATGGTCGGTCAACAGCTTGATGGTCACGGCGGCCAGTCAGGCGCAGTGGACGGCGGCCAGCCGATAATTTTCCGACAAGGGGTGGGCTGGCCTGTCTTCCAGCAACATCTCGAACTACTTTGCCTGCCCCGTATGCAGGGCTGTTACTGTCGCAATCGTATTTTTGATTGGCCTGGCCTGGTTGCTGAGGATAAGGCGTCAGGGCCGGTAAACGGGCCCTGACGCTTGCGCCAATCAAAGCGCAGACAACGTGACCAATAGGCCTTACGCAGCCATTGGTTTACTCGTCATGGCCTTTTTATGAGCCGCTTTCATCGCTTCCATTTCAGCCCCGAGTTCCTCCAGCATCGCTTTGCCCAGAAGCTTCCTGGCCTCGGGAAACATCTCGGTTTCTTCTTCTTCGATATGGTGCTCCAGCAGCTCCTTGACCACTTTGACTCGACCGGAAAACTCGGTGGTGGACGGGTCGGTCTGCTTCAGGTCGGGCAGCACCAATGAGTCGACGGTGCGGTGCTCTTCCTTGGCTTCGTGGTACATGATGTCCTGTTCCTTGCCGCCGGCTTTTCTGAAAGCAGGGTAGAGAATTTCTTCTTCCAGCTTGGTGTGCAGGGTGATTTCCATCTCCAGCTTGGCCAGCAAGTCGGTGCGTTTTTTCACCCCGCGTTCGGTGGATTCGCTCAATTGGGTCAGCAGAGTCTTGACGCGTTCGTGGTCGGCTTTGAGAAGGTCGATGGCATTCATGTGGAACCTCACGGGTAATGGTCGGGCATGTCGAAACGCACACCTCGTGAGTAAGCTCATTGCATCACGCGTACCAACTTCTCAGGCTAGTAAATTATGTTTTAAATCAAATGGATGGCGTCAACCCGTCGGGTGGTTGTCGTGCAGCTTGCATGATCGGGGGTTGCCGGGATTGCACAACGCACAACCGCCGCCGCTGTTGAAGTGCGTTGCTGAACAATTCGATGGAACCCCTGGCGCATTTGCTTGACCTAACCCTTAGACTTCAGGAGGTGAAGCATGCAAATTGAATATATCTGGATCGTACTGGCAGTGATTCTGCTGCTGTTGGAACTGTGGGCCATCAACATCGTGTTGCGCAGTACCGGTGGCTGGGAGACCAAGGGCTTATGGGTGGTGGTGCTGATCTTCGTACCCCTGCTGGGGCTGATCGCCTGGGCGATGTTCGGGCCCAAGCGCGAGATGGCGCAACCGCGTAAACACTGAAGCGTTCAGTTAAAAAAACAGGCGCCCCATGGGGCGCCTGTTTTTATTGCGGTGGACGGATCAACCCGCAACAGCCTGGGCAATCGCCTCATTGAACGCCGGCAAATCGTCCGGCGTGCGTGAGGTGATCAAGGTCCAGCCATTGGCCTTGCATTCCTGCACCTGGGCGTCGACCACACTGGCGGCGCCAGCGTTCTCCAGATCGATACGCACGCTTTTAAACGCAGTCAGGGTCTTGCCTTTGACCACGCCCGCGTCGATCAACGTCCACGGGCCGTGGCAGATGGCCGCGATGGTCTTGCCGGCCTGGGCGAACTCGCTTATCAAGCGCAGCGCGGCGCTATCCTGGCGCAGGGTATCGGCATTGACGGTGCCGCCCGGGATGACCAGCGCGTCGAAGTCGCTGCCGACCACGTCCGACAGTTGCACGTCGGATTCCACGGTCTGGTCCTTTTCCGTATCGCCCACGAAGGTCTGGGTAGTGCCACCTTTGCTGGATGCGTGCGTCACGGTCGCGCCGAAACCACGCAGGGCTTGCAGAGGCTTGAGCAGTTCATCGCGCTCGATGCCGGTATTGGAGGTGATGATCAGGATTTTCTTACCGTTGAGTTGCGCACTCATAAGCGGGTGTCTCCTGTTTGGGTAAGTGAATTAATGGGCGTATTTGCCTTGCAGCGCCTTGGCTTTTTCCAGGTGTGCTTCAAGGGTCGGCAGGGTCTTGGTGGCGAAAGCTTTCAACTCGGCGTTGTCCGAGGACTCTGCTTCCTTCTTGAACAGTGCGACGGTTTTCTCGTGGGCGTCCACTTGGTTGTTGGCGTAGGCCTTGTCGAACGATTCATCGCGCATTTCCAGGATGGCTTTCTTCGCCTTGTCAGTCAGGGCGGCGTCATCCGGTACTTCGATATCGAGTTTTTTCGCCAGTGCCATCAGTTCCTGGTTGGCCTTGGTATGGTCGGTAATCATGTGCTGCGCGAAGGTCTTCACGTCCGCCGAACTGCTTTTTTCCAGCGCCAGTTTGCCGGCTTCCACCTCGGTGATACCGCCCTGGGCGGCGCTCTCGACAAAGTCGTTGGAGGTGGCGGCCATTGCGGTGGAAATCGAGCCTGCAACCAGCGCGAATGTCAGGCCCATGTGTTTCATCAGTCGAGTCGTCATGGTGTCTCTCCTTGGAAATGGCGTGTTGCCGTTACGAGACTGTTGAACCGGCGCCCGGGCAAAAGGTTTAAATTTTTTTTGCACGCATTGACCGAACGGCAAGCGTGGCAATTTCCTTGAACTAATCCAAATTCACAGGGTTCTGCTGCATAGGGTCGCCACTGTGGGTGACCTGTCATTACCAGGAGATAGCACCGTGACTGATCACAAGCCCGCCGATAAAACCCCCGCGCCCGTCAGTTCCGAAGACGCGCAAAAGGGCAATGCCGACGACACTAAAGGGCAGTCCCTGGAACGTCCGAACCCCAGGACCGAAACCATCGATAAAGTGGTGACGCCTACCTCGATCAAGGACCTTGAGCGCCAGACCGATGCGATCAATGAGAAGCTCAGCAAGGGGCAGTGAGCATGGCCCGTTCCATCAGCGCGTCGGAACTGGGAATCGAGCTCAAGCCTGGCGATGACAGCAGCCTGTTCAAGTGGTTTATCGCCAGCTTCGTGATGGGCAAGCGCATTCAGGCGCCGATTGCCGCGCAGGCGTACAGGGTGATCATTGAAGAGGAGGGCCGCGACACGCCGCGTAAATTGCAGCACTGCACGTCGCGGCAACTGGTCGCCATGTTGGGGCGCGCGCATTACGTGCGTTACGACGAAACCACGGCCCAGCGCCTGTTGGACCTGAGCGCAAAACTCAATGCCGATTACAGCGGCAGCATCACCCGGATGCTTGAGGCCAGCGACGACCGCCAGGCGTTCGAAAGGCGCCTGGGTGAGTTCGACGGCGTCGGGCCCAAGACCATCGAGATTTTCATGCGCGATGCGGCCACGGTGCTGTTTTGACAGCACCGCTGTATATAGGCTGTGCTGGCTGGAGCCTGCCCCGCGAGCATTGGCCGGCCTTCCTTGGGCAAGGCACGCATCTGCAGCGCTACGCTTCGCGTTTCAATGCGGTGGAAATCAACAGTTCGTTTTATCGGCCCCACTTGCCGAAAACCTACGCGCGCTGGCGCGATTCGGTGCCTGCGGGATTTCGTTTTTCGGTCAAGATGCCCAAGCGGATCACCCACGAGCTGCGCTTGCAGCAGTGCGCCAGCGCCCTGAACGAGTTTCTCGCGCAATGCCTGCAACTGCACGAAAAGCTCGGTTGCCTGCTGGTTCAGCTGCCGCCGTCCTTGAGTTATGAACCGCTGGTTGCCCGCGCCTTTTTCGAGGCGCTGCGCCAGGGTTTTGCCGGCGCCGTAGTGCTGGAGCCGCGCCATGCCAGTTGGCTGGCGGCTGGGAGTCTGTTGCGAGCCCTGGAGATTGGCTGGGTCACCGCCGACCCCGATGTCATTGCCGCAGGCGATGCCTGGCACGGCGTGCGTTATTGGCGCCTGCATGGCTCGCCGCGCATTTATCACAGCGCCTATGGGCATGAGCGGGTGCAGGCGTATGCGCGGTTGTTGTGCCAGTCGATGGAGGAGGGCATTCCCACCTGGTGCATCTTCGATAACACCGCCAGCGGCCATGCGATCGCCGATGCCCTGGACCTGCTGGACCTTCATCGGTCGCACCTCCCCATCTGATTGAAAAAATCCTCGCCGGCTCGCCTGGGGGTGCAGGGCGCCGCCGTGTACAGCTCGCGAGATAAACGCAATGGCTGGTTGCCTGGGCGATCGCCGGTTACTCTCTGGGTTCAGTTCAGGGAGAGGTGACCCGATGTCGTTGATCACAACCATCGAAGACTTACGCAAGCTTGCGCAAAAACGTGTGCCCCGCATGTTCTACGACTACGCCGATTCCGGCTCCTGGACTGAGAGCACCTACCGGGCCAATGAAAGCGATTTTGCCCGTATCAAATTCCGTCAACGCGTGGCGCGCAATATCGATGAACGTTCGATTCGCGCCAGCATGATTGGCCAGGACATGGCCATGCCGGTGGCGCTGGCACCTACCGGCCTTGCGGGTATGCAGCACGCCGATGGCGAGATCCTCACCGCGCGCGCCGCTGCGGCTTTTGGCCTGCGCTATACCTTGTCGACCATGAGCATCTGTTCGTTGGAAGACATCGCCGAGCACGTCGGCCAGCCCTTTTGGTTCCAGTTGTATGTGATGCGCGACCGCGGGTTTATCGAGCGCCTGATCGAGCGGGCCAAGGCGGCGGGTGTTGATGCGTTGGTGTTGACGCTGGACTTGCAGATCCTGGGGCAGCGTCACAAGGATTTGATCAATGGCCTGTCGGCGCCGCCCAGGCTGACCCTGCCGAACATCCTCAACATGATGACCAAGCCGCGCTGGGTGATGGGCATGCTCGGCACCCAGCGTCGTGGTTTCGGCAATATCGTCGGGCATGTGACGGGCGTGGCCGACATGAGTTCGCTGTCGGCGTGGACTGCCCAACAATTTGACCCGCGCTTGAGCTGGGACGATGTGGAGTGGATCAAGAAGTGCTGGGGCGGCAAGCTGATCATCAAGGGCATCCTCGATGTGGAAGACGCACGCCTGGCGGTCAATACCGGCGCCGATGCGTTGGTGGTGAGCAACCACGGGGGCCGTCAGCTGGATGGTGCGCCGTCGAGCATCAGCCAATTGCCGGCGATTGTGGAGGCGGTGGGCAATCGGATAGAGGTGTGGCTCGATGGGGGCATTCGCTCCGGCCAGGACATACTCAAGGCCATGGCGCTGGGCGCCAGGGGCACGATGATCGGACGCCCGCATCTGTATGGCTTGGGCGCGATGGGCGAAGCGGGCGTGACCAGAGCGCTGGAGATCATCGCCCGTGAGTTGGATGTGTCGATGGCGCTGTGTGGCTATAACGATATACGTGATGTGAATCGCGAGATCCTGCTGCCTGGCACGTTTCCTGACGGCGTTTGATGGGCAAAAAGAAACGGAAAAGTAAAAAGAGTTGTCCACGAAAACCGTGGGTATCTCTGTGGATAACTTTGCAAGGCCCCGGCAGCATTGGCGATTTAACCTGCGATCAATATTTGATCAACTTTCAATGACGGCCAATACGGGCAGGGTTTGCGCTTGACAGGCCTTGGCCAAGCCAGTGCCGAAAAGTGCGTTTATGAGTCACCGTCTCGGCCTGTGGAGTGGCTGACCACCGGTGATGGCATCGTCGTTTGCATCAGCTTGTCCAGCGCCACGCCATAATTGCGCCCGGCCAGGCTCATGCTGTTGTTGTGGCCGGCCCCCGGCACCAGTAACAGCCGCTTGGGTTCCTGGGCGGCTTCGAATAACTGCTGGCTGAAACGCGGTGGTACGTAGCGGTCATCAAGGCCGTGCACCACCAGCAATGGCATATGGATATCGGCCATCTTGTCGATGGAATCGAATTTCTGCGACAGCAACCAGCGCACCGGCAGTGAGGTATCGGCAACGGCCGTGGCGACATCCCCCAGGGACGTGAACGTGGATTCGATTACCAGCCCGCGTACCGGCAACGGCACCTGCCTGCTCAACTCGGCCGCGAGGTCGATGGCCACCGCGCCACCCAGGGAATGGCCGTAGATCAGGCGTTTACCGGGGTCCGGCTGCAAGGTTTGAAAGCGTTCCCAGGCGATGCGCGCGTCTTCATACACCGTGGTTTCCGAAGGCAGGTCGCCCTGGCTTTTGCCAAAACCGCGATAGTCGATGGCCAGCACCGAATAGCCCAGGGCGTGCAACTGTTCGATGCGAAACAGCTGGCCGGTGAGGTTCCAGCGCACGCCGTGCAGATAGAGGATCGCAGGCGCATCCTTGCGCGCGGCCGGGTACCACCAGCCATGGATATTCTGGCCGGATTTGAACGTGGCGGGCTTGATATCGAACTCCTGCACGGCGCTTGGCAGGCCGGTGTACCAGCCTGCGGTGCCCGGCTCGATGCGAAACACCAGTTCGCGCTCCTTGTGTTGCAGCACGGCGCAGCCGACCGGCAGGCCGACGATCAGCAGGGCCATGCACAGCAGCACAAACCGGCGCAGGCCCCGGCGGGGTATGGAAAAAGCTGACATGAAGATTCCAGTACAAAAGCCAAGCTCGGGTTGTACCAGATGGCCCGGGCAGAGCAAAAATTAATACGACGGCCGTGACGCAGGATTGCTTGCAAAGTGTTGCAGCGACCCATCCGGGCAACCGGCTTGACGCTGCATGGCCTGCACGCGATGCTCCGCTTCTTTGAGCAAAGGCCCGACCATGGACAACAGCCCCGTGCGCATCACCGCCGAAGAAACCCTTTCGGACAACTGGTACCTCTTGAAGAAATACAGCTTCGACCTGCGCCGTCGCGACGGCAGTTGGCAAGCCCAGACCCGCGAGGTGTATGACCGGGGCAACGGTGCGACCATCCTGTTGTACAACCGCGAGCAGCGCACGGTGCTGCTGATCCGCCAGTTCCGCATGCCGACTTTCGTCAATGATTACCCCGGTTACCTGATCGAAGCGGCGGCCGGGTTGCTCGACAACGCCAGTCCCGAAGAACGCATCCGCCTGGAAGCCGAGGAAGAGACCGGCTACCGCGTGGGGCATGTCGAAAAAGTCTATGCGGCCTTCATGAGCCCGGGGTCGGTGACCGAGCGCATTCACTTCTTTACCGGCGAATACCAGGCGGGCGACCGGGTTGGCGCCGGCGGCGGCCTGGCGGAAGAGGGCGAGGACATCGAAGTGCTGGAACTGGGGTTCGAGCAGGCGTTGGGGATGGTGGCCAGCGGGGAGATTGTGGATGGCAAGACCATCATGCTGTTGCAGCATCTGGAACTGCGGATGTTGAAAGAGCGTTGGTAGGGGGGAGCCTGACGAGCAAAATGAGGGCGTGGCGGTGCGACGATTCGTCTTGCCCCCGATGGCCATAGATATCGACACAACGCTGTAGCGCCCACCCGTAACCACGATGCGAAGCGAGTCGCTCTTGATCTTGATCTGCTTTTGATCCTAGGCGCCCCGTTAAACCACGCTGGCCGAACGCAGGCTTGAATCCGTGGGCAACCCGGCAGGACGCCGGGTTAGCCGCACTGGGCCAAGGATGGCCCATTGCGGCGGCCCACGGATTCAAGCCGGAGAGAGGGCACACCGAGCCTAGGCGAGGTGCCGAGTGGTGGGGCAAGAGCCCTTTGGTTACTTTGGGGCTTTTCCAAAGTGACCCGCCGTCAGGGCGGAACCCTAAGTGGCCGTGACCGCAGAAACGGATATGTACTCGATCTGATCCAACATCCTGGTCGGCCCTGAGGCCGCCATCGGGGGCAAGTCGAATCGTCGCACCGCCCCTCCCACATTTGGACCTCGGAGTGTCAGGTAAATACGCGTTGGCTGTTCGGCCGTCATTGGGGGCAAGCCCCCTCCCACCAAAACCAACAAACCCAACCGAAGACCCCCCTCACGCCACCATAATAATCTTCGACACCAACTCCACCACCGTCTTGGCCTGCAATTTCCTCATCAACCGTGCCCGATGCACTTCAACCGTGCGGTGGGAAATCCCCAGGCGCAGGGCGATTTCCTTTGATTTGAGCCCGTTCACGATATGCATGGCAATCTCGCGCTCCCGCGGCGTCAAGTCCCCGGTGCCCTGGTGACTGCGGTCCAGGCGTTCGAAGTGCCAGATCATCAGCTTGAACGGGTCCCTGGGTGTAAGAGTGTAGCCATGGGATTTGGCCCAGAACACCTCGCCGTTGCGATGCTGCATGAAGCGCTCGTCGGAATAAAAACCGTTGTCGCTGTCGAGCAACCAATCATGGCTGCGCTTGCCGATGGCGTGGTAGTCGGCCTTGGACGGGTAGATCAGCAAGGTCAACTGATTGACCAGCGCCTCGCGGGCATAGCCGAACAGTTTCAGGAACGCGTCGTTGCAGTCGAGTATCACGCGGTTGCTGGTGACCAACTGCGGAGCGGGGGACAGTTTGAACGCCAGGCGTTCGAGGTCTTGCAAGGGCTGGGTAAACACGGTCATGGGCATCCTGCCTCGTTGTTCAACTCACTGGCGAATACTTATCCTTGTAAAACTACTTATCCATGTAAGTAGTTACACGAATTGGCGTGCGGCCAGAGCTGGTTCATTGTAGGGGAAGTCCGGTTGAAGAACAGAAGAAATTGATTATGCCTGTTGATTGCGTGTCTATCGTTGCCGCTGGTCATTCGCGTTTTGGTCGTCTGGAAGGCACCACGCTGGAGGATCTGATTGTTCAGGTCACGCGTGAGGCCCTCAGCGATGCCGACCTTGAGGCATCGCAAATCGATGCGCTGTTCCTTGGCCACTTCAATGCCGGGCTGGTGCCCGACGGTTTTGCCGCGTCATTGCTGCTGCAGGCCGACCCCGGGCTGCGCTTCAAGCCGGCCACGCGCTGTGAAAACGCTTGTGCGTCCGGTTCGGCGGCGATCCAGGCCGGGGTCAATGCGATTCTCTCCGGCAGCGCCGAGTTGGTGCTGGTGGTGGGCGCCGAAAAAATGACCCACACCTCCACGGCTGCCGTCACCCAGGCGCTGGCCGGTGCCGGTTACCAGAACGATGCCGCCGAGGCCGGCCTGAGTTTCCCGCAGCTGTTCGGTCGCGCCGCGCGCCAATACGCCGAGCGCTACCATAGCCCGCTGGGCTCGATGGCGGCGATTGCCACCAAGAATCACTCCAATGCCATGGCCAACCCGTTGGCGCAGATGCACCGGGAGATGAATTTCGAGCACTGCAACAATGTGTCCCAGAGCAACCCGTTCGTAGCCGATTCGCTGCGCCTTACCGATTGCTCGCTGATCAGCGATGGTGCGGCGGCGATCATCCTGGCTTCACCCAAGCGCGCGCGGGCGTTCCGTCGCGATGTGCAGATTCGCGCGATGACCCAGGTCAATGACACCTTGCCTATCGCCCAGCGCGACATCCTCGCGTTTGAAGGCCCGCAGCGGGCCATTCACTCCGCCTTGCGCGGGGCCAGTGTGACCCTGGCCGACCTGAGTTTCGCCGAGGTGCATGATTGCTTCACCATCGCCGAGCTGCTGATCTACGAAGCCATGGGCCTGGCGCCCAAAGGCGAGGGGCACCGTGTACTCGACAGCGGTGTGGTGCGCGCGGGCGGGCGCTTGCCGGTGAACCTTTCCGGTGGGCTCAAGGCCAAGGGCCATCCCGTTGGCGCGACGGGTGTCTCGATGCATGCCCTGGCGTTCCGGCAATTGACCGGCGAGCCGATCGGCCTGGCGGTGCCCAACGCGGAGTTCGGGCTGGTGTTCAACATGGGTGGAATGGCGGTGGCCAACTACGCCTCGGTCCTGCATGCGCGCCGGTACTGAGCCATGAACATTGCCAACTGGTTGCACGACACCCAGCGTCGCGACCCGCAACGCCCGGCACTGTTCGACGGCGCCCGGCAAGTGGCCGACTACGCCACCTTCACCGCCCATGTGCGCCAGCGCGCCGCGCAGTTGCAGGACCAGCACGGCGTGCAGCCGGGGGATGCGGTGGCGGTGCTGATGAAAAACAGCTGCGACTACCTGGAGTTGCTCTACGCCATCTGGTGGATGGGGGCGGTGGCGGTGCCGATCAACGCCAAGCTGCATCCGACCGAGGCGGCGTGGATCGCCGATAACGCCCAGGCCCGCCTGATCTTTACCGATGGCGGCCGGGTGTTTTCAGCGCAGGACCTACCCCTGCGCTGCACAGAGCTCGATGGTCACGTGCTGCCGCCTGATGACCCTGGCGGGGCGACACGGGAGCAACCGGTGCCGCGCCAGGATCACGACCTTGCCTGGCTGTTCTATACCTCCGGCACCACCGGGCGTTCCAAGGGGGTGATGCTGTCCCATGGCAATCTGATCGCCATGTCGTTGTGTTACGCCACCGATGTCGATCCGGTGAGCGCCGACGATGCGGCGCTGTATGCCGCGCCGATGTCCCATGGCGCCGGGCTCTATAACTTCATTCACGTACGCTGCGGCGCGCGCCATGTGGTGCCGGCGTCCAATGGTTTTGACGCCGCCGAGCTGTTTGGCCTGGCGGCCGAGCTGGGCAGTGTTTCGCTGTTTGCCGCGCCGACCATGGTCAAGCGCATGGTCGAGCAGGCGCGGCGCCAGGGCTACAGCGGCGCAGGCATCAAGACCATAGTCTACGGCGGTGGCCCGATGTACCTGGCCGACTTGCGCGATGCTGTCGACACCTTTGGCGCCCGCCTGGTGCAGATCTACGGCCAGGGCGAGAGCCCGATGACCATCAGCGTGCTGCCCCGTGGGCTGATTGCCGACCGTCAACGCCCTGATTGGGCGACCCTGGCCGCGTCCGTCGGCCATGCGCAAGCCTGTGTGGAAATCCGCATCCTTGATACCGGGCACCAACCGCTGCCCATGGGAACGCGCGGCGAAATTGCCGTACGTGGCGCTACGGTGATGCAGGGGTATTGGCGCAACCCCGAGGCCACGCGCCAGGCCCTGGTCGATGGCTGGTTGCTGACCGGCGACATCGGTTTCCTCGACCCCGCCGGCTACCTGACCCTCACGGATCGCTCCAAGGACGTGATCATCAGCGGCGGCAGCAATGTCTACCCGCGCGAAGTCGAGGAGGTGCTGGCCCAGCATCCCGAGGTGTTTGAGGTGTGCGTGGTGGGTGAACCGGACCCGCAGTGGGGCGAGTCGGTGGTGGCGTTTGTGGTGACGCGCAGCGGCCAGCCCCTCGACGAAGCCGAGCTGACGGCCTGGTTCCTGGCGCGCATGGCATCGTTCAAGAAACCCAAGAAATATGTGTGGCGCAGCGAATTGCCCAAGAACAGCTACGGCAAAATCCTCAAGACCGACTTGCGGCAATCGCTCAAAGCGGCGAGTATCGCCGCGTTTTAGCATGGATCGACAAACAGACAAGGAGTCCCCCTCGATGGGCAATCACGCGCACGACACTGTCCGCAAACGCCGCCGCGCGTTTCTCGGTGCCACCTCCGGCCACTTGATCGAGTGGTACGACTATGGCGTCTACGGCTTTCTTGCCGTCTATATCGGCCAGGCGTTCTTCGTCTCCGACGACCCCACCACCAGCCTGCTGGCCAGTTTTGCCGCGTTCGCCCTGAGCTTCTTCATCCGGCCCCTGGGCGGGCTGTTCTTCGGCCCGCTGGCGGACAAGATCGGCCGGCGTAAAACCCTGATCATGGCGCTGGTGATGATGACCGGCTCCACGGTGATGCTCGGTTTGCTGCCCACGTACGCGACCCTGGGCATCGCCGCCCCGATTCTGTTGATCCTGGTGCGCTGTGTACAAGGCTTCTCGGCGGGCGGTGAAATCGGCACGGTCACCAGCTTCATTTCCGAATACGCCGGTCCCGGCCGACGCGGCTTTGCCACCTGCTGGTTGATGGTCACCGCCGTGCTTGGCCTGCTGCTGGGCGGCGCCGTGGCCAATGGCATGACCTGGGTGCTGGGCGCCGACATGATGCAGGACTGGGCCTGGCGCGTGCCGTTCCTGATCGCCGCGCCGCTGGGCTTCATTTCCATGTACATCCGCCTCAAGCTCGAAGACAGCCCCGAGTTCCTTGCCCTGCAACGCGCCGGGCAAACTTCTCGCGCACCCCTGCGCGAAGTCTGGCAGTGGAAGCGCGCGATTGCCCTGGTGTTCTTCATCATCACCTTGCACAGCTCGATCTTTTACCTGGTGCTGACCTTTGCCTCGACCTACATGGCCAAGATTCTCAAGTTCGACAGCGGCACCACCTTGCTTTATGTGTTCGTCGCCAGCTTCTCGGCGGCCTTCGTCATGCCGTTCGGCGGCGCCTTCACCGATAGGTACGGGCGCAAGCCGTTCCTGATGGTGATCGGCACACTGGCGACCCTGGCGATGTTCTGGCTGTTCAAGATGGCACCGACCGCCACGCCGGCAACCTTCTTCGCGCCGTTGATGGCGGTGGCGATTCTGTTCGGCCTGTACGCTTCGTCCACCTATGCGCTGATGAGCGAACTGCTGCCCACGCGCATCCGTTCCACCGGGATTGCCGTGGCGTACAACGTGCCCGTTGCGGTGTTTGGCGGCAGCGCGCCGCTGATCTCCACCTGGCTGATCAAGGTGACCGGTGACATCACCTCGCCCTGGTACTTCTATGTGGCGACCGGGGTGGTGTCGCTGATCGCGTTGGTGCTGCTGCGCAAGGAGGACTTCGTGGCCAGCACCAGCCCGGCGGCAGTGCCTGCGGCGGCGGCATTGGCTTGAGGGCGCGGTCGCCGGGCGTTGCATCGAGGCGTTAACTGCGCCAGGCTTGGCAGCCTGATCCCGGCGGAGCGAATGGCGTGCAGGCTACCCGATTGACCCTGATCTGCCATGCGGCCACGGCGGCGCAGAAACAGGCACGTTTTGCCGATGACGAGTCGCTGCTCATGGACTGGCAAGGCTCGCAACTGTCTTTGGCAGGCCATTACCCCAAGGCAGCGCGCCTGGTGTGCGGGCCGGAGGCACGAGCCCGGCAGACGGCGGCGTTATTCGGTGCGCAGCCGTGCACCGAAGCGGCCCTGCGCGACCTGGACCTGGGGCGCTGGAAAGGCCAGGCTATCGGCGATCTCGACAGTGATCAGATGAACGCCTGGCTCACCGACAGTGCCGCCGCGCCCCATGGTGGCGAGACGCTGGGGCAGTTGTGCAGGCGGGTCGGGGACTGGATCAAGTCCCAGGAACGTCAGCCCGGCCATGTGCTGGCAGTGACCCATCCGTTCGTTATCCGCGCTGCGCTGCTGTTCGTCATGCAGTGCCCGGTCTCGATGTTCTACCGGATCGACGTTGAACCGCTGTCGCGCACCGAACTGCGCTTCAATGCAGTCTGGCGCCTGCGTCTGGAAACTTACGCCTGACGCCCCGATCATGGCAAAATCCACGCTCCGCAATGAGAGCAACCCATGAAACGCATCCTGATCATCGGCATCGGCGCCGGCAACCCCGACTACATCACGATGCAGGCCGTGAAGGCGCTGAACCGCACCGACGTGTTTTTCCTGATGGACAAGGGCCAGAGCAAGGACAAACTGATCGACCTGCGGCGTGAAATCTGCGAGACCTATATCACCGAGTCCGGCTATCGCTTCGTCGAGGCCGATTGCCCTGAGCGCGCGCGCGGTGATATCGACTACACCACCGCCGTGCGGGACCTCAACCGCGACAAGCAGCAAACCTTCGAGCGTATGATCAACGAGGAAATGGCCGACGGCGAAGTGGGCGCGTTTCTGGCCTGGGGTGACCCGGCGTTGTACGACAGCACCATTCGCATCCTGCAGGCGATCCTGGCCGACGGCCGCTGTGAATTCGAGTTTGAGGTGATCCCCGGCATCACCAGCGTGCAGGCTCTGGCGGCCCGGCATAAAGTGCCGTTGAACCGGATCGGTAAATCCATTGAAATCACCACCGGGCGGCGCCTGGCGGCGGGGCAGGCGAGTGATGCCGACACCCTGGTGGTGATGCTCGATGCCGAAGACTCCTACCGCAGCGTGGCCGATCAAGACCTGGACATCTATTGGGGCGCCTACCTGGGCACGCCGGATGAAATCCTGATCAGCGGCAAAGTGGCTGATGTGGCGCAAGACATCCAACGGGTACGCAAGGCTGCGCGGCTCGCCAATGGCTGGATCATGGACACCTATTTGTTGCGCAAACCCTGAGGGACAGTTCCCATGCTCAAATTGCTCGCGCTCACCCTGACCCTGCTGGCCGGTGTCGCCCAGGCGGATGCCGACCTGCACACCGACTTGCCGCTGTCGTACCTGGAGCAAACCCAGGGCGATTCACGCAACCAGCCGCTGGTGATTTTCCTGCATGGCTTTGGCAGCAACGAGGAAGACCTGTTCGGCATCAAGGATGCGCTGCCTTCCACCTGGACCTACCTGTCGGTGCGTGCGCCGCTGCCGGTGGAGCCACGTGGCTATCGCTGGTTCACCAAGGCCCCCGGTGACGGTGATTACGATGGCGTGACCGCCGATCTGCAGAGCAGCGCCAGGCTGATTGAAGACTTCGTGGCCAAGGCCACCGCCAAGTATCACACCATGAGTGATCGTGTGTTTCTGGTCGGGTTCAGCCAGGGCGCGATCATGTCCTATGAAGTGGGCTTGCGCAGACCCGAGCTGCTGCGTGGCATAGCGGCCCTGAGCGGCAGTGTGTTGCCGGTGCTAAAGGCCGAGCTCAAGCAGGATGAAGCGTTGGGCAAGCTGGCGATCTTTATCGGCCATGGCACGTTGGACCAGGCGCTGCCTTATGCGTTGGGGACGCGGGCGAATGCGGTGCTCGAGGGGATTGGGTTGAAGCCGGAATTTCATGGGTATCCCGGGATGAACCATACGATCAGCGAAGCGGAAATCCAGGATTTAAAAGCCTGGCTGGAGAAAAGTTTGAAGTGAAACGCAGTTGAAAATGTGGGAGGGGGCTTGCCCCCGATAGCGATCTTTCAGTCAAAGATATTGAGACTGACACACCGCTATCGGGGGCAAGCCCCCTCCCACATTGGAGATTGGCTTACTTGCCGCCGGTAATCTGCTTGACCAGCGCAGCATGCCCCTTTACATCATCCGCTCGCGAAATCGCCTGGATCACCAGCAGCTGATTGCCGGAACCGCCGAGAAAGGTGGAGTTCAACGTCTTGCCGCCGCCCTGGGTGGCGGTGCTGTCGACTTGCCGCAGGCCGAGGCCTTTGTAGGTGAGTTTTTTCTCGTTTTGCTTCTTGAAGTCGGGCAGGGCGGCGCTCTGGTTCTTGACGAAATCGGCTACGGCGCCATCGAGGAACTGCGGGTCGTTGTCCTTGATGGCTACCCCATCGTTACGTACGGTTTCGGCGACGATCACCACGCTTTTGGTGGTGGCGTTGGCGTACAGGGTGCCCTGGGTATCGGCGGTGCCATCATCGGCTTTACCGGAAGGCAGGGTATCGGCGGTGTAGGCCTTGGGCAGGTCGAAGGTGAACTTGCCGCCCAGGGTGGAGATGGTTTGCGTGGTCGCCTTGGAGGCAGCCCATACGCTGCCGGCGGTAAGCGCAAGGGCCAGCAGCAGTGCAGTCTTGGTGAACGTGGCCATGAAGCGCTCCAGAGATGAACGAAATTGCGGCGTATTCTGTCAGAAAATTCGCAAGATCGTTCACCTGCCACCTCACACCTTGTCGGACTCTTCTTGCAGCCGATCCATCTCGAACAGGCGCGCCAGTTCGGTACGGGCTTCCTGGGCGGTCTGCATGACTTTGGCCGCATCGTCGTACACCGCATGCTGGGCGGCGAGGACCTGCTGGTCGTGGGCCTTGAAGCGGTCGATGCGCGCATCGGCCTGAGCCTGGCTCAAGCCGAGGCCGACCAGGGTGCGTCGGCTCATCTCCAGGCTGGAATAAAAGGTTTCACGCACCGGTGAGGCGTCCAGGTCCACCAGGCGGTGTACGTGCTGGCGGTTACGCGCGCGGGCGATGATCTTCATGTGCGGGTAGAGGTTGCGCACCAGTTCGGCGGTCTTGATGTTGATCTCCGGGTCATCCATGGCGATCACGAAGAACTCCGCCTGTTCGACCTTGGCCGCATGCAGGATTTCCGGGCGTTGCGGGTCGCCGTAGAACACCGGCATGCCGCCGAAACTGCGGGTCAGTTCGATGGTTTCCACCGAGGTGTCCAGGGCAATGAACGAGACGTTCTGCGCGCGCAGGATACGCGCGACGATCTGGCCCATCCGGCCCATGCCGGCGATCACCACACGCGGTGCATCGCCTTCGATGGCGCGGTATTCCTCGGGTACGTCCACCGACTTGACCTTGGGTTTGAACAGCTTCGGGCATATCAACAGCAGCAGCGGTGTCACGGCCATGGACAGGGTGATGGTCAGCACCAGCACATCGTAGAGATGCGGCTCGAACAGGCCCTGGTCGCGCCCGATCTTGAACACCACAAAAGCAAACTCACCGCCGGCCGCCAGCACCACGCCCAGGCGCAGGGCACTTTCACGATTGAGCTCACCCACCTTGCGACCCACGGCGTACAACAGCGGCAGTTTCAACCCGATCAACAGCAAGGTCAGCCCGATCACCACCAGCGGTGTGCTGAGCAGCAGGCTGAGGTTGGCGCCCATGCCCACGCTGATAAAGAACAGACCCAGCAGCAGGCCCTTGAACGGTTCGATCTGGGATTCCAGTTCGTGGCGGTATTCGGAGTCCGCCAGCAGCAGCCCGGCGAGGAAAGCGCCGAGAGCCATGGACACGCCCACCAGTTCCATCAGCCAGGCGGTACCGATCACCACCAGCAACGCGGTGGCGGTGGAGACTTCGCGCAGGCCGGTCTTGGCGACGATGCGAAACACCGGGCGCAACAGGTAGCGCCCGCCGATGATCACTACGGCGATGCTGCCCAGGATCTGCAAGACGTGCTGCACGCCCTGGGCTTCGGTGGTCGGATGATCGCTGCCGGCCAGCAGCGGCACCATGGCGATCAAGGGGATTGCCGCGATGTCCTGGAACAACAGGATCGCAAAGGCCAGGCGCCCATGGGGTTGGTTGAGTTCCTTGCGCTCGGCCAGGCTTTGCAGGCCGAACGCGGTGGAGGACAGCGCCAGGCCCAGGCCCAGCACAATCGCGCTGTTCCATGACTGGCCAAACAGCCACAGCGCCACCACGCCCATGACCAGCCCGGTGAGCAGCACCTGGGCCAGACCGACACCGAATACCGCCTTGCGCATCACCCACAAGCGTTTGGGCGAAAGCTCCAGGCCGATGATGAACAGCAGCAGCACCACGCCCAATTCGGAGAACTGCGCCACGCTTTGCGGGTTGCCGATCAGGCCCAGGACCGAGGGGCCGATGATCACACCGGCGAACAGATAGCCCAGCACCGCGCCCAGTTGCAGGCGCTTGGCCAGGGGCACGGCCAGCACGGCGGCGAACAGGAATACCACGGCTGCTTGTAACAGGTTGCCTTCATGGGGCATTACGAACTCCAGGATGCTCAAAACCAAATCGACTGGCGCGTATTAGAGCGCTTTTTACCGCGTGATAATTGTGTTTTTGCCGCGTGGGGTGGCATGTTTGCCTGGATTAGGGCATTGAATACACAGGATTACATCGGCATGTCGCGCAACTGCCATCCGCGCGATGGGCGGTGAGTTGGCGATCATTGCGACGTTTTCCGGTGGTCAGGTGAAGATCGATTATATTGGATAAGTCAACCTCATGAACCAGCTCCTTGCCCTACGCGCTTTCGTCCGTGTCGTCGACACCGGTTCATTCAGCCGTGCGTCTGACCAACTGGGGCTGCCACGTTCCACCGTCAGCAAGTTGATCATCGACCTTGAGAAGCACCTGGGCGTCCAGTTGATGCACCGCACCACCCGTGTCCTGACGCCGACGTCCGATGGGTTGGAGTATTGCCAGCAGGCCCGTCGCCTGGTGGCGGAGCTGGATGAAGTGGACAGTGCCATGCGCGGTCAGTTGCTCAAACCCGGCGGGCACCTGCGGGTGGATGCGCCGGCGTCGTTTGCCAACTGCCTGCTGATTCCCGCGCTGGTGGATTTTCATCGTGAGTATCCGGATATCACCGTCGCCCTGGGGATCAGTGATCGTGCGGTCAATATCGTGGGGGAGGGCGTGGATTGCGTGATCCGCGCCGGCAAGCTTGATGACATGGCGATGATCGGCCGCAAAGTGGCGGACCTGCAATACCTGACCTGCGCCGCGCCCAGTTACCTGGCGCGTCGGGGGCTGCCGGTATCCCCGGAAGACCTGGCGCACAACCACCTCAAGGCCGGCTATTTCTCTGCCGGGTCGGGTAAGGCCCAGCCGCTGGTTTTCGAGCGGGACGGCAGGTGCATCGAGGTGGGCGATTGCGCCTACTCCAGCAATGACGGCAACGGCCTCAAGGAAATGCTGCTGGCAGGCTTGGGCGTCGGGCAGCATTTCAAGTCAATCGTGCAGCACTACGTGGACAATGGCCAATTGGTCAGCGTGTTGTCGGACTGGTCACGCCCGGCCACGCCGCTGCACATTCTCTACCCACCCAATCGCCATCAGAGCGCGCGACTCAGGGTGTTTGTCGAGTGGGTGATTCATACGTTCGGGGTCAGGGAATAATCGCAGTCACGCGGATTTCCACGCGCATCGCCGGCAAGCCCAGGGCTTCGACACCCACCTGCGTCCAGATCGGCGCATGGTTGGGCATGTACTGACGGTAGTGCTTGACCATCGCCTCGTTGACCTCGGGCGGAAAACCGCCGACGTGGTAGGAATTGACGTGAATCACGTGCTCCCAGCACGTGCCGGCGGTCGCGAGGGTGCGTTCCAGGTTATGGAAGGCCTGGGTGATTTCGTCCGCCAGGTCGGCGGGAATCTGGAACTCATCGTCCCAGCCGCCCTGGCCTGAGGTTTCCACGCGATCGCCGACTTTTACCGCTTGCGAATAATGCAGGTGCTGGCGCATGTAATCGCCGTAGCCTGGGGTGACAAAAAATTCGGGCTTGCTCATGGTGATTCCTCGGTTCGGTAAAGGACTGAACCCAGGCTATAGCAGCCAATGCGCGAACAAAATCCCGAATTTATGCCATGACTGTCCATCCACCTGGATAATCGGCGAATTCTTGTGGGGTGGCTGCGGTGCAGGTTCACGCAAGAAAGAGGGCGCCGGCGCAGGCCTTTTCCCCCTGCGGCACGACGTTCAACCCTGGCCTTTGATACTATCCTCCTCCCTCGTCACCAGGAGTCACCGCCCCATGCAGCACCAGTGGGATGAAATGCACCGTACCCGCAAGCCCACGTTTGTACTGTGCGGCGAGCCCCAGGGGGACGTGCTCAATCTCTATGTTCACGGTTATTCGGCGTTTTTCAGCCGGCAGCAGTTGGCTGGCTTCAAGGAACAGTTGGCGGGCATTGAAGGCTCGACCAACCTCATGCTGTTCTGGCCGGCGGGGCACTTTCTGGAAAACCTGTTTGCGCCGTTCAAGGAGGTGATCGCCTCGATGCTGGGCGGAGGCGGCCTGGGCGCGGCGACGGTGGGGGTGGGCAAGGCGATTGCTTACTTTCTCGACCATTACAAAAGTGTCGAGGCGCGTGTCGATGAAGTGGCCAGGACCTTGTTGCCCGAGCTGGCGAGCTACCTGCACGCCGAATCGCTCCAGGTGCGGCAAATCAATCTCATCGGTCACTCTCTGGGTGCGCGGATCGTGGTCAAGAGTGTGCTGGCCAGCCCTGAAATCGCCCATGAACTGCCGTTGAACAATCTGTTGCTGATGGGCGGGGCGATTTGTACGTCGAGCCCGTGGGAGGCGGTGACGGCGCCGCTCAGGGGGCGGGTGATCAATTGCCACTCCAGCAAGGACTGGGCACTGGCGATGAAGCCGGACACCGAGCGTTGCATTGGCCGCTATGCCATCGCAGTGACGCCGGCCCTGAAGGCCAAGGTCACCAATGTTCACCTGGCCAGTTTCGACCATGCCGCCTACTGGCCGCAGTTGAAAACAGTGGTGCAGTACACCGATCTGCTGCAGGAGCGCCGGGGCCTGATCCGCGCTGACCTGCGCAGCAGTGAAGTGCGCTTTGCCGAAGAGGATGCGGACTTGTTCCCGATCCTGATGCAGGCGCGACCGGATGAGTTGAAATTTCTCGCCGAGTTGATGGCACAAAAGCGCAGTGCCTCGATTGATGCCGGAGTGCGCGAACCGCGCAAGCTCGCCATCGAGTTGCAGCGCATGGGCGGCGACAGCTTTATGAACCTGGCCCGTGGTCACGGTGTGGCCTATCGGCAGATCGCCGAAGCGGTGGCGCAACGCCTGGGCATCAAGTTCGACGATGCCGTTGCCAGCGTTGCCCTGGCGGATATCGAAGCGCAGGTTGCGCAAACGCTGATCGAGCAGTACCAGGACAAACTCAGCGCTGCCGACCGTCAGGCGTTCGAGGCCGAACTCAAGGCCGCGATGCACAAAGAGCAAGGCTTGTTCAGGCGTTTCAACGTTGGCCGTTCGGCCACCACCGCCTTGAGCGGCACCGCATTGGCCGGGCTTACCGGGTTTATTGTGCGACGCGGTGCCGCCACGGCGATTCCGGTGGTGGGCCAGGCGGTGGCGGCCGCAATGTTGCTGGTCAGCGGCGTACGGGCGTTTTCCGGACCGGCTTATTCGATCACAACCCTGGCGGTGCTGGTGGTCGGCGTGATTCGCCAGCGCCTGGAACGTGAGGCGCTGAATCAGGAACTGGACCTGGTGGTGCAAGTGGTTGAAACGTTTGACCTGCCCCGGGAGACGGTGATGCGCACGGTCGCGTCGGACTGCTAAGCTGGCGCCCTGACTTGTGTGTTTGCCTGGGATACCGCGTGAAATTCAGCCTGCCGAAAATTGCTACCGCCCCCTTCTGCCCGCCGGAAGTGGCCGGCTCCGTTGCCGTTGACCCCAAAGCGTCGTTTTTCAAGCGCGCCCTGATGTTCGCCGGCCCCGGCCTGTTGATCTCCATCGGCTACATGGACCCCGGCAACTGGGCGACCGCCATCGAAGCCGGGTCGCGCTATGGCTACAGCCTGTTATTTGTAGTGTTGCTGGCGAGCCTGGCGGGGATGGCGGTGCAGTGCCTGTGCTCGCGGCTGGGTATCGCGACCGGCAAGGACCTGGCGCAACTGTGCCGCGAGCGCTACAGCACGCGCTCGGCACGCACACAGTGGGCGCTGGCGGAAGTTTCCATCATCGCCACCGACCTCGCCGAGGTGCTCGGCTGCGCCCTGGCGTTTCACCTGCTGCTCGGTGTGTCGCTGACCACCGGTATCGTCATCACCGCCTTCGACACGTTGTTGATCCTGGCTTTGCAGAACCGTGGTTTCCGCCGACTGGAAGCAATCATGCTGGCGCTGGTTGCGACCATTGGCGTGTGTTTCTTCATCGAACTGGTGTTGATCAAACCCTACTGGCCGGACGTGCTCAGTGGCTTCACCCCATCCCTGTCGGCCATCAGCGATGCCGCGCCGCTGTATCTGGCCATCGGTATCCTCGGTGCGACCGTGATGCCGCATAACCTCTACCTGCACACCTCCATTGTGCAGACCCGCCTGATCGGCAAGGACCTGGCCAGCAAACAGGACGCGGTCAAGCTGGCACGCATCGACACCATCGGCTCGCTGGCCCTGGCCCTGCTGGTCAACGCGGCCATCCTGGTGCTGGCCGCCGCAGCGTTCCACAAGACCGGCCATACCGAGGTGGTGGAGATTCAGGACGCCTATCATCTGCTCGACCCGCTGGTGGGCGGCGCGTTCGCCAGCATCCTGTTCGGCATCGCCTTGCTGGCCTCCGGCCAGAGTTCGACCTTCACCGGCACGATCGCCGGGCAGGTGATCATGGAGGGCTACCTGAACCTGCGCATCCCGTGCTGGCAGCGCCGCCTGATCACCCGTGGGCTGGCGCTGATCCCGGCGTTTCTCGGAGTGTGGCTGATGGGCGACGACGCCATCGGCAAGCTGCTGATTCTGAGCCAGGTGGTCCTGAGCCTGCAGTTGCCCTTCGCGCTATACCCGCTGATCCGCATGACCGGCGACAAGCAGCTGATGGGACCATTCGTTAACCGCCTGCCCACCCGATTGCTGGCATGGTTTTTATTTGCGGTGATCAGTGGAGCGAATGCCTGGTTGATCGGGCAGTGGGTGTTCTGAGTGACCTGTCTGCTGCTGGGCCATGACCTACACCAGAATGGCGAGAGGGCTGTAATGGGCAACTTGCGGATCAGAGGTCAACAGTTTCATGGGTTCACTAATTGCTGTGGCGACAATCAGTCGATCGAAGGGATCTTTTTGATGTGGCTCGAGCTCCTTGACCGCAATAGCGTGCTCTGAGGTGATCGGCAATTGGATAAACCCGCTCTCCAAACAGTGATCACGGATTTCGTCCAGATCGACATCGAGCTTCCCCATGCTGACCTTGATGGCCATTTCCCAGAATGTCGCGGCGCTCACGTAAACATCGGCGGCATTTTCAATCAATCTGAGCGCTTTGCTGGATAACCTCGGGTCATCATTGAGTGCCCAAAGCAGAATATGGGTATCCAGCAGCACCCTCATGAATGGGCACCTTCGAACGCATCCAGCAGGTCTTTCGACAGCGGCGCGTCAAAGTCCTGGGGGATGACCAGCTTGCCTTTCATAGCGCCGATTCGCCGAGCCTTGGACTTGCCGATGGGAACAAGCTGCGCCATTGCGCGCCCGTGCTTGGCGATGGTAATGACTTTGCCGGCGGCAGCCTCATCGACCCATTTCGACAGATTATTTTTTGCCTCGCCCAAAGGTATGATGGTCATCTGGTTTTCCCCGTGTTTTGGCCAAAAACAGCCAAAACTACGTGAGCTATCAAAAATGGCTGAACCACCTGCTGAAGCCGCTCGTTCAGTGGGCGACGGTTTGCAGTACATGACATCCATGGCATTACTCCAAAATAGGTTTCGCCGAGAGTCTGCCGCAGCTCGGCGTACCAGGGAATGCTGGCCCGGAAAAACAGAATGAGCCTACATTTTTCCGTAGGAATTCCCCTCACAGATGTCCGTTCGACGTTCAGGGGAACTCACCGATCCCAATACGGCACCGTCCCAAAACACTCCACGAAATAATCGATCACCGTGCGCACCTTGAGCGAGAGCCTGCGGCTGCCCGGCCATAACGCCGCGATCTGCTGGGGCTCCAGGGTGGTTGCCACCTCGTATTCCGTCAGTACCGCCTGCAAGGTGCCCGCGCGCAGGCTCTCGCCGATCAGCCAGGAGGGAAACACCACCAGCCCCAGGCCTTGCTCGGCGGCGTGGGTCAGGGTGTCGGCGTGGTTGCCGGTAATCGGGCCCTTGACGCTGTAGGCGCTCCAGTCGCCCTGGTCGCGACGCAAGAACCAGCGCTCCTGGCCTTTGATGCCCTTGTAGGCCAGGCATCGGTGATTGACCAGTTCGTCGGGATGGCGCGGCGTGCCGTGCCGCGCCAGGTAGGCGGGGCTGGCGGCGAGGCGAAAGCGTTGCGGCGCGAAGATCCGCGCCTGCATGCTGGAATCATTGAGTACGCCGATGCGAAACAGCAGGTCGGTGCCGTCTTGCAGCGGGTCGACGAAGGTATCGGTTTGCTGGATGTCCAGTTGCAGCTTCGGATAGCGTCGGCACAGTTCCCCCAGCCACGGCGAAAGGTGGCGCTGGCCGAACACCATTGGCGCATTGATGCGCACCAGTCCGCTGGGTTCGCTGTCCTGCTCTTGCAGGGCCTGGCTGGCAGTCTCCAGTTGCTCGAGCATCAGCCGCGCATGCCGCCCGAGCAGGCGACCGGCTTCGGTGGGGCTCACGGCGCGGGTGTGGCGGTACAGCAACTGCTGGCCGAGGGCTTGCTCCATCAGTTGGATCTGCCGCGAAATGGAGGAGGGCGCAAGGCCTTCGCGGCGCGCTACCTCGGAAAAACTGCCTTGGTCCAGCACCGCGACGAACAGGCGCAGCGCCTTGAAACTCAACTCGTTCAAACCTTGCATGGCGGCTCCGGGCTGTGCGTTTTGCGCAAAGGTGTTGTCTGCATGCTGCCATTTATCGCACAACTCGACCACCGGATAATGCACCCCTGTTTTTTTCTTGAAGTGCGGGTGATGTATGCAGGCAGGTTCTATCGAAGGTACGGCCCAGTCGCGGCCGAAGCGGAACATGCTTCGGTTGCTGTTGCTGCCGTTGGTCATCCTGGCAGGCATGGGCCTGTCGGTGGAGGCCGGTTTGCTCGGGCCATTGGGGGTGCAGGTCGGGCATTTATGGGCCACGTTGAGCATCTTTGGCGTCGGCTCGGCGATCCTGTTTCTGCTGTTGTTGTTCAGCGGCCCGCAAAAGGGCCCGGCTTTCACGCAACTGCCGCGCTGGCAGTTGATCGGCGGTTTCCTGGGGCCGATGTACGTGGTGGTGCTGACCCTGGCCACGCCCCATATCGGTGTGGCCATGACGATGATTGCGATCCTCTCCGGCCAAGTGGGCAAGAGCGTGCTGATCGACCATTTCGGCTGGTTCGGCACGGCGCGCAAGCGGGTCAATGTGGAGCGCTGGATAGCCCTGGTGTTGATTGTGGCGGCACTTGTTCTGATTGCACGAGGGTAAGGCGATGAATCTGATTGTGTTGTTGGTCGTGGTGGTCGCCGCAGGTGCGGTATTGAGCGTGCAGGCCGCCATCAACGGTCGTCTGGGCCAGACCGTCGGGGTGTTGCGCAGTAGCCTGCTGACCTTTGCGGTCGGTGCGCTCACCACCGCGCTGCTGATTTTTTTCTTTGAGCCCGCCCAGGCTGTCAGTTTGCTGGAGGTGCCCAAGTGGCAGTTGACCGGTGCCCTGTTCGGCGTGGTGTACATGATGGTAATGGTCGGCGCCGTGCCGGTGGTGGGTACGGCGGTTGCCACGGTAGCGGTGATCGTGGGGCAATTGGGCATGGGCATGCTGATCGACAACTTCGGCTGGCTGGGCAACCCCGCGATCGAGTTGTCCGGTAGCCGGATCGTGGCGATGCTGTGCCTGGCCCTGGCCCTGGTGTTCATGTATCGCAGCAATACGCGTCAGGCTGACTGACGGCGCTGAACCTTGGCGCCGTGCCTGGAGTCACTGTTTAAGGTGTGGCATTCGCCGCGCCGTGACGACCATGAAGAAGGAGTCTGACCATGCCGGATCAAACCTGTGCCTGCCCACACTGCAAATGCGTACTGGGTGTCGACGCGATAATGAAGGACGGCAAGGGCTACTGCTGCCAGGGCTGCGCCGAGCATCATGCGCACGGTGAGCCGTGCGCGGCGGCAACGGGTTGCGAATGCGCCAAGTCGTCTGCCAACGCCTGAGATGATTGATCGGCGGGCCCTTGCCCCGATAGCGGTGATCAGCCAATCACGTACTGGCTGATGCATCGCTTTCGGGAGCAAGCCCCCTCCCACAGTTGGATCTGTATCAGGCCTCTGGAACGCCTTTTTCCCAGGCCGACCAGTTGTTCAGGATCGCCTGTACCAGCGGATTGCCCGTGCGGTAGAGGTTCTCCAACGCCGGTACAAACCCACCCTGGTCGGCGTACTTGAGCAGGTTGTCCACTTCGCTGTAGCCCGGGTACGGGCGGTCAAAGTCGGAGCCTGCACGCACCACCGCCAGGCGCTGGATGTCCACCAGCCCTTCGCGGCTGGCGCGCAGCAGCGCTTCATAGGTGGAGTTGTCTTCCTGCTGGGTGGTGCAGTATTCGCCTTTGTTGTCCGTAAGCAGTTTGGTCCACACCTCGGCGCGTTCGCTCAGGCGGGTGCCGGAAAACCAGGTATTGCCCGCCAGGGTGTCGCAGCGTGTGACCTGGGGCGGCTGATTGGCCGGGGCGGCGGGGTAGTGCTTGCGCCAGGCGGCGGACTCCTTGCTTTCAGTCAACTCAACCTTGTGCGACAAGGCAAACGCCTTGGCCTGAAGCTTTGGGTTGAGCTCGAAGACTTCGGTCTTGTAGTCCAGCGGCGGTTTTTCATTGGGGCCCTTGGTGTTGATGCCGATATAACCCGTCGGCCAATCCTTGGGCGCGTCGCGGGAATCCAGCTCCCACTGCGTACCGAATTCCACCAGGTAATGCGCCCAGGCGGCTGTGCCGATGGTGCCATGCTTGGGGCTGATACCGGCAATCCCGGCGATCAGGAAATAGCTCTGGCGCAGGTCGAACCTGGGCGACAGGGCCAGTGCCAGGGTGGAGGCGGCGGCGTTGGTCTGGCCCATGCCGGTCACCAGCAGGCACACGTCCTGGGTGTTGCAGCGAATCGCCGGGTACTCGGCGGACAAGCCGGGCACGCGTACCTCCTGTTTGAGCTCCAGGCGATCGATCCAGGTTTGCGCCTCGGGGGCGAACATGGTGATCAACATCACCTTGGGCTTGATCGGCGCAGCGCTGTCCGCCAGCACCACGTGGGGCAGCAGGGCGAGGCCGATGGCCATCGAGAGGCGGGTTAAAGTTTTCATCTGCAGCTCCTTGATCAGAATTGGTAGCCCACGCCGGCGTAGTAACCCCAGCCGTCGGAGCGGGCGCGAAAGTTGCCTTCGCCGAAATTCAACTCGCTGCCATCCTCCCAGTTGCCGCCGTTATGAAAGTAACGGCCGACCAGGGTGAAGCGCAGGTGGGTGAACGAGTACAACAATACGTTGGTTGCCACCAGGGAATTGGCGGTGCGCGCAGGGTTGTCCTTGTGCAGCTGCGAGCCGAAATCGTAGTTGGTAAAACCGATGTAGGTCAGCGAGGCGCCGTTGTCGAATTTGCCGATGGGCACGATGTATTTCATCTGCGCGCGGTAGCCGTCCCAGGAATATTCATTGCTGGCGCCGTAGTTTTCCCACTGGTAGCGCCCGTAGAAGTTGGCCGACAGGTTGACCCGCGAGTGGGTGTCGATGTCGGTGCCAAGGCCGCTGTACAGGGTATTGGCGCGGTTCTCTTTGTTGCTGCCGTGGTCGTAGATCCAGTCGAACGCCACATACCATTCCTTGAACGGCCCGATCGCCAGGCTGCGACCGGCCAGGTAGTCGATGGAGATACGCGGCTCATGTTCCATGAACACGGGCGAGCCATGGTCCCACGCGCCTTTGTCGTTACTGTTACCGATGCCGAGGATCTTTGGCACGTCGATGTAGCCGTACAGCTCGAATGGCCCCTTGCGGCCGAAATACTCGTATTCCAGGTAGACGTCGTCCTGGGGCTTGGGACCGAAGCTGATGTCCTTGCTGCCGATCAGCGTGAGGTCCTGGTTGAACCATTCCGACAGGTAAGCGCCTTTTTTCGCCGGCGGGTTGGCCTCGGGGCTGAGGGTTTCGCCCTGTGCCGAGTCATCCGAAGGTTGGTCGTGCGCCAAAATGGGTGCACTGAGTAGTCCCGTAACGGCGGCCAGTAGCAAGGAAACACCAAGGCAAGCACGAGGCGTTGAGGTGGGGTGCATTGAAAATCCCTATTCGTACGCGGTTTGAACCCGATTGCTCGGGCAGGGTGAACCTGGCGACCAGGTTCGTTCCGCAAACGTTTGCACAGGCTGTACCAACTTTCGTCAATGGTCTGAATCGACTGAGAAAAGGCGGAAATAACCGTCTCTTTGATCAGAAAATGACAGGGTGTCATTCAGCCGAGGTGACTGACCGCGTGCAGGCCGGTCTCACGCCGATATTCACTGGGCGTCTGGTTCATCTCGATCCGAAAATGCCGGTTGAAGTTGGACAGGTTGGCGTAGCCCACTTCAAAACAGATGTCCGCCACCGATCTGTCGCTTTGCAGCAATAGCCGGCAGGCGCGCTGCACGCGAAATTTGCGCATCAGTTCGATAAAACCATGGCCGGTATTGCGTTTGAAAAAGCGCGAGAAGCCTGGTTCGCTCATTTCCAGCTGCCGGGCGATATCCGACACGCGCACCTCGCCGCTCAATTCACGCATGAGGTAGTCGAAGGCCTGGTTGATGCGGTCGGCGCTGCGCGGGTCCAGGGTCGGTGCGTAGCGCGGGCTGGCCAGGACCTTGATCTGTCGGGGCGGGGCGCTCTTGAGGGTGTCGAGCAGTTGCAGGAACAGCACCAGGCGTTGCAGGCCCCGGGCGTTGCCGATGGCTTCCATCAGCCGCGCCGCCTGCGCCGCTGTTTCGTGCTTGAACTCCAGGCCGCGTCGCGCCTGTTCAAACAGCGGCTGCAGGTCGCCAAGTTCCGGCAGGGCCTCGCGCAGGGCAAGGAGGGCGGCGCCGTCGAATTGCAGCACCACGTCACGGCCGCACTGGTACTCGCCGGGTGCCAGGTCGCCAATCCAGTCGTGGGGCAGGTCGGGACCGATCAGCGCGACATGCCCGGCACCGAATGCACCGATATAGTCGCCCGCCACCAGCTTGCCGCTGCCGTGGCGGATCAGGTGGATTTCGAATTCCGGGTGGTGGTTCCAGCGCGCCAAGTCAATCGGGTAGTCATGCTCGAACCAGCGAAAACAGTGCTGCGGCTCGGGCAGGATCACTTCACGTTCGGCGCGGCGTTGCTCGAACAGGGGAGCGCGGATGGGCATGCGGCTGCCTCTTGTGCGTTGGATAACCGCCAAAATACGCGCCTTGGCAGGCTCGGCGCTACCCACGGTGCTATCGGGCGCTGATACTTTTTTGCACGTTTGAGGTCGGTTAAAAAAGTACCGGTCGAGCGTGTGCGGTGCGTTTGTGAGAGGTCGTCTCCAACTGCTGTAATCAGCCGTGCAGGAATCCGACATGATTGCAAAGGACACCGCCATGAAACGACTTGAAGGTAAAAGCGCACTGATCACCGGATCGGCGCGCGGCATTGGTCGCGCGTTTGCCCAGGCCTATATTCACGAAGGCGCCACGGTCGCCGTTGCCGATATCAACCTGCAGCGCGCCGAGCAGACCGCTGCCGAACTGGGCCCCCAGGCTTACGCGGTGGCAATGGACGTCACCGACCAGGCCTCCATTGACGCAGCCATCGCCGCCGTGGTCGCCCACGCCGGCAAGCTGGATATTCTGATCAATAACGCGGCACTCTTCGACCTGGCACCCATCGTCGAGATCACCCGCGACAGCTATGAACGGTTATTTTCGATCAACGTCGCGGGTACGCTGTTTACCTTGCAGGCCGCCGCGCGGCAGATGATCCGCCAGGGCCACGGCGGCAAGATCATCAACATGGCCAGCCAGGCCGGGCGGCGCGGCGAGGCGCTGGTGGCGGTGTATTGCGCGACCAAGGCGGCGGTGATCAGCCTGACGCAATCGGCGGGGTTGAACCTGATCAGGCAGGGCATCAACGTCAATGCCATCGCCCCGGGCGTGGTGGACGGTGAGCACTGGGATGGAGTGGATGCACTCTTCGCCCGGCATGAAGGCCTGGCGCCGGGCGAGAAGAAGAAACGGGTAGGGGACGAGGTGCCTTACGGGCGCATGGGCACGGCTGAAGACCTGATCGGCATGGCGATCTTCCTGGCGTCGAAAGAGGCTGACTATGTCGTCGCGCAGACCTACAACGTCGATGGCGGTAACTGGATGAACTAGTGGCGTGCACCGATCAACACGGTGGGCACGGACAACCAGCCCCACCCCGTTGATATTCGTTGTTCGGTTACTCGGCAAAGCTGCGATCAAAGAAGTAGATCTCTCCTGGCTTCAACATGTCTACCGTCGCCTGGGGCCGGCCGCCTTCACCCTGCTTTTTGCGCCCGGTTTCGCGCAGATACCCGGCCTCGGTCAGTTTCAGCAAGCGCTGGCGGATACTGGTCTTGAGCACCGGCCGGGCGAGTACCAAAGAAAAAATCGTAGTCGCCTCCGGTGCGCTGAACTCACGGCCCAGGAACATCAACGGCAGGCTGCTGTACAGCGATTTGGAAAACAATCGCTCCTGTACGGCCGCCACAAGCCTGTTGTGATCAAACGGTAACTTGATACTGCCATCGGCTACCGCACTCAACGAATACCAGGCCTGATGGCCGCCCAGCGCGACTTCTTCGGCCACGATCGCCAGGTAGTAAGTGGACGATGACCAGCAGCGCGGGTCGCGAAACGCATCGCCCACGGTGCCCACCTGTTCGTTCCAGACCAGATCGAGGCCGACCTTGTCACTGGCGCGAAGTCGCTCCACCGCATCCTGCAGGCTCAGGTCCTGCACATCGCCATTGACCACCACACCCGGCAATGCCCAATGTCCGGCAAAGGGCTCGGCATCGCGCTTGTTGAGCAACAGCTTCAATTCCCCGCAGGCACGGGAGTAACACAGTACGCACAAGTCGACGGTGTGCAGGTAGGGGCTCAATGGCATGTGACGTCCTTCTTACAACGTAGGCACCTAGTCTAACGCTTCGGACAGATATGTCATGTACTCGAGCTCAGGCAGTCGTGAAAATACTTGTTGCCTTGAAAGTACATGACATGTACTTTTGTTTCCAGGCCACCGGAGAATCACCATGACCCTCGCCAAAACTGCCATTGCCTCATTCGATGTGGATGCCCAGAAGAGTTTCACGCCGCTGTGCCCCGACGAACTGCCCGTAGCCGGAGGAGACCTGATCGGTGCCGAACTCAACTACATGGCCAGCCTTGCCGGGCGCCGTATCGGCAGCAAGGACGCCCACAGCCCGCAGGCGCCCTGGGTGGTCGAGCAGCACAGCCAGATGCTGCAACCTACCGGCCTGGCTCACGCCGATGTCACCTGGGTCAGCCACTGCGTGCCGGGTACCGAGGGCTTCACCTTGCTGGCTGAATTGCCCAGCCCTTATGACTACGACTACTTCGTGTGGAAGGGCGTCGAACCCGACCTGCACCCCTACGGCGCTTGCTACCACGACCTGCACGACAAGCTGTCGACCGGCGTCATTGAATACCTCAAGGCCCGGGGCATCGTCCGCGTGCTCGTCGGTGGCCTGGCCCTGGACTACTGCGTCAAGACCACCGCCCTGCAACTGCTCAAGGCCGGGCTGCAGGTGGTGTTGCACCTGCCGGGGTGTCGAGGGATCACTGAAGAGGGCGGCGTGCAGGCCGTCAACGAATTGCTCAAGGCCGGTGCCGCTATCAGCCGCACCCGCGAAGAACTGGCCGCGATGGCCACGCGTTAAGGAGATCCACCATGGAAAGCGCCTATGACACCGAGTCCCCGGTCATCCAGGGCTTGCTCGACACCGATTACTACACCTTCACCATGATGCAGGCGGTGCTGCACCAGCACCCCAATGTGGATGTGGAGTACAACTTCATCGTCCGCTCCAGGGAAAAACTCGGCCATCTGATCCCGCAGCTGCGCGCCGAGCTGGAACAGCTGGCCGGCCTGCAGATGCGTGAAGGCGAGCTGCGCTTCCTGTTCAACCCGCGCTTTCGCGAATACCTCACGCCGGATTACGAGCGCTTCCTCGGGCTGTTTCGCTTCAACCTGCGTTATATCCACGTCAGTGAAGTGGACGGGCAATTGAACATCCGGGTGATCGGCCCGATGCTGCACTGCATCATGTTCGAGCAACCGGTACTGGCGCTGGTCAGCGAGCTGCGCAACCGCGACAAGTACCCCGACGTCACCCTCGAAGACGTCACCCGCAAGCTCTACCAGAAGTTCGACTGGCTGGAGAAAAACCTCAGCCGCGACGAACTGGCCGACCTGCGCGTCTCCGACTTTTCTACGCGGCGGCGCCTGTCATTCAAGGCCCAGCGCGAAGTGGTGGACATCATGCGCCGCGACTTCCCCGGCCAGTTCCTCGGCACCAGCAACGCACACCTGGCCTATGAATTCGACTTGCCGCTGATCGGCACCATGGCCCACCAATGGCTGATGGTGCACCAGCAATTGGGGCGCCTGCGCGAAAGCCAGAACGCCGCACTGGAAAACTGGGTGCGCGAGTACCGCGGCCGTCTTGGCATGGCCCTGACCGATTGCATCAGCACCGATTTCTTCCTCAAGGATTTCGATCTGTACTTCGCCAAGCTCTACGACGGCCTGCGCCAGGATTCCGGGGACCCCATCGTGTGGGCCGACAAGGTGCTGGCCAGATACAAGGCGCTCGGTATCGACCCGATGACCAAAGACCTTATGTTCTCCGATGGTCTGAATTTCGAAAAATGCCTGCCGATCCTGCGGCATATCCGCGGCAAGGCCAGGTTCGGCTTCGGCATGGGCACCAGCCTTGCCTGTGATGTGGACGGCGTGGAGCCATTGAGTATCGTGATGAAGCTGGTGCGAGTACACGGCGAGCCGGTGGTGAAATTTTCCGATGACCCGGTCAAGAACGTCTGCGAAGACCCATCGTTCCTGCAGTACGCAGCACAGGTATTCAACGTTGGTAGCGTGGAGGCATGACATGCACACTCAAGAACGCATCGCCCGTGAGTTGAACGTAGACCGCTTGCTGGTCGCAGGTGGCGAGGCCCGGGAAATTCAACGACGCATCGATTTCATCAAGCGCGTGTTGCGCGCTTCTGCCTGCAAGGCGCTGGTACTGGGTATCAGCGGCGGTGTCGACTCATTGCTCGCAGGCCGCCTGTGCCAGTTGGCGGTGCAGCAACTGCGCGACGAAGACTACGCCGCGCGCTTTATCGCCATGCGTCTGCCCTACAAAACCCAGGGCGACGAACACGATGCCCAGGCCTCCCTGGATTTTATCCTGCCGGACCATGTCGACACCCTGGACATTGCCGTCAGTGTCGACGGCCTGATGGCCAACCTGGCCGCTGCGCAAGCCAGTGCCGCACAACGCGATTTCATCAAGGGCAATGTCAAGGCCCGCGCGCGCATGATCGCGCAGTATGCACTCGCCAACCTGCACAATGGCCTGGTGGTCGGCACCGACCAGGCGGCCGAAGCGCTGATGGGGTTCTTCACTAAATTCGGCGACGGCGCCTGCGACCTGGCGCCGTTGTCTGGCCTGACCAAATCCCAGGTGCGCCTGCTTGCCACCGCACTCGGTGCCCCGGCAAAACTGGCGCAAAAGCCGCCGACTGCCGATCTTGAAGAACTGGCACCGGGAAAACTCGATGAGGACGCCTACGGTTGCTCGTACGCCGAGATCGACGCGTACTTGATGGGCGAACCGGTGAGCGAGCGGGTGAGGGCGATTGTCGAGGCGGCATATGGCAAGACAGCGCATAAACGTGCGCTGCCGATTGCCCCGCAGTAGGCGCGGGCTGCAAGCCATATCAGGAAGTGTCTCGCCATGAAATGGAATTTTTCCTACATTATTGAAGGATGAGGATTCTTTACGCTCTGAGCTTTCAATGAGTTCAGGATCAACGGAATGGCTTCCAGCGTATTGAAAGCGAGTGACTCAATTGCTGGCGTCTTGCGCCGCTACCTGCCAGTGCTTCTCGGCACGACGGCCATGGCGATTTTGTCAGGCATCCTGGTGACGGTATTGGATGATGCGACCTATCTGCGCCGGTTCGACCCGTCGCTCAAAGCGCAGATGTCGGGGTGGAGTCTTGTCGCATTGGCGACTGTTGCCGTGTTTTCCAATGCCATGATGATGTGCGGTCGGCGTTGGGCGGGTGTTGTCCTGGCAAGCTATTTTGCGATGTGTCTGATGCTGGTGGTACCGACCCTGCAGTACCATCCCCACACCTTGGCCTATACGTTGGGTGTCGTATGTCCGCTGTGCGGATTGCTGCTGCTCAATAGCGAACGCCACCGCGAGATGCGCCACTCGCTGCTCAAGCTACGTGTTCTGCGCCACGACGGCGGTCGGGCCGCAGATCGCTCCGCTTGACCCTGCACTTCGCCGGCCCTCGCAGGCGTTTGGTGGATAGTCCGATTCTGATGCGAAACCCTATGTGTGTTTGGAACTGCACTGTTTCAGTTGCCACCAACAGGCAGCCGAACCGAGCGCTTGTTTGTTTGGCCAGGCCGTTGTTACGTCCAAGACATGAGGTGTTGCCATGATGAATACTTACTTAAACCAGCCGTTCTATTCGCCTCCGCCTGTGCAGAACCGCGAATTTCCCTCAGCGGGTAATGCGATGGCGAATATGCCCAGCGTAATGACCAGCAATTATTCCCACTCGGCCGTTGCAGACATGCTGCTGCAAAACTTCGAGTATTTCAGATCGCCTGGCAGTTCTTTCGCGTCTCGAGAGTCGCTGGCTGATGTGGCCAATCGTCCATTGGGGATGGGCGGTCATGATGATCAGATGACGTTGCTTGCCAGGGATATATTGGGTCGGCCCGGTCTCGCAAGCCTGTTTGACGGTGTTCAAAATGGCGCTCAGGAAGATGGCCTGATTAACCGCGAGGATATGCAACTGGCTATCGGTCAGTTGTCTCAGCAGGAGGCGGGCGGCTATTCCCCACTGTCAGGCAATCGATTTGCCGGAGGGAATAACGGCGCGATGCAACAGCAGAGAATAAATCAGCAATATTCTCCTCAGTTCAACGCGCAACCTGAATTCGGTGGGCCGCAAGGCATGCAAGGCTGGCAGGCGTCGCAGCCCCCGTCTTATATGGGTGTGCAAGGTAGCCAGCCATGGAGCCCGATGATGGCCGCAGGTCGACCCTATGCCAATGACAGTGACGAGGCGTTCTCGGCCAAGGTGCTTTCCCATTTCGGTGCCCTGCAAGATCCTTCACGAGGTAGCATCACGGATGAGTCGCTGAGCGCCGCTGCGTCGGGACATACCCTGGATGGACGGCCCATCAGTGCGGCCGATACTGCTGTCGCGCAGGAATTGATGGAGCGAGGACAACTGTTCAAGACACTGGATCAAGGCCGCAGTGGCGTGCTTGACGGCAGTATCTCCCGGCAGGACCTGGGGGATGCATCAAATACATTCAGGACGATGAGCGACGAAGGGCTGCTGCATGCCGTCAAAAATAATTTCAGACAGTTTACCGCCGGTGCGGATGACAAGTACGTCAATGTGAATGAGCTGAAAGAGGCGGCGGGTCTTACCCCGTCCACACGAACCTTCAGTCCGCAAGCGCGCGAAGTGGCCCTGGAATTGCTCAATCGTCCTGGCTTGTTGCGTGAGCTGGATATCGGCGTTCGGGAGGAGGGCAAGCCGGGCGCTGAAGACCAACGCTTTGATATGGTCAACATCGACCATATGATCGACCAGCAATCCTCCCGTGCGCCAAGCAAACCCTACGCCAGCGCGTATGCGGGTAACTTCTCCGTATCCGCCGGCGGGTAATATTTGCGGCTATCAAAGGCTGCTTTCCGGTAGGCGGATAGCAGCCGTCCCTGGCACCTGCCTCGTTGCACGCAACTACCTGCCCTCTGGAGTGGTCCATCGATCTCGGCGTACCATTGGCGGTTCAGCGCCAACAGCCTCAAGCGATTGACCACTCCACTGCCACCCAGGGGCCCAAACCATCATGGAAGTCACCCAGCAACGACCGTTGTGGCAGGTTTACCTGTTCTTTCTGGCACCGATGGTGCTCTCCAATTTTCTGCAAAGCTTCTCCGGTACGCTCAACGGTATCTATGTCGGGCAGATGCTCGGTACCCACGCGCTGGCGGCGGTGTCGGGCATGTTCCCCATCGTGTTTTTCTTCATCGCCCTGGTGATTGGCCTGGGTGCCGGCGCCTCGGTGCTGATCGGCCAGGCCTGGGGCGCCGGGGAGACTGGACTGGTCAAGGTGATCACCGGCGCCACGCTGACCCTGGGCGCACTGATAGGCTTGCTCGCGGCCGTACTGGGTGGGCTGTTTGCGCGCCCCGCGTTGCAGGCCCTGGGAACCCCCGTCGATGTGCTGGACGATGCGGTGGGCTACGCCCAGGTGATGATGCTGATCATGCCGCTGCTGCTGGTCTTTATCCTTTATACCCAGCTGCTGCGCGGCGTCAGCGACACGGTTTCGCCGTTGTTGGCGCTGATGGTATCGACCCTGGTGGGCTTGTTGCTGACGCCGGCGCTGATCCGCGGTTGGATCGGCCTGCCGCCCATGGGCATCCAGAGTGCGGCGTACGCCGGGCTGGCGGGGAATGCCCTGGCGATGCTGTTCCTGATTCTGCGCCTGCGCCACAAGCACCATGTGATGGCGCCGGATCGCGACATGCTCGCAGCCCTGCGCCTGGACCGGGTGATCCTCGGCAAGGTCCTGCGCATCGGGTTGCCTACCGGCTTGCAGATGGTGGTGCTGTCGTTGTCCGAATTGGTCATCCTGGCGCTGGTCAACGGCCATGGTTCCCAGGCAACGGCGGCGTACGGCGCGGTGACGCAGATCGTCAATTACGTGCAGTTTCCGGCGCTGTCGATTGCCATCACCGCCTCGATCCTGGGCGCGCAGGCCATTGGCGCCGGTCGCCTGGAGCGCATCGGGCCGATCCTGCGCACCGGGCTGTTGATCAATACCGGCCTCACCGGTGGCCTGATCGTGCTCGGCTACGGGTTGTCGCATTGGCTGCTGGGTCTGTTCATCACCGACGCCGCCGCGCGCGTCAACGCCGAGCACCTGTTGCATATCATGCTGTGGAGCATCCTGGTGTTCGGCTTCCAGGCCGTGATCGGCGGGATCATGCGTGCCAGCGGCGTGGTGCTGATGCCGGTCGCTATCTCGATTTTCTGTGTGCTGTGCGTGGAATTGCCGGTGGCGTACCTGTTCAATGCGCACTTTGGCCTGGAAGGCGTATGGATGGCATTTCCGGTGACTTACCTGGCGATGCTGGTGTTGCAGACAGCCTATTACCGCCTGGTATGGCGGCATAAGCAGATCAAGCGGCTGGTGTGATACAAGGTTGCCCCACCTAAGGACAGAAGGCGCTTTATCAATGGCAAATCCCTACGCCGCGTTGTTTCAGGTTCCCGGCGCTCGCGCTTTTGTCCTGGCGGGCATGCTGGCACGCATGCCGATATCCATGACCGGTATCGGCCTGATCACCATGCTCTCGCAGGTGCATGGCGGTTATGGCCTGGCGGGCTCGGTGGCGGCGGTGTTCGCGTTGGCCACGGCATTTTGTGCGCCGCAGGTATCGCGTCTGGTGGATCGATACGGCCAGGGCAGGGTGCTGCCGATCGCCGCGCTGATCGGTGGGGGCGCGTTGTTGATGGTGCTGCTGTGCACGCGTGTGCAGGCGCCGAACTGGACGTTGTTCCTGTTCGCCGCGCTGGCCGGTTGCATGCCCAACATGTCGGCCATGGTGCGAGCGCGCTGGACCGAGTTGTACCGCGGCCAGCCCAGGCTGCAAACCGCGTTCGCCCTGGAGTCGGTGCTCGATGAGGTGTGCTTTATCATCGGCCCGCCCATTTCGGTCGGTCTGAGCGTGGTGCTGTTTGCCGAGGCCGGGCCTTTGGCGGCGGCGCTGTTGCTGGCGGTGGGCGTGACCACTTTCGTGCTGCAACGCGAGACCGAGCCGCCGGTGCACCCACGCCACGACCACCATGGACGCTGGCTGATCGCCTCGCCTTCGGTGCTGATCCTGATGACCCTGTTGCTGGCCATGGGTGTAATTGTCGGGGTGGTGGATGTGGTCAGCGTCGCCTTTGCCCAGCATCAGGGTCAACCCGCCGCGGCGAGTATCGTGCTGTCGGTCTACGCCATCGGCTCCTGCCTGGCCGGCCTGGCTTTCGGCACGCTCAAGCTCAAGGCCTCGTTGCCCCGGCAGTTTCTGTTCTGCGGCGTGGCCACGGCGTTGACCACCTTGCCGTTGCTGTGGGTGACCGATATTCCGGGCCTGGCCGTGGCGATCTTTATCTCCGGCCTGTTCTTCGCCCCGACCCTGATCGTGTCCATGGCGCTGGTGGAGCAAGTGGTCCCACCGAGCCGCCTCACTGAAGGCATGACCTGGCTGATCACCGGCCTGAGCATCGGCGTGGCGATTGGCGCCGCCAGCTCGGGCTGGATGATTGACCACTCCGGCGCCGCCAGCGGGTTCTGGGTGGCGCTGGCGGCGGGGTTGGTGGTGTTGGGTTCGGCCGTGCTGGGGTATCGGCGGTTGGGCAGTCAGCCAATCGCCGGGCAATGATGTTGTAAAAACTCATTCAGCGCCTGGCGTGTCAGATCGTTCAACGTCACTTTCTTGCGGGTCGCCGCCAGCGCTGCCGCCAAATGCAGATCATGACCCACGCGTACGTTGAACGAGCCCTTGCAAGGCTTTTCCGGCGTTTGCCCGAGGGCCTGGCAGGTGGCGAGGTAATCGTCCACCGCCTCTCTGAAGGCCGCGTCCAGCTCGGCGACGGTTTTGCCTTCGTAGCTCACCAACGCCTTGATGAACAGGATTTTGCCGAACAGGCAGTTGTCTTCGAGGCTGGCTTCGATGGAGCCGATGTAGCCTTTGTGTTTCAGCTGGTTGTTCACTGAATCAGTTCTCCTGATTTCAATTGTTCGATGATTTGGCGCCGAATGTAGTGTTTCAGTTCGTTGCCGGGGTGAGGCTTGTGCAGGGTAATCAGTGCACTGGGGTCGCCGATATCGAATTTGACCCGGCTTCCAGCCCCTTCAATCTGTGTGTAGCCCAGTCGGCGTAACAGCGTTACGAGTTCAGACCAGGTGAATGCCACGTGCTCATCGAGCAGTTTGGCGAGCAGCTTTTCATTTTTGGACACGGCGTTCCCTGCGTGTAACTAAATGTAGTTGCAAAAAGTGGTGTACGTCAATGCTAGCTTGGGTTGACGTGTCTTTCTCAAGATTGATGTAACCCTTGATGACACCTCGCTTGCAGCCCCCATTGCTCGCTAATTTTTCCCTCTGCGGTTCGTTTTATAGGGACGACGTGCCTTTGTGCTTCCTGCCTATTGCTCCGGACTCCAACAAATGAATGCTGAAGACTCCTTGAAACTTGCTCGCCGGTTTATCGGGTTGCCCCTGGAAAAGCGCCAAGTGTTCCTGCAGGCCCTGCAGAAAGAAGGCGTGGATTTTTCCCGGTTTCCGATTCCGGCGGGGGTGGAGGCAGAGGACCGCCAGGCGCTGTCCTACGCGCAGCAGCGCATGTGGTTTCTGTGGCAGTTGGACCCGGCCAGCGGCGCCTATAACCTGCCCGGCGCCGTACGCTTGAAGGGTGCGCTGAGCCTGGACTCCCTGGACCAGGCGTTCGCCAGCCTGGTGGCGCGCCACGAAACCTTGCGCACGGTGTTTCAGCGCCAGGCGGATGAGCGGCTGGCCCAGGTTCCAATCGAACCGTCAGGGGTAGTCGAGCACCTGGACCTCAGTAACTTGGCCCCCGCTGACCGTGAGCAGGCCGTCAACGCGTCGGCAACGCGTCAGTCGCTGTTGCCGTTCGACCTGGAACACGGCCCGCTGCTGCGCGTGCAACTGCTCAAGCTCGATGCACACGAGCACGTGTTGCTGCTGACCTTGCACCACATCGTCTCCGACGGTTGGTCGATGAATGTGTTGATCGACGAATTCATCCGTTTCTATGACGCTCACGAGCGCAACGAAGCGCCGCAATTGCCGGCGCTGGCGATCCAGTACAGCGACTACGCCCTCTGGCAGCGTCGCTGGCTGGAAGCCGGCGAGCAGGCGCGCCAGCTGCAATACTGGCAGGCGCGCCTGGGCGATGAACACCCGGTGCTGGAGCTGCCGACCGACCGTCCACGCCCGGCCATGCCCAGCTACCAGGGCACGCGCCACACCTTCGAGATCGACCCGGCGCTGGCCGCGCAATTGCGCACGTGCGCGCAAACGCACAACGTCACCTTGTTCATGCTGCTGCTCGGCGCGTTCAATGTGCTGCTGCATCGCTACACGGGGCAGGGCGATATACGCGTCGGTGTGCCCATCGCCAACCGCAATCGCACTGAAGTCGAAGGGCTGATCGGTTTCTTCGTCAATACCCAGGTGCTGCGCACCGAACTGACCGGACAAACCCGCGTCGTCGAACTGCTGCAAGGCATCAAGGAACACGCCCTGGGTGCCCAGGCGCATCAGGAATTGCCGTTCGAACGCTTGGTGGAAGCCTTGAAAGTCGAGCGTAGCCTGAGCCATACGCCGCTGTTCCAGGTGATGTACAACCATCAGCCGGTGGTGGCGGACATCGCCTCCGTCAGCACCGCATCCGGCCTGGAACTGGCCCTGGTGGAATGGCAGGGTCGCACCACGCAGTTCGACCTAACCCTCGACACCTATGAAAAATCAGGCACCCTGCATGCCGCGCTGACATACGCCAACGACCTGTTCGACGCGCCTTCCATCCAGCGCATGGCCCGCCATTGGATCAGCCTGTTGCAGGCGATGGTGGCGGACGGTGAACAGCGCATCGGCGAGTTGCCGATGCTGGGCGCTGACGAGCAGCAGGTATTGGTCAAGGCCTGGAACCACACCGCCGCGCCGTACCCGACCGAACGCGCGATCCATCACCTGATTGAAGACCAGGCCCAACGCACGCCGGATGCCCCGGCGCTGGTATTCGGTGAGGTCACCCTGACCTATGCCCAGCTTGACGCGCGTGCCAACCAATTGGCCCATGCACTGCGCGAGCGAGGCGTCGGCCCGGATGTGCTGGTGGGGATCTGTGTCGAGCGTTCCATCGACATGGTCGTGGGCCTGTTGGCCATCCTCAAGGCAGGCGGCGCCTACGTCCCGCTGGACCCGGAATACCCTGGGGAACGCCTGGCCTACATGATCGACGACAGCGGCATCACGCTGCTGCTCAGCCAGCAAAACCTGTTGGCGCGACTGCCGACCGCAGGCATCCAGGTGATAGCCCTGGACCAGCCCGCCGACTGGCTCGACGCCTACAGCAGCGAGTCCCCGAACGTCACCCTCCATGGGTTGAACCTGGCCTATGTGATCTACACCTCCGGCTCCACCGGCAAGCCCAAGGGCGCCGGTAACAGCCATCGTGCGCTGGTCAACCGCCTGTGCTGGATGCAGCAGGCCTACGCACTCGATGGCAGCGACGCGGTGCTGCAGAAAACGCCGTTCAGCTTCGACGTTTCGGTGTGGGAGTTTTTCTGGCCGCTGATGACCGGCGCGCGCCTGGTGGTCGCCGCACCGGGAGAGCACCGTGAACCGGCCCGCCTGATCGAGACCATCAAGCGGCACGCCATCACCACCCTGCATTTCGTGCCGTCCATGTTGCAGGCGTTCATCCATGAGCCAGGCGTAGGCGCCTGCGCCAGCCTCAAGCGCATTGTCTGCAGCGGCGAAGCCTTGCCGTTGGACGCGCAACTGCAGGTGTTCGCCAAGCTGGCGAATGCGGCCTTGTACAACCTCTACGGCCCGACCGAAGCCGCGATCGACGTGACCCACTGGACCTGCATCGATGAAGGCGCCGACAGCGTGCCGATTGGCCGGCCGATCGCCAACCTCGGCACCTACGTGCTCGATGCCCAGCTCAACCCGGTACCGGCCGGTGTTGCGGGTGAGCTTTACCTGGGCGGCACCGGTCTGGCGCGCAGCTACCATCGTCGCCCGGCGCTGACCGCCGAGCGCTTTGTGCCGAGCCCCTTCGTGGCCGCTGAGCGCCTGTACCGTACCGGCGACCGTGTACGTCAGCGCGCCGATGGGGTGATCGAATACCTCGGCCGCCTCGACCACCAGGTCAAGCTGCGCGGCTTGCGCATCGAACTGGGCGAGATCGAAACACGCTTGATGCAGCACCCGCAGGTGCGCGAAGCAGTGGTCCTGGTACAGGGCGGCAAGCAGCTGGTGGCCTATCTGGTCCTTGAAAGCGAGGCCGTCGGCGACCTCAAGGCCTGGCTGCTCAACAGCCTGCCGGAATACATGGTGCCGACCCATTTCATCACCCTGGCCAGGCTGCCGGTGACCGCCAACGGCAAGCTCGATCGCAAGGCGCTGCCACTGCCGGACACTGCGCCGCAGCAGGCTTTCGCCGCGCCTGAAAACGCCCTGCAACAAGCCTTGGCCGCGATCTGGAGCAGTGTGCTAGGCATCGAGGCCGTAGGCCTGGACGATAACTTTTTCGAGCTGGGCGGCGATTCGATCATTTCCATCCAGGTGGTCAGCCGTGCCCGTCAGGCCGGTATCCGCCTCAGCCCGCGCGACCTGTTCCAATACCAGAGCGTGCGCAGCCTGGCGCTGGTGGCGAGCTTCGATGAGCTCAATGCGATCGATCAAGGCCCGGTCAGCGGTGAGGTCATCCTGACGCCGGTGCAGCAGGGCTTTTTCGCCCAGACCATCCCGGCGCGTCAGCATTGGAACCAGTCATTGCTGCTGACGCCGCGTGAAACCCTGGAGTTCTCTCGACTCGATGCGGCGGTGATGCAATTGATCCGGCATCACGATGCCCTGCGTCTGCGCTTCGTGGCGCAGGCCGAGGGTTGGCAACAGCATCACGCCGCGCAGGTCGGCGCATCGGCGTTGTGGCAGGCCCGTGCCGGCAGTGACGCCGAATTGGCCGCGCTGTGCGATGAGGCCCAGCGCAGCCTGGACCTGGAGCACGGCCCGCTGCTGCGCGCCGCCCTGGTCGACATGGCCGACGGTACCCAGCGCTTGCTGTTGGTGGTGCACCATTTGGTGGTGGATGGCGTGTCCTGGCGCATCCTGCTGGAAGACCTGCAACAGGCTTATCGCGAACAGACATTGCCGGCAAAGACCAGCGCCTACCAGCACTGGGCGCAGCGCCTGCAAGACCACGCGCAGGCCCTCGATCACCAACTGCCGTACTGGCAGGCGCAATCCATCGATGCCGAGTTGCCCTGCGATCACCCCGAGGGTGGCCTGCAAAATCGCCTGGGCGCCAAGCTTGAAACGCGCCTCGATGCCGAGTACACGCGCCAGTTGCTGCAAGAGGCGCCGGCGGCCTATCGCACCCAGGTCAATGACCTGTTGCTCACCGCCCTGGCACGGGTCGTCAGCCGTTGGAGCGGTCAACCCACCGCGCTGATCCAGCTGGAAGGACATGGTCGCGAAGACCTGTTCGATGGCATCGACCTGACACGCACCGTTGGTTGGTTCACCAGCCTGTTTCCATTGCGCCTGCAAGCCGATGGCGAGCTGTCCGGTGCAATCAAGGCGGTCAAGGAGCAAATGCGCGCCGTCCCCGACAAGGGCCTGGGCTATGGCCTGCTGCGCTACCTCGGCGCGCCGCAAGCGCGCGAATCCCTGGCCGGGCTGGCCGCGCCACGCATCACCTTCAACTACCTGGGCCAGTTCGACCGCCAGTTCGATGAGTCGGCGCTGTTCGTACCGGCCGGCGAGGGCAGTGGCCAGGCTCAGGACCCCGAGGCGCCGCTGGCCAACTGGCTGACGGTGGAAGGGCAGGTGTATGGCGGTGAGTTGGCCTTACAGTGGGGCTTCAGTCGCGAGATGTTCGAACCCTCGACCATCCAGCGCCTGGCGGACGAATACGCCGCTGAACTCAAGACCCTGATCGAACATTGCTGTGCCACGCCGGCCGGGCAGGTCACGCCATCGGATTTCCCCCTGGCACGCGTCACCCAGGCGCAACTGGATGCATTGCCGGTGGCCGGGCCGGCCATCGCAGACCTTTACCCCTTGTCGCCGATGCAGCAGGGCATGCTGTTCCACACGCTGTTGGAACCCGAGGCCCAGGCCTATATCAACCAGCTGCGCCTGGACATCGACGGCCTCGACCTGCTTGCGTTCGGGCGCGCCTGGCAGGCCGCGCTGGACCGTCACGACATCCTGCGCAGCAGCTTCCATTGGCTGGGCCTGGACAGCGCGCATCAAGTGATTCGCCGCCAGGTCGACCTGCAACTGCAAGTGATTGAAGACCCCCGCGCCGATTTCGATGCACTGGCCAACGCCGAGCGTACACGCGGCTTCGAACTCAATGCCGCGCCGCTGTTTCGCCTGGTGCTGGTGCGTGGCGCGGGCACGACCTGGCAGCTGATTTTCACCAGCCACCACATCCTGATGGATGGCTGGAGCAACGCCCAGTTGCTCGGCGAAGTGCTTGCTCATTACGCGGCCCAGGCCGTGCCTGCACCGCTTGGGCAATTTCGAGATTACCTGGGCTGGCTGCAACAGCAAGGCAACGGCGAAGCATTCTGGAAAGCCGAGCTGGCGCCATTGCCGGCGCCGACCCGGTTGGCCCAGGCGCTGCGCGCGCCGGTTGACGGTGCGGGGACTGCAGAGCATCACGTCGTGTTGGGCAGTGACTTCACCCAGCGCCTCGGTGAGTTCGCCCGCCAACATAAAGTGACCCTCAACACCCTGTTGCAGGGCGCCTGGAGCCTGCTGCTGCAACGCTACACCGGGCAGGCTTGCGTGGCTTTCGGCGCCACCGTGGCCGGGCGTTCCGCGCCGTTGCCGGGGATCGAGCAGCAGTTGGGCCTGTTCATCAATACCTTGCCGATCATCAGCGCCGCCTCGCCGGCGCAATCCGCCGCCAGTTGGCTCAGCCAGTTGCAGGCGCAGAACCTCAGCCTGCGCGATCACGAGCATGTGCCGCTCTACGACATCCAGGGCTGGGCCGGCCAGCAAGGCGCCGCGCTGTTCGACACGCTGCTGGTGTTTGAAAACTTCCCGGTGGCCGAAGCCCTGAAACAAGGCGCGCCGGCCGGCCTGACCTTCGGGCCGCTGCATAACCATGAGCGCACCCATTACCCATTGACCCTTGGCATCGAACTGGGCACCGGCCTGCGCCTGGAATTCAGCTACGACCGCGCGCAGTTCAGCGCGTCTCAGGTCACGCGGCTGGGGGACAACCTGCACCATCTGCTGGCGCAACTGTTGGCCGACGCTCACGTCTCCCTGGGCAATCTGCGCCTGCTCGACGCCCCCGCGCAGCGCGACGTGCTTGCCCTCAGCCAGTTGCCGGCGACCGCCCGAGGTCATCTACACGCCCATGAGCGCATCGCCGCCCAGGCCCAGGCCACGCCGGACGCACTGGCGGTGCAGGCCGGCAGCGAACGCTTGAGCTACGCCCAACTCAACGCACGGGCCAACCGCCTGGCCCATCGCCTGCTGGCACTGGGCGTGGGCCCCGGCCAGCGCGTGGGCCTGGCGTCGCGGCGCGGTCCGCAACTGATCGTCAGCCTGCTGGCGGTACTCAAGAGCGGCGCGGCGTATGTACCGCTGGACCCTAAATACCCGGCCGAGCGCCTGGCCTACATGCTCGCGGACAGTCGCCTGGACCTGCTGCTCAGCGAAACCGGCTTGCTGACCGATGTGCCGTTGCCGGTCGGGCTGACCCGTGTCGACTTCAGCGCCACGGGCGATGAGCTGGCCGACTGCCCGGCAACCAATCCGCCCAATCACGCGGCGGCGGCGGACCTGGCGTATGTGATCTACACCTCCGGCTCCACCGGCCAGCCCAAAGGCGTGGCCATCGACCATGCCGCCCTCGGCCAGTTCTGCGACAGCGCCGTGCTGTACAGCCAGTTGAGCGCAGAGGACCGCGTGCTGCAGTTCGCGACCTTCAGCTTCGACGGCTTTGTCGAGCAGTGCTACCCGCCGCTGTGCGTGGGCGCGGCGCTGATCATGCGTGGCGATGACCTGTGGGACGCCGGGCAACTGGCGCGCGAGATCGTTGAACAGGGCGTGACCCTGGCCGACTTGCCCGCCGCATATTGGTACCTGCTGGCCAAGGAATGCGTCATGCACCAACGCTCCCTGGGCCGGCTGCGCCAGGTGCATGTGGGCGGTGAGGCGATGTCCGTGGAAGGCCTGCGCGCCTGGCATGCTGCCGGGTTGGGCGGTGTACGGCTGGTCAACACGTATGGGCCGACCGAGGCGACGGTGGTGTCCAGCGTGCACGCGTGCCAACTCGATGATGCCAGCGACGCGTTCGGTGTGCCGATCGGGCGCGCGATTGAAGGGCGCTCGCTCTACGTGCTCGACAGCAGTTTCCAATTGCTGGCGACCGATGGCGTAGGCGAGTTGTGCATCGGCGCCGAAGCCGGTCTGGCCCAGCGCTATTTCGACCGCCCGGCGCTGACCGCCGAGCGCTTCCTGCCGGACCCGTTTTCCGCAGTCCCCGGCGCCCGACTGTATCGCAGTGGTGACCTGGCCCGTTACAACGGGGCGGGTGCGCTGGAGTACGTCGGGCGTATCGACCATCAGGTGAAGATTCGCGGCTTGCGTATCGAAATGGGCGAAATCGAAGCCGGCCTGCAAGCCTTGCCGCAGGTGCGTGAAGCGGCAGTATTGGCGCTGCCGAGCGCCACCGGTACGCAGTTGGTGGCGTACGTGGTGCCCGCTGCGGGCATCGCCTTGGACACACAGGCACTGGCGGCCCGTTTGCGTCAGTCGCTGCCGGACTACATGGTGCCCGGGCAGTGGGTGGTGCTCGATGCCTTGCCGTTGAACAACAACGGCAAGCTTGACCGCCGCGCATTGCCGGTGCCGGATCTGAACCAGCACACACAAGCCTACGTGGCGCCCCACAGCCCGCTGCAAATCCAGCTGGCAGCGATCTGGCAGGCGGTGTTGCAGGTTGAGCAGGTCGGGCTGGAGGATCACTTCTTCGAGCGCGGCGGCCACTCGTTGCTGGCCACCCAGGTCATCTCCCGGGTACGGCATGCGCTCAACCTGGAAGTGCCATTGCGCGCGCTGTTCGAACAGCCGACCCTGCGCGCGTTTGCCGACGCCTGCGCGGCGTTGCAGGTGAGCACGGCGCAGCCGTTGGTGGCGCTGGAACGCGACCATCCGCTGGCGTTGTCCTTCGCCCAGGAACGCCAATGGTTCCTCTGGCAACTGGACTCCGCCAGCGCGGCCTATCACGTTCCCACCGCCCTGCACCTGCGCGGTCAGCTGGACATCGCCGCCCTGGAGCAGGCGTTCCAGGCGCTGGTACACCGCCATGAGCCGCTGCGCACCACCTTTGTCGAGCAGGGCGAGCAGACCCTGCAAGTCATCCATCCCGCCCTGGCAGTGACCATCGAGCGCCAGCGCGTCGAGTTGGCGGCGATCGAGCAGGCGGTGGCCGAGGAAATCCAGCGCCCGTTCGATCTGCGCAGTGGCCCGCTGATGCGCGTCAAATTGCTGGAAGTCGCTGCGCAGCACCATGTGCTGGTCATCACTCAGCATCACATCATCTCCGACGGTTGGTCGATGCAGGTGATGGTCGATGAGCTGGTGGCGCTCTACCAGGGCGACAGCCCATTGCCGGCGTTGCCGGTCCAGTACGCCGACTATGCCCAATGGCAGCGTGACTGGATGGCGGCCGGGGAAAAACAGCGCCAGCTCGATTACTGGTGCACGCGCCTGGGCAGTGAACACCCGCTGCTGGAGCTGCCTCTGGACCATCCGCGCCCGGCGGTGCAAAGCCATCGCGGCGCGCGCCAGAAGATCCATCTGGACAGCACGCTGGTGGCCGAACTCAAGGCGTTGGCCCAGCGTCAGGACGTAACCTTGTTCATGCTGTTGCTGGCCTCGTTCCAGACCGTGCTGCATCGCTACAGCGGACAGTCCGAGATACGTGTCGGCGTGCCGATCGCCAACCGCACGCGCCTGGAAGCCGAACGGCTGGTGGGTTTCTTCGTCAATACCCAGGTCATGCAGGCCGAGCTGCAGGGGCAAATGCCCTTTGCGCAGCTGCTGGCCCAGGTCAAGCAGCGCGCCCTCGAGGCCCAGGCGCATCAGGACCTGCCATTCGAGCAACTGGTGGAAGCCTTGCAGCCCGAGCGCAGCCTCAGCCATAACCCGCTGTTCCAGGTGATGTTCAACCACCAGGACAGCTTGCGCGCCGGCGCCGTGCACGTGCCGGGCCTGGCATTGCAGCCGCTGGACTGGGCCGTTCACAGCACCCAGTTCGACCTGAACCTGGAAACCGAAGAATCCGCCGATGGCCTGTGGGCGTCGCTGACGTACGCCACCGACCTGTTCGAGCCGGCGACCCTGGAACGCCTGGCCGGGCACTGGCATAACCTGCTGCGCGCCGTGGTACGCGATGAATCACAGTCGCTCGACGAACTGGCGATGCTCAGTGCGCCTCAGCGCCAGCAAATGATTGAAGACTGGAACCACACGCCCGCCGACTACCCGCACGAGCAATGCGTACATCAGTTGTTCGAGGCGCAAACGCTCGCCCGGCCGGATGCCACCGCACTGCGCTTCAATGACGTCAGCCTGAGCTACGCCGAACTCAACCGCCGGGCCAATCGCCTGGCGCACCGGTTGATCGCGGCGGGCGTCGGCCCCGACGTGCTGGTGGCGGTGCATGTGGAACGCTCCCTGGACATGGTGGTCGGCCTGCTGGCAACCCTCAAGGCCGGTGGCGCCTACGTGCCGCTCGACCCGCAGTTCCCGGCAGAGCGCCTGGCGTTCATGCTCGAAGACAGCAATGCCCGGGTGTTGCTGACCCAGGCGCATTTGCGCGGTCGTCTCGTACAGCCCCAGGACCTGCTGGTGCTGCTGACCGACGACTGCGACGGTGACGCGCACAACCCTCAGGTGGACGTTACGCCGGAGCACCTGGCCTACGTCATCTACACCTCCGGCTCCACCGGCACGCCCAAAGGCGTGATGGTACGGCACCAGGCGTTGTGCAGCTTTACCTGCGGCATGGCCGATACCTTGTCCATTGACGGCGATGCGCGTCTGTTGTCGTTGACCACGTTCTCATTCGACATCTTCGCCCTGGAGCTCTTCGTGCCGCTGAGTGTCGGCGCGACGGTGCTGTTGAGCGAGCAGACCATGGCCCTTGACCCGGAAGCCATCCTCGACCTCGCTCACAACCAGGCAGCCAACGTGCTGCAGGCCACGCCGTCGACCTGGCGCATGCTGCTCGACAGCCCGCGTGCGCACCTGCTGCGCGGTATCCAGTGCCTGTGCGGCGGCGAAGCGCTGCCGGCTGACCTGGCCCAGCGTCTGCTCGATTTGCAGGGCCCGGTGTGGAACCTCTACGGGCCGACGGAAACCACCATCTGGTCGGCGGCCCATCGCTTGCACGAGGCGCAGCCTTTTGTCGGGCGACCTATCGCCAATACCTCGCTGTTTATCCTCAATGCCGGGCTTACCCCCTGCCCGCAGGGCGCGGCCGGCGAGCTGCTGATCGGCGGAGTCGGCCTGGCGCGGGGTTATCACGCGCGGCCGGCACTCACTGCCGAGCGTTTTGTGCCGGACCCGTTCGGCCCGCCAGGCGCACGCCTGTACCGCACCGGCGACCTGGCGCGTTACCGTGAGGACGGCGTGGTCGAGTACATCGGCCGCGTCGACCATCAGGTCAAGGTGCGCGGCTTCCGTATCGAGCTGGGTGAAATCGAAGCCTGCCTGCGGGAGTACCCAGGCGTGCGGGAAGCGGTGGTGCTGGCGGACAACGACCGTTTGATCGCCTACCTGGTGACCACCACGGCGGTGGATTCACAGGCCTGCAAAACCGCGCTGCGCGAGCGGCTGCCGGACTACATGGTGCCGGCGCACGTGTTGCTGCTCGAGCGCCTGCCGCTGACCCCCAACGGCAAGCTCGACCGCAAGGCCTTGCCCAAGGTCGATGCCGGTCAGTTGCACAAGGGCCACCTGGCGCCCGTCACCGCGCGCGAACAACAGGTTGCGGCGATCTGGGCCGAGGTGCTGGAGGTGCCGCAGGTCGGCCTCGACGATCACTTCTTCGAGCTGGGCGGGCATTCCCTGCTGGCCACGCGGGTGGTGTCGCGGGTGCGTCAGGCACTGGCGCTGGAAGTCGCACTCAAGACCCTGTTCGAGCAGCCCCTGCTGGGTGATTTCGTGCGCGCCCTCGGCGAGGAGGGCAGCACCGCACCGGCGCTGCTCAAGGCCGACCGCACGCAACCCTTGCCGTTGTCCTATGCCCAGGAGCGTCAATGGTTCCTCTGGCAACTGGACCCGCAGAGCGCGGCGTATCACATCCCCAGTGCCTTGCGTTTGCATGGCCCATTGAACGAAGCCGCGTTGCAACGCAGTTTCGACACCTTGCTGGCCCGCCATGAAAGCCTGCGCACTCATCTGCGCCAGGAGGCCACGGCTGCGGTGCAGGTCATCGAAGCGGTCGGCCGGATCGCTATCGACCACGGCGCCTGCGAGTACGCCGACCTCAAGGCCACCGTCGCCGCCGAGGTCGCACGGCCCTTCGATTTACTGCGCGGGCCGCTGTTGCGGGTCACGTTGTTGCGCCTGGCCGAGGACGACCACGTGCTGGTGCTGGTGCAGCACCACATCGTCTCCGATGGCTGGTCGATGCAACTGATGGTCGAAGAGCTGGTGCAGCTGTACGCCGCGTTCAGCCAGGGTCAAACCGCGGATCTGCCGGCGCTGCCGATCCAGTACGCCGACTATGCCGTATGGCAACGCAACTGGATGGAGGCCGGCGAGCAAACACGTCAACTGGCCTATTGGCGTGAGCAGTTGGGCAGCGAGCAACCGGTACTGGAGCTGCCGTTCGACTTTCCGCGCCCGGCGCTGCCAAGCCATCGCGGTGCGCGCCTGGGCATCGACCTGGCGCCAGGACTGCTGGAAGGCCTGCGCACCCTGGCGCGCAGTGCCGGCGTCACCTTGCCGATGGTGTTGTTGGCGTCCTACCAGGCGCTGTTGCATCGCTACAGCGGCCAGGAAGACGTGCGCGTCGGCGTGCCGGTTGCCAACCGCAACCGCCTGGAGACCGAGGGCCTGATTGGCTTCTTCGTCAACACCCAAGTGCTCAAGGCCGACCTTCACGGGCAGATGAGCGTCGAGCAGCTGCTGCGCCAGGTGCGCCAGCGCTCCCTGGACGCCCAGGCCCATCAGGACCTGCCGTTCGAGCAACTGGTGCAAGCACTGCATCCGGACCGCAGCCTCAGCCTGAGCCCGTTGTTCCAGGTGCTGTTCAACCACCGTGTAACGTCCGCCGAGCGTCAGTTGCAGCAGTTGACCGACCTGCACATCGAGGTCCTGGGCTGGGATGACGGCGTGGCCCAGTTCGACCTGGCGCTGGACGTGGAAGAAAGCCCGACGGCGCTGCATGCCTCCCTGAGCTATGCCACCGACCTGTTTGCACCCGCCACCATCGCGCGCATGGCCGGGCATTGGCAGAACCTGTTGCAGGCGATGGTGGCCGATCAGACTCAAGCCATCGGCCAGTTGCGCGTGTTGGATCAGCACGAGCAGCAGCACATCCTGCAACTGTGGAACCGCGCCGATGCCGGCTATCCGTCCCAGCGGCTGGTGCATGAGTTGGTCGCCGACCGTGCCCGGGAGACCCCGGATGCTGTCGCGGTGAAGTTCGATGCGCACACCCTCAGTTACGCAGAACTCGACACCCAGGCCAACCGCCTGGCTCATGCGCTGATCGCCCGTGGCGTCGGCCCGGAAGTGCGCGTGGCGATTGCCATGCCGCGCAGTGCCGAGATCATGGTGGCGTTCCTCGCGGTGCTGAAGGCCGGTGGCGTGTACGTGCCGCTGGATATCGAATACCCGCGTGATCGCCTGCTGTACATGATGCAGGACAGCCGGGCGCAATTGCTGCTCAGCCATACCCGCGCCCTGGCGCAACTGCCGGTCCCCGATGGGCTGGAGACCCTGGCGATTGACTGCAGCGAGCAATGGGCGCAGTGCAGTGACCGCGCGCCGAATGTGGCGCTGGACGGCGACAACCTTGCCTACGTGATCTACACCTCCGGTTCCACCGGCATGCCCAAGGGCGTGGCGGTGTCCCACGGGCCACTGGTGGCGCACATTATCGCCACCGGCGAGCGCTATGAAACCCGCCCGGCCGATTGCGAACTGCACTTCATGTCATTCGCCTTCGACGGCGCACATGAAGGCTGGATGCACCCGTTGATCAATGGCGCCAGCGTGCTGATCCGCGACGACAGCCTGTGGCTGCCGGAATACACCTATGAACAGATGCACCGCCACAACGTGACCATGGCGGTGTTCCCACCGGTGTACCTGCAGCAACTGGCCGAACACGCCGAGCGCGACGGCAACCCTCCAGCGGTGCGCGTGTACTGCTTCGGCGGGGATGCAGTGGCCCAGGCCAGCTACGACCTGGCCTGGCGCGCACTGAAACCGACCTACCTGTTCAACGGCTACGGCCCGACCGAAACCGTGGTCACGCCACTGTTGTGGAAGGCGCGCAAGGGCGACCCATGCGGCGCCGTCTACGCGCCCATCGGCACTTTGCTCAGCAACCGCAGCGGCTACGTGCTGGACGCGCAGCTCAACCTGCAACCCATCGGCGTGGCCGGTGAGTTGTACCTGGGCGGCGAGGGCGTGGCCCGGGGTTACCTGGAGCGTCCGGCGTTGACCGCCGAACGCTTTGTGCCGGACCCGTTCGGCAAGCCCGGCAGCCGCGTGTATCGCAGCGGCGACCTGACCCGTGGGCGTCCGGACGGTGTGGTGGATTACCTGGGTCGCGTCGACCATCAGGTCAAGATCCGTGGTTTCCGTATCGAACTGGGTGAAATCGAAGCGCGCCTGCGCGAACAGGACAGCGTCGGCGAAACCGTGGTGGTGGCCCAGGAAGGTCCGACCGGCAAGCAGTTGGTGGCCTACGTGGTGCCGGCCGATGCGACCCTGGCCGACCAGGCCGAATTCCGCGACAGCCTGCGTCGCGCCCTGAAAAGCGGCCTGCCGGACTACATGGTGCCGGCGCACTTCGTGTTCCTCGCACAGATGCCGCTGACCCCCAACGGCAAGCTCGACCGCAAAGGCCTGCCGTTGCCGGATGCCAGCCAGATGCAGCAACAGTACGTGGCGCCGCACACCGAACTGGAGCAGCAGATCGCCGCGATCTGGGCCGACGTGCTGCACCTGGCGCAAGTGGGCCTGAACGACAACTTCTTCGAAGTCGGCGGGCATTCCCTGCTGGCCATCCAGATCACCTCGCGGGTGCAGGCCGAGTTGGGCCTGGACGTACCGCTGATGGAACTGTTCCAGACCGAATCACTGCGCGCCTACGTGCAGGCCGCAGCCACTTTCCGCGCCGGCAGCGTGGAAGATTTTGATGATCTTCGTGACTTTTTGAGCGAACTAGAGGCGATTTGAACCATGCTTTCCAACCCTAACATCGACCTGGTGTCGCGCTTTCTTCGCTTGCCTCTGGAACAGCGCCAGCAGTTTTATCAGCGTCTGCAAAGCCGGGGCATGAGTTTCGCTCAACTGCCGATTGCTGCAATCCGTGAGGACGGCCAACGCCTGCCGCTGTCCTATGCCCAGGAGCGCCAGTGGTTTCTCTGGCAGTTGGACCCCGGCAGCGCCACTTACCACATCCCCGGCGCCTTGCGCCTGCACGGTCGCTTGGACCTGGCGGCACTGCAGCGCAGCTTCGACAGCCTGCTGGCCCGACACGAGAGCCTGCGCACCCAACTGGTCGAGGAGGGCGAGCACTTGTGGCAGGCTGTGCTGCCCCAGGCCCGGGTCGAGATTCAACACGCGCAGATCGACGAAGCGCAGTTGATGGCACGGGTGGAAGCGGAGGTGGCGCGGCCGTTCGATTTGCACCAGGCTCCGCTGCTGCGCGTGACCTTGCTGCAACTGGCTGAAGATGACCATGTGCTGGTAATGGTGCAGCACCACATCGTCTCCGACGGCTGGTCAATGCAGGTGATGGTGCAGGAGCTGGTGCAGTTGTATGCCGCCTACAGCCTGGGCCAGGACCTGCAACTGCCGCAGCTGCCGATTCAGTACGCCGACTACGCCCTGTGGCAGCGCGGCTGGATGGAAGCGGGAGAGCGGGCGCGGCAACTGGCTTATTGGCAGGCGCTGCTGGGCGGTGAACAGCCGGTGCTGGAACTGCCGCTGGACCGTCCGCGCCCGGCGCAGCAAAGCCATCGCGGCGCGAGCCTGGAGCTGCATCTACAGCCCGAACTGGTCGCCGGTCTCAAGCGCCTGGCGCAGCAAGAAGGCATCACCCCATTCATGCTGCTGCTCGCGTCCTTCCAGACCTTGTTGTACCGCTACAGCGGGCAGTCGGATATCCGCGTCGGCGTGCCGATTGCCAACCGCAACCGCGTCGAAACCGAGGGGCTGATCGGGTTTTTCGTCAACACCCAAGTGCTCAAGGCTGACCTGGACGGGCAGATGAGCTTTGTCGAGTTGCTGCAACAGACCAAGCGCCGCGCCCTGGAAGCCCAGGCCCACCAGGACCTGCCGTTCGAGCAATTGGTGATGGCGCTCTCGCCTGAGCGCAGCCTGAGCCACAACCCATTGTTCCAGGTGATGTTCAACCATCAGACCGACGCCCAGGGCGGGCGCGACGGCCAGCAACTGCCTGGCCTGCGCGTGGTGGAGCTGGACTGGGACAGCCAGACCACGCATTTCGACCTGAGCCTGGATACCCATGAGTCGGCCGAAGGGCTGTGGGCGGCGTTGAATTACGCCACCGATTTGTTCGACTCAGCGACCATCGAGCGCCTGGCGCAGCACTGGCAGCAGTTGCTGCAGACGGTCGTCAGCGATCCGCGCAGGCGTCTGGCCGAGCTTTCGCTGCTGGATGCTACCGAGCAGCAACGCATGCTTCAGGACTGGAACGCTCCGGCCTGCGCCCGGCAATTGCAAGGCGTACATCTGCTGTTCGAAGACCAGGCCGCCGCGCAGCCTGAACGTCAGGCCCTGGCCCTGGACGACCAGGCCCTCAGCTATGGCGAACTGAACCGCCAGGCCAACCGCCTGGCGCACTACTTGATCGCCCAGGGTATCGGCTCCCAAGCCTTGGTCGGGATCGCCGTGGAGCGCTCCTTCGCCATGGTGGTCAGCTTGCTGGCGGTGCTCAAGACCGGCGCGGCCTATGTGCCGCTGGACCCTGAGTACCCCCGCGAGCGTCTGGTGCACATGCTCGAGGACAGCGATGTGCGCCTGGTGCTGACCCAGTCGCACCTGCGCGATCGCCTGCCATTGCCGGCGCACGCGGTGGCCGTGGAAATCGACCTGGTCCAGGCGCAGTTGGCGCTGTGTGATGAGCACAATCCACCGGCTGTTTTCGAACCGCACAGCCTGGCCTACGTGATCTACACCTCGGGTTCCACCGGCAAACCCAAGGGCGTGGCCATCAGCCATGGCGCATTGAGTGAGTTCGCCTGCATCGCCGCCGACTATTCGCAACTGGTCGCGCAAGACCGGGTATTGCAGTTCGCTACCCTGAATTTTGACGGCTTCGTCGAGCAGTTGTACCCGGCCCTGACCCTCGGTGCCACGGTGGTGCTGCGTGGCCCGCAACTGTGGGACGGTGCCGAGTTGTATCGGCAGATCATCGAGCAGGGCATCACCTTGGCCGACTTGCCGACCGCCTACTGGAAACTGTTCTTGCAGGATTGCCTGGCGGCGGGTGCGCGGCCTTACGGGGCGTTGCGCCAGATGCATATCGGCGGCGAAGCCATGCCCCTCGACGGTCCATTGTTGTGGCAACGGGCGGGCCTGGGCCATGTGCGGCTGCTCAATACCTACGGGCCGACCGAGGCCACCGTGGTCTCCAGCGTGCTGGACTGCACCGACCCCGACGTAATCAGCGGCGTCACCGCCAGCCCCATCGGCCGCGCGCTACCCGGGCGTGGGCTGTATGTGTTGGATCGCGACCTGAATCTGCTGCCTGTCGGTGCCGTAGGCGAACTCTACATCGCCAGCGCCAGCGGCCTGGCCAGCGCTTATCTGCGGCGCCCGAGCCTGACCGCCGAGCGTTTTGTCGCCAACCCGTTCAGTGCCTGCGGCGAGCGGCTTTATCGCAGCGGCGACCTGGCGCGTTATCGCGCCGACGGGGTGGTGGAGTATGTCGGGCGGGTCGACCATCAAGTGAAAGTGCGCGGCTTCCGCATCGAACTGGGCGAGATCGAAACCGTGCTGTTGGCCCAGGACGGCGTGCGCGAAGCGCTGGTGCTGGCTGTCGACAACCAACTGCTGGCCTACCTGGTGCCCGCGCAACCGTCGAGTGAAGCCGAACGCTTGATGAACACCCTGCGCGAACAGCTGCCGGACTACATGGTGCCGGCGCACCTGATCTTCCTCGAGCGCATGCCGCTCAACCCCAACGGTAAGCTGGACCGCCAGGCACTGCCCAAACCGGACGCCAGCACGGCGCTCCAGGACTGGCAGGCGCCGGTCACCGCGTTGCAACAGCAGATCGCTGCGATCTGGGCCGATATTCTCGGCACCGACAACGTCGGTTTGAACCAGCACTTCTTCGAACTGGGCGGGCATTCGCTGCTGGCGATGCAAGTGGTGTCGCGCATTCGCCAGACGCTGCAGCGCGAGGTGCCGCTCAAGGCCTTGTTCGAGCACCCACGGCTGGATGCATTTGTTGCGGCACTGCAGGCCCAGGACAGCCTGGCGCCCAGCGCACCGCCGTTGCTGCCGGTCGGGCGCGAGCACGCCTTGCCGCTGTCGTATGCCCAGGAGCGTCAGTGGTTTCTCTGGCAATTGGAGCCGCACAGCGCCGCCTACCACATTCCCAGTGCGTTGCGCCTGAAAGGGCAACTGGACCTGGGCGCGTTGCAGCGCAGTTTCGATGCGTTGCTGGCCCGGCATGAAAGCCTGCGCACCTGCCTGCGCCAGGAGCATGAGCGTGCAGTGCAAGTGATCGCGCCATCGGCGTCGCTGCAGATCGCTCACGCCGATGTCGACGAGGCTGAACTCCAGGCGCAGGTCGAGGCGCAGATCGCGCAGCCGTTCGACCTGGAACACGGCCCGTTGCTGCGTGTGTCGCTGCTGCGCGTGGCTGCTGGTGAGCATGTGCTGGTGCTGGTGCAGCACCACATCGTCTCCGATGGCTGGTCGATGCAGGTGATGGTCGAAGAACTGGTGCAGCTCTATGCGGGCTACAGCCAGGGCGAGGAAGTGCAGCTGCCGGCGTTGCCGATCCAATATGCCGACTATGCCGTGTGGCAGCGCAATTGGATGGAGGCGGGCGAGAAGAACCGTCAGCTGGCGTACTGGCGCGAAATGCTCGGCGGCGAGCAAAGTGTGCTGGAGTTGCCGTTCGACCACCCGCGTCCCGCCGTGCAAAGCCATCGCGGCGCACGCCTGGCTTTCGAGCTGGACCCCGAGCTGAGCCAACAGCTCAAGGCCTTGGCCCGGCAACAGGGCGTGACCCTGTTCATGTTGCTGCTGGCGTCGTTCCAGACCCTGCTGCACCGCTACAGCGGCCAGGAAGAAATCCGCGTCGGCGTGCCCATCGCCAACCGCAACCGCAGCGAAACCGAGCGGCTGATCGGCTTCTTAGTCAATACCCAGGTCCTCAAGGCGGACCTGCACGGCCAGATGAGCGTCGAGCAGTTGCTGCAACAAACCAGGCAACGCGCGCTTGAGGCCCAGGCCCATCAGGACCTGCCGTTCGAACAGTTGGTGGAAGCCCTGCAACCGGAACGCAGCCTGAGCCACAATCCGCTGTTCCAGGTGATGTTCAACCACCAGACCGACGTCGGCCAGGCCCAGGTCCAGCAGCACCTGCCGCACCTGCTGGTCCAAGGGCTGGAATGGCAAAGCAAGACCGCGCATTTCGACCTCGACCTGGACATTCAGGAGTCCACCGAAGGCATCTGGGCCACCCTGGGTTATGCCCAGGACCTGTTCGAAGCCGGCACCGTGCAACGCATGACGCGCCACTGGCAGAACCTGCTGCAGGGCATGGTCGCCAACCCTCGGCAACCGCTGGGCCAGTTGAACCTGCTGGACGCCGCCGAGCAGCAACACATCCTGCAACTGTGGGACCGCAGCGCCTCCGGTTTCTCGGCCCAGCGTTTGGTGCATGAACTGGTGGCCGACCGTGCCCGGGAAACCCCGGATGCGGTGGCGGTGAAGTTCGCCGACGAGCAGCTCACTTACGGCGAGCTGGATCGCCAGGCCAACCGCCTGGCCCACGCGCTGATCGCCCGTGGCGTCGGCCCGGAAGTGCGCGTGGCGATTGCCATGCCGCGCAGTGCCGAGATCATGGTGGCGTTCCTCGCGGTGTTGAAGGCCGGTGGCGTGTACGTGCCGCTGGATATCGAATACCCGCGTGATCGCCTGCTGTACATGATGCAGGACAGCCGCTCGCGGTTGCTGCTGACCCACTCGACCGTGCAACAGCGCCTCCCGATTCCGCAAGGCCTGCAAGCCCTGGCAGTGGATCAGCTGCAGGACTGGTCCGACGACAATCATGCGGCGCCGAACGTCGCCCTCGACGGCGATAACCTCGCCTACGTGATCTACACCTCCGGCTCCACCGGCATGCCCAAGGGCGTGGCGGTGTCCCACGGGCCACTGGTGGCGCACATCATCGCCACCGGTGAGCGCTATGAAACCCGCCCGGCCGATTGCGAGTTGCACTTCATGTCGTTCGCCTTCGACGGTTCCCACGAGGGTTGGATGCACCCGCTGATCAATGGCGCCAGCGTGCTGATCCGCGACGACAGCCTATGGTTGCCGGAATACACCTATGAACAGATGCACCGGCACAACGTGACCATGGCGGTGTTCCCACCGGTGTACCTGCAGCAACTGGCCGAACACGCCGAACGCGACGGCAACCCTCCAGCCGTTCGGGTGTACTGCTTCGGCGGTGATGCGGTGGCCCAGGCCAGCTACGACCTGGCCTGGCGCGCGCTGAAGCCGACCTACCTGTTCAACGGCTACGGCCCCACCGAAACCGTGGTCACGCCGCTGCTGTGGAAGGCGCGCAAGGGTGACCCGTGCGGCGCCGTCTACGCGCCCATCGGCACTTTGCTCGGCAACCGCAGCGGCTACGTGCTGGACGCGCAGCTCAACCTGCAACCCATCGGCGTGGCCGGTGAGTTGTACCTGGGCGGCGAGGGCGTGGCCCGGGGTTACCTGGAGCGTCCGGCGTTGACCGCCGAACGCTTTGTGCCGGACCCGTTCGGCAAGCCCGGCAGCCGCGTGTATCGCAGCGGCGACCTGACCCGTGGGCGTCCGGACGGTGTGGTGGATTACCTGGGTCGCGTCGACCATCAGGTCAAGATCCGTGGTTTCCGTATCGAACTGGGTGAAATCGAAGCGCGCCTGCGCGAACAGGACAGCGTCGGCGAAACCGTGGTGGTGGCCCAGGAAGGTCCGACCGGCAAGCAGTTGGTGGCCTACGTGGTGCCGCTTGATCCGGCCCTGCTCGACGATGCCGTCGCCCAGGCCAACGGCCGCGAAACCCTGCGTCGCGCCTTGAAAACCCGTTTGCCGGACTACATGGTGCCTACCCACCTGATGTTCCTCGAACGCATGCCGCTGACCCCCAACGGCAAGCTCGACCGCAAGGGCCTGCCGCTGCCGGATGTAAGCCTGATGCAGCAGGTGTATGTAGCGCCCCAGAGCGAACTGGAGCGCAAGATCGCCGCGATCTGGTGCGACGTGCTGCGCCTGCCGCAAGTGGGCTTGCATGACAACTTCTTTGAGCTGGGCGGCGACTCGATCATGTCGATCCAGGTGGTCAGCCGGGCGCGTCAGGTCGGCGTGCGCTTTTCGCCCAAGGACCTGTTCCAGCACCAGACCGTGCAGAGCCTGGCGGCAGTCGCCCGGGAAGGCGAGGGCGCAGTGCTGCTGGATCAGTCGGCACTGAGCGGCGAGCTGCTGCTGTTGCCGGTGCAGCAGGCGTTTTTTGCCGATGACATCCCCCAGCGTCACCACTGGAACCAATCGGTGGTGCTGCAACCGCACCAGCCCTTGCAGGTGCCGCTGCTGGTGGCCGCGCTTGAGGCGCTGATCGTGCACCACGATGCCTTGCGCAGCACATTTGTGCAGGGGCCGGCGGGCTGGAGTGCGGCGTACCGTGGGCCGCACCTGCACCAGGCCGACCAGGTGCTGTGGCAGACCACCTTGAATACAGTCGAGGAACTTGACGCCCTGGGCGAAGAAGCCCAGCGCAGCCTCGACCTGGAGGCGGGGCCCTTGTTGCGTGCGGTGCTGGCGCAACTGGCCGACGGGTCCCAGCGATTGTTGCTGGTCATCCATCACCTGGTGGTTGACGGCGTGTCTTGGCGCATCCTGCTCGAAGATTTGCAAAGCACCTATCAGCAACTGGCCCAGGGCGCCGCCGTGCAACTGCCGGCCAAGACCAGCGCCACCCGCGCCTGGGCTGAACGCCTGCAGACGTATGCGCGCAGTGAGGCACTGCAACACGAACTGGTCTGGTGGCAGGCGCAACTGCACGGCAGTCCGTCCGGCTTGCCGGGCGCCGACCCGCAGGCCAGCCTGAGCAACCACCTGGCGCTGAGTGTGAGTACGCAGCTGGACCCGGTCTACACCCGTCGCTTGCTGCAGGACGCGCCGAGTGCCTATCGCACCCAGATCAACGACCTGTTGCTGACCGCCCTGGCCCGTGTGATCACGCGCTGGACCGGTGATGAGTCGATGTTGATCAGGCTCGAAGGCCACGGCCGCGAAGACCTGTTCGACGAGATCGACCTGACCCGCACCGTCGGATGGTTCACCAGCCTTTACCCGTTGAAATTGCTGCCGGCCACCACCCTGGCCAGCTCCCTCAAACAGATCAAGGAACAACTGCGCGCCGTCCCCGACAAGGGCCTGGGCTTTGGCGCCCTGCGTTACCTGGGCGATGCCGAGGCCCGGCAGGCCTTGGCCGCGTTGCCACGCCCGCGCATCACGTTCAACTACCTGGGACAGTTCGACGTCAGCTTCGACAGCGCCGAGCGGCCAGGGCTGTTTACGCCTTCCGGCGACGCCAGCGGTGCCGAGCAAAGCCCGGAGGCGCCGTTGGGTAACTGGCTGGAAATCAACGGCCAGGTGTATGGCGGCGAGTTGAGGCTCAATTGGAGTTTCAGCCAGGCGATGTTCGCGCAAGCGACTGTCCAGCAACTGGCCGATGAATACGCACGGGAACTCAAGGCCCTGATCGACCACTGCTGCGAGCCGGCCAACCGGGGCGTGACGCCGTCCGACTTCCCCCTGGCGAACCTGACCCAGCAGCAGCTCGATGACCTGGCGCTGAACGCCGCCGAGGTCGAAGACCTGTACCCGCTGTCACCGATGCAGCAGGGCATGCTGTTCCAGTCGCTGTACGGCGAAGGCTCGGGTGACTACATCAACCAGATGCGCATCGACGTGCACGGCCTGGATGTACCGCGCTTCCACCAAGCGTGGCAGGCGGCGGTCGAGCGTCATGAGATCCTGCGCAGCGGTTTTGTCTGGCAGGCCGAGCTGGAGCAGCCCTTGCAGGTGGTCTACAAGCAGGTTCGCCTGCCGTTTGTCGAGCTGGACTGGCAAGCGCGCGACGATGCTGCCTTATCCCTCGACAGCCTGGCCGAGTCGGCGCGGGCCCAGGGCTTTGTGCTGGAACAGGCGCCGCTGTTGAGCCTGACGGTAGTGCGCACCGGTGGGTCGAGCTATCACTTGATCTACACCAATCACCATATCCTGATGGACGGCTGGAGCGGTTCGCAGTTGTTTGGCGAAGTCCTGCAACACTATGCAGGTGAACCATTGCCGGTGCCGACCGGGCGTTATCGCGATTACATTGCCTGGCTGCACGCCCAGGACAAGGCACTCAGCCAGGCGTTCTGGAAAGACCAGTTGATCAACTTGCAGGAACCTACGCGCCTGGCGCGTGGCGCACAGGTGCAGGACGACACGGCCCTGGCGATTAACGGTGAGCATCGCCTGAGTCTTGACGCGCCGCAGACCGAGCGTCTCAAAGCGTTCGTCCAGCGCAACAAAGTCACCCTCAACACCTTGGTGCAAAGCGCCTGGCTGTTGCTGCTGCAGCACCACACCGGGCACGCCACCGTGGCGTTCGGCGCTACAGTGGCAGGGCGTCCGGCGCAATTGCGCGGGATTGAACAGCAGGTCGGCCTGTTCATCAACACCTTGCCGGTGGTGGCGACCCCGGATGCACAGATGTCGGTCAGTCAGTGGCTGCAGCAGGTCCAGCAGCAGAACCTGAGCTTGCGTGAGCAGGAACACACACCGTTGTTCGAGATCCAGCGCTGGGCCGGGCTGGGTGGCGAAGCGCTGTTCGACAGTATCCTGGTCTTCGAAAACTACCCGGTGTCCGAGGCCCTGGAGCAGGGCGCGCCGTCGGGGCTGCGCTTTGGCGCGGTGCAAAGCCTGGAGCAGACCCACTACCCATTGACGGTCCTGCTGGCGATAGGCGACAGCCTGGGCGTGGAGTTCAACTACGACCGCAAGGCCTTCAGCGCAGCGCACATCCAGCGCCTGGCCGAGCACTTCCAGCAATTACTCATGGCATTGGCAGACGATGCTTCCCAACCCCTGGGCGCATTGCCAACCCTGGCCGCCGCCGAGCGCGCAACGCTGGTGCAGACATGGAACGCCACTGCGGTGGAATATCCTCTGGATCAAGCGGTGCATCAGTTGATCGAGGCGCAAGTGCATCGCACGCCGCAGGCCCCGGCGCTGCTGTTTGCCGGGCACACCTTGAGCTACGCCGAATTGAACGCCCGGGCCAACCGCCTGGCCCATCGCCTGATCGCTGCCGGCGTCGGCCCGGACGTACTGGTGGGGCTGGCGCTGGAGCGCTCGATCGAAATGGTCGTGGGCCTGTTGGCGGTGCTCAAGGCGGGCGGTGCCTACGTGCCGCTGGACCCGGAATACCCGCGTGAGCGACTGGCCTACATGCTGCAGGACAGCGCTGTGCAACTGCTGTTGACCCAGGCCCATCTGCAGGCGCAACTGCCGGTGCCAGCCGGCGTGCAATGCCTGGTGCTGGAAAGCGGCGACGCCTCGCCGGACGCCTTCAGCGTCCACAACCCGAACGTCGCCGTGCACGGCGAAAACCTCGCCTATGTGATCTACACCTCCGGCTCCACCGGCCAGCCCAAGGGCGCCGGCAACCGCCATCGTGCACTGACCAACCGGCTGTGCTGGATGCAGCAGGCGTATGGCCTCGAGGCCCGTGACAGCGTGCTGCAGAAAACGCCGTTCAGCTTTGACGTGTCGGTGTGGGAGTTCTTCTGGCCATTGATGACCGGCGCACGCCTGGTGGTGGCCGCACCGGGCGACCATCGTGACCCGGCGCGGCTGGTCAGCCTGATCAACGCGCACCAGATCACCACGCTGCATTTCGTGCCGTCCATGCTGCAAGCCTTCCTGCAAGACGCAGAGGTGGCCTCGTGCCACAGCCTGCAACGCATTGTCTGCAGTGGCGAAGCGCTGCCCGCCGACGCCCAGCAGCAGGTCTTCGCCAAGCTACCCGGCGCTGGGTTGTACAATTTGTATGGCCCCACCGAAGCGGCAATCGACGTGACCCACTGGACCTGCGTCGAAGAGGGCCGCGACGCCGTGCCGATCGGCCGGCCAATCGCCAATCTTTCGTGCTATGTGCTGGACGCCAACCTGGAACCGGCGCCGGTCGGTGTGTTGGGTGAGTTGTATCTGGGTGGGGTCGGGCTGGCGCGGGGTTATCACCGTCGTCCCGCGCTGACCGCCGAGCGTTTTGTCACCGATCCGTTCGGCAGCGGCACGCGCCTGTATCGCACCGGCGACCTGGCACGTTATCGCGACGATGGCGTGCTTGAGTACGCCGGGCGCATCGACCATCAGGTCAAACTGCGCGGGCTGCGCATCGAGCTGGGTGAGATCGAAGCGCGCCTGCTGAAACACAGCAGCATCCGTGAAGCGGCAGTGCTCGCGGTCGACGGCACCCACCTGGTGGGTTACCTGGTGCTGCAACAGCCGCAGGACGATTGGAAAGCCGCGTTGGTTGCGCACCTGGCCGCGCAGTTGCCGGACTATATGGTGCCGGCGCAGTGGGTGGTATTGGCGCAGATGCCGCTGAGCCCGAACGGCAAGCTGGATCGCAGGGCATTACCCAAGCCAGAGGCCCACGGCACCGGGCAGTACCAGGCACCCCGCAGCGAAATAGAGCAGCAGGTCGCGGCGATCTGGAGCGAGGTGCTGGACGTGGAACGCGTGGGGCTGCACGACAATTTCTTCGAACTGGGTGGCCATTCGTTGCGGGTACTGATGCTCAAGGAGCGCATCCGCAAGGCCAGCGGCGTGAATTTGTCGGTCAGCCAGTTGATGCTCAATCCAACTGTGGCCGGGCAGGTCAGCTGCTTGCAGGGCGATAACCGAACGTCGTTGATCGTCAGGCTCAACCAGCAGACCGAAGGCACGCCGTTGTTCCTGTTCCACCCAAGCTTTGGCTCGGTGCATTGCTACACCGCGATTGCCCTGGCACTGCGCGAGCAGCGCCCGGTATTCGGGGTGATGTGCCGAGCATTGGCCGAGGAGGGCGCTGCGGTGCCGCACTGGCAAGTGATGGTCGAGGATTACACCACACAATTGCTGATGGCCCAGCCCCACGGGGCGTTCCGCCTGGCAGGTTGGTCGTTGGGCGGCAACCTGGCGATGGAAGTGGCGCACGGCCTGGAACAGGCGGGGCGTGAGGTGGAGTTTGTGGGGTGGATCGACGCCGCGCCGCCGCAGTGGGTCAAGCCTTACTGGGATGCGGTAGACGTGGGGGAAGATCGTGAGGTGTCGGCCAACGAGCGCCGCGCGGCGTTACTGGGCGTGATGTTCCCTGAGTTCGCCGAGGCGATACAGCGTGCCTGGGAGCAGTGCCAGCGCGATGCCGAGGATGAAATGGGTCAATGGCAAGGGTTCGTGAGCTGGGCTGAGCAGGCCTTGGGCGAAACCTTTACCGCCATCAAGGAGCAATTGCTGCACGGCAACGAAGCGCAGATTGCCTGGGACGTCGACCGCGCGTTGAGCGAACGCATGGTCGCGTCGGACTTCAAGCCGATCAAGGCGCCAGTCAGTTGCTGGTGGGCGTCCATGAGCCGGGCAGGGCGCTTCAGGGAATTGATTGAACAGCAGATGGCGACAGTGATCAGCCAGGGACGCATCGAGCGTTCGGTGATGATCGAGACTGACCATGACGGCATTATCGACAGCGCCGCGTTCATCCGCAGCCTGGCGCAGGCGATGGGGTAACCCGTATCCAATGTGGGAGGGGGCTTGCCCCCGATTACGGTGTCACAGTCAACAGATGTATTGACTGACACACTGCCATCGGGGGCAAGCCCCCTCCCACATTTTGATCCCCATTACTCCGCCGATTGTGGAGCTTGTCGCCGTGCGGTCAGAAGTCCCAGCGGGTGCTGACCATCACGTTACGCGGCTCGCCGTAGGCGGCGGAGTTATAGAAACCCACGTTGGTGTAGTAGGACTTGTCGAAGATGTTGTTGAAGTTGACCGTCGCCGACAGGTTCTTGGTGACCTGGTAGCGGGTCATCAAGTCCACCAGCCAGTAGGATTCCTGGGTGATGTCCTGATTGGTTTCCAGTGGCCCGTTCCAGATCTCGTTCCAGCCCTTGGTCTGCCAGCGCACGCCGCCGCCGATGGTGAACTTGTCCAGGTCACCCTTGAGCTTGTAGGTGGTGTTCAGGTTGACCTGATGCTCGGGCTCGAACGTGGAGATCTTCTTGTCATCGTCATCGCGCGCGATCTTGTGGGTGTAGCCACCTTGCACTTGCCAGCCCGGGCTCAACTCACCGGAAATTTCCGCTTCGTAGCCTTTGGTTACGGCCTTGGAACCTTTGAATGCATAGTTCTGCGGGGTTGGCGTCTGGTTGTTGTACGCATCGTCGGAGATCGCACGGTTGGTCTCATGCACTTCGAAGTAAGCGATGCTGGTGTTCAGGCGGCCCTCGAAGAACTCGCCCTTGAGGCCGATCTCGTAGTTTTGCCCTTCGTCCGGTTCCAGCAGTTTTTCGTTGCGGTCCTTATAGGTACTTTCCTGAGGCTGGAAAATATCGGTGTAGCTGGCGTACGCCGAGAAGTTGTCGTTGAGGTCGTAGATCACCCCGGCATAAGGAATGAACCGCCCGGTTTCCTTGTAGGAAGGGTTGTTGCCGGTGACGTGATAGTTGGCCACGCGCCCGCCGAGGATCACGTTCAGGTCATCCATCACGTTCAAGCGTGTGGTCACGTAGTAACCCGTCTGGCGGATGGTGTCATCGATGTGCTGCTGGGCCGGGCCGTAGATAGGCTTGGCGAGGTGGCCGTTCCAGTTATAGAAATCGACTTTGTTGCCGCCCGGCCATTCCGGCGACCAGTAACCCTTGCCCTGCCAGCGCGAGGTGCCGATCGAGCCGCCCACTACCAGTTCATGTTCGCGCCCGAACAGGCTGAAAGGCCCGGTGGCGTAGAGGTCGGCGGAGGTGCTTTTAGTTTCGCCGGTGTACTTCTGCCCGTTGATTTCGGCAGTGCCATCGGCTGCCGGCTGGACGAACTGAATCGAACCGAGGTCGGCGTGGTAGCCGTTGATCTTGTGGTCGAGCTGGAACTTGGTCACCCAGCCGCTGCCCATGTCATGTTCGAGCATGGCGAACGCGGTTCGGGTGTTCTGCTCCCAGGAGCTCCAGGTGGTGCCGTTGTTGTAGGAGCGCGGCATCTTGTTGATGCTGCCGTTGGAATTGACCAGCGGGAAGGAGCCGGACCAGCTCGAACCCTGCGGAACGTTGTCCTGGTAGTCGAAGCCCACGGTCAGCAGGGTGTCGGGAGACAGGTCGAATTCGGTAATGCCGTAGTAGGTTTCGGTCCTGCGCGAGTAGTGGTCCATGAACGACTTCTTGTCCTGGTACGCGGCGACCGCACGCCCACGGACATTGCCGCTGTCGGTCAGGGGCCCGCTGACATCAACTTCACTGCGGTAGTTGTCCCAGGAACCGGCGCCCAGTTGCACATGCCCCTTGAAGTCCGCTGTCGGCTTCTTGCGGATCAGGTTGATCGTCGCCCCCAGGGAGCCGGCGCCATTGAGCAGGCCGGTAGCGCCCTTGAGCACTTCGACGCGGTCATAGATCGCCATGTCGCTCAAGGTATTGCCCGCCGAGTAACCGACGTTGCGCACGGTGGAAGGAATGCCGTCGTACTGGAAGCTGTTGACCGAGAAACCCCGGGAATAATAGTTGGTACGGTCGCTGTCATAGGCCGACACCGTGATGCCGGGGGTGTGGCGCATCACGTCATCCATGCTGTTGAGGCCGAAGTCCTCGATGTGCTGGCGCGTGACCACCGTGATCGACTGCGGGGTTTGCCGGGGTGTCAGGGTCAGGCGCGTGGCGGTGGCAATGGTGCCCGGGGTGTAGGAGTTCGAGCCTTCGGTGATGTTGCCCAGGTAGTTGGCGGTGACCTCGGTCGGGCTCAGTTCCAGCCCGCCCGCTGCGCTGGCGGCGGCCACGGTCAAGGTATTGCCGTTGAGGCTGTAAGTGGTCTGGCTGCCTGCCAGCAACGCATCGATGGCCTGCTGCGGCTGCATCTTGCCCTTGATCGCCCGGCTGTTCTTACCCTGCACGTCGCCAGGGCTGTACAGCACTTGCACGTTGGTCTGGCGGCCAAATTCCTGCAGCGCGCTCCCCAGCGGCTGTGCAGGAATGTTCAACTCGATCTCCTGGGCCTGAACATAGCCCGCCATCGGCAGCGCCACCGCCAGTGCCAGGGCACTCGGAAGAAGGTTCATGTTCAGGGCCCTGCGCATGGATAACGCTTTGCTCAGGGGGCTGAGACCGAGTCGTGCTGGCATGGATGCTTTCTCTTCTAGGTTTTAAGTGGGCAGTTATCGTATCTATTGAGGTTAATTCTCATTAGCACTAGTGAGACGTTCCTACCTGGAAAAACCGGAAAATAAAATTCACGCCGGTTCCATTTCGTGCACCACCTGGCCGGCGCGCAGGCGTACCAGTTGGTCGGCGATGTCGAAATAACGGTCGTCGTGGCTGATCACGATGATGGTCTTGCCCAGGCGCTTGAGGTCCGGCAGCAGCTCGGTGTAGAAGATCCGGCGGAAGGCCGGGTCCTGGTCGGCGGCCCATTCGTCGAACACCAGCACCGGGCGTTCTTCCAGCCAGGCGTTGACCAAGGCCAGGCGCTTGCGCTGGCCGGTGGAGAGGTCGGTGGTGCTGAATACGCCGTCCTTGACGCTGACCTTGTGCGCGATTTCCAGGCGTTCCAGGTATTGGGTGGCGCTGTCCAGGGACTGGGCGGCGCTGCCCTGGACCAGGTCGTCGAACAGGTAGTAGTCGGAAAACACCGTGGTGAACAACTGGCGATAGTCATCGCGCTCAGGGTCGGTGACCGCTTCGCCATTCAGGCGAATCTCGCCGGCCTGGGGCGGGTACAGACCCAGCAGCAGTTTGATCAGGGTGGTCTTGCCGCTGCCGTTTTCGCCGACGATAAACACGATATCGCCTTGCTGGATACTCAGGTTGATCGGCCCCAGGTGGAACGGCTCGCTGCCCTCGACCGCCGGCGGGCTGTAACTCACGTTGCGCAGTTCGAGGCTGTTGACCACCGGTGTCGGCGCTTCGCTGTCATCCATCAACAGGTGCGGTTCCGGGGACGAAAAACGCTCCGACAGTTCACTGATGCGGCCAAACGCGATCTTGGCCTTGCCGACCACGGGCATGTAACCCAGCAGGTGTTCCAACGGGCCTTTCATGTACAGCAGCACCAGCACGAAGCCGGTGATCACCGTCGGGTCCGGGTTGGGGTTGTACGCCTGCATCGCCAGGGCCAGGCCGATGACCACGAAGAACAGCATCGAGCCAAACGTCTTGGCCAGGATGTAGATATTGACCGAGCGCACCTGGATGTCGCTGATGCGGTCGGCGGTTTCCTGGATGCGGTGGGTGTTCATGCGAAACCGCCGTGGTCGGTGCATGCGCAGTTCCTTGGCGCCGGACGCAATGGCGTTGTAGTAACGCTGCAACTCGTCTTCATGGCTGCGCGCCAGGTCGAAGCCCTGGATGCCTTTGCCGCCGGCAATGAACTGCACGGTGCTGCCGATAATGATCGCCACCACCATCATCAGGAACATCGGCACCGACAGGTAGGCCAGGTAGCCCAGGCACCCGAGGGTGACTGTGGCCGCGATGGCCAGCGGCGTGAACGCGAAGGAAAAGTCGCTGATGGTGTCGACGTCGTGGGTCAGCACCGGGATCAGGCGGTGGGAGCGATAGCGTTCGATCTGACCGATGGGCGCCGATAACACCTTCTCGCCCAGGTCCTTGCGCAGGGCGGCGATGATCCGTTGCCCGACGTAGTTGGTGCCGATGTCGGAAATGATCGAACTGAACAGCGCCACCACGCACAGTGCCGCAAAGGTCAGAACCACGCCCTGGGTCATGCCTGCCGCCGAGTGCAGCGCGTTATTGATGGTCGCCAGCAGCAACGTAATGGCCAGGCCGCCCACCATGCCGAGGGCGACGGAGACCGTCACAATGATGCGAAAGGGCCGGAGCAGGGCGAGCATGCCTTTGAAGGCGCCGCGTTTGGGGTCGGTCATAAATACATCCCGGAGAGTGAAAAGAGGGGCTGGGCACACAGACCCTTACCCATGACAAACGAAGTGTCGGCGCGACTATTTAGCTCGGTGTGCCGGGCGGTGGCGGCGCTGGATAAATTGCGCGAGGGCTGGTTCGTTCTTGTTGGGTAGGCGCACGGGTATTCACGCCGTACGTATTCCTTCTGCGAGAGCGAAACAATGACGAAAAAGAACCTGGTGTATGTCTGGTCCCTGAGAAATGCCGCCGCCGACAAGGCCGGGCAGCCGGTGGCCTACAAGGACCACGAGCGCTACATGAAGTCGGTGCTGGAGTTTCTGGTGGGCTCGCTCAACGACACCGCGCTGGGCGATGCCTACAACCTGGTCGGGGTGGTGTACGACGACGATGAGCAGAATCCACGGGATCAGGCGTTGGTCGCCGATTATGGTTTCGCTTACAAGCCTGGCGGCCAGTGGTTGTACCCGGCCGACCTGAGCGTACAGGGCAAGTTGGTCAACGACCTGTTGCTGAGCGTACCGTCGACCTATCGTCGCCTGCCTCGGGGCAGCGCTGAGCATATCGCCGGCAAACAGGATTTCGAACGGCGCCTGCATGACGTGCTGGTCGAGTTGAAAGCCGACATCGTGGTGCTCGATGGCTTGCTGGTGATCCTCGATGAACTGGTACGCCCAGGCGCACCGTTTGCGCGGCGCATCATGAACATCCATCCGGGTATCACCCGCATCGAATCGCCTTACGAACGCCGTGGCGCCTATGCCACCTGGAACGCGTTGTATGGCGCGCGTGGGCAGACCGTGGTGGACTGGACGACCAGGGCTACCACCCCCTCGGCGCCGCTGTACCTCACCGGCGCGTCATTTCACTATGTGGATAACGGCATTGATTCCGGCGAAGTGTTCCACGACGTCTTGAAGACCGAGATTTCGCCCGAAGACACCATCCTCGAACTGCGCTGGAACAACTTCAACAACAGTCTGTTCCCGGCGCTGCATGAAGGCCTGGAACTGTTGGCTAAGCAAGGCTGAATACAATCCTCCTGACGCATGGCGTTCAAATGTGGGAGGGGGCTTGCCCCCGATGGCGGAGGGTCAGTTGCAGAAGCATTCACTGACAGTCCCTCATCGGGGGCAAGCTGAACTGGTCAAGTAATCCCGGACACCGATTACGGTGTTTATGCCGCTTTTTGCTCCATGGCTATTGGCGACAGGTAGTTGTTGTAGCTGTGGAGCCTGATTCGGTTGT